>JBHHYR010000072.1:0-16579 GCA_046757585.1 Binatia bacterium | reverse complement strand
CTGAGAAAGGGGTGATATGCAGGCGTTGAGTGGATTGCGGGTGCTTGATCTCACCCAGTTCGAAGCGGGCACGTCCTGCACGGAGCTCCTAGGCTTTCTGGGAGCGGAAATCATCAAGGTCGAGCCACCCCAGCACGGGGAGCCGGGCCGGTCGTCTTTCGGGGTCAGAGCGGGGAAGGATTCGTTCTACTTCCTGGTGCTCAACGCGAATAAGCGCAGCGTCACCCTCAACCTGCGCACGGAAGAAGGCCGTTCCCTCTTCAAGCGGCTGGTGCCACATTGCGATGTGTTGGTCGAGAACTTCGCGTTCGGGGTGATGGAACGGCTCGGCCTCGACTACGACACGCTGCGCGCCATCCACCCGCCACTGATCTACGCGACGATCAAGGGGTTCGGCAGCTCCGGGCCGTACGCTGCCTACAAGTGCTTCGACACCGTCGCACAGGCAGCGGGCGGGGCGCTTAGTGTCACCGGCTTTCCGGACTCACCGCCCTGTGCCCCGGGCCCCACCCTTGGTGACACCGGCAGCGGCGTCCATGCGGCTGCGGGTATCCTGGCGGCGGTAGTGCAGCGGCAACGTACGGGCCGGGGGCAGAAGGTGGAAGTGGCGATGCAGGAGGCCGTGGTCAACTTCATGCGGGTCAGGATGCTTGGCCAGTACGTGACCAACACGCCCGTGGCCCGGATGGGGAACAGCGTGCCGCAGCTGGTGCCCGTCGATCTGTACCCGTGTGCGCCTGGCGGCGCCAACGACTACGTCTACCTCTTCCTCACCACCCGGCAGATGTGGGAGGCGTTGCTGCAGTGCATCGGGCGCAGCGACCTCGTCGGTGATCCCCGCTACACCGAGATCCGGGAACGGAACCAGCACCGCGAGGCGGTATTCGATATGATTGCCAGCTGGACACGGCAGCGGGACAAATGGGAGGTGATGCACACGCTGGCGAAGGCCGGTGTGCCGTGCAGCGCGGTGTTCGACACCGCCGATGTCATCAATGACCGCCACCTCAGGGAACGCGGTATGATTGTGGACGTCGAGCATCCGCAGGCTGGAACCTTCACCATGCCTGGGAACCCGCTGCACTTGTCCGATTCGCGCACTGAGGTGCGGCCAGCTCCGCTGCTCGGCGAGGCAACGGACGAGGTGCTGGGGCACCTGCTAGGTATGGCTGCGCCCGCCATTGCCGCGTTGCGCGAGAAGGGGATCGTGTGAGCGGAACAAATGGTGGTTCCTTCTCAGGGAAAGGGTCACGGTGGGGGGATGACAAGAGTACCACATCTGCACGCTGACCGGACGCGGAATGCCCCGATGAAACAAGGAAGAAGTTATCGGACCCCCTCACCTCAATCCTCTCCCGGAGGGCGAGGAGGCTGGTGCTCGCGTGGACTGTGCCGAGCCTAGTACGATGTTGTTGACTCCGCTGCACACGCGCATGATTTCGCTGCGCCTCACCTGGGGGGAGGATGACAGCGTGGTTGCGGATGGGCGGATTTTCGATTTACGCAAACGCGGCATTGTCCCCCTGGGTGGCAAGCTGCAAGGCCCCGGCGTGGTGCATGACATGGCGGTACAGCTGGAGCTCGCGTATCCCACGCTCCGCATCCGCCGTATTCAACCGTCGATGTCGGCGTTCCCCTTTGCCGGAAGTCCAGCAACCCGCGGCGAGGGCTGCCCGGACCGGTTGCCGAACGTACAAGGCTTGGTCGGCGTCTCGCTGCAGGACGGGTACGGGACAGCCTTGGTGAATCAGGTCGGTGGCCCGCGCGGCTGCTTTCACGTGTTTACGCTGCTGCGGCTACTCGGGCCCGCAATCGCATCGGTAGTGGATCGCGAGCGGAAGCGGCGTGGCCCGACCCGCGCGACCGCCGCGGCGGGGAGCCCGGTGTTCGCGCGTAGCCTGATCATCGACGGCATGAAGGGGGAAGGGCTCCATCTGGTCTTACGCGGGATGCTGTTTGATCTGCTCTATCCGCCTGGTGCCAACGCCTTGCCCCTCGAAGAGGAGTTGGAGGAATCGTTCGAAGCAACGGCCGACGTGGAAGTGGAGGTGCCGAGCATGACAATCACTGCGAGCGCCGGCCGCGTCCGGCGTTGCGGGCCGGGGATGGACGTGCTGGGGGGGTGGGAGCGGATTGCGACTGTCGGCGCGCTCGTCGGGAAAACCATGCAGAAAGGGTATACGGCGCAGGTGCAGCAGTTGTTTGCACTGCAGGAGGGCCTCGAGCCGCTGCAGCACCTGCTGTTCATGCTCGGGCCGGCGATGATCCAGTGCATGCCCAGTCTGGTCGAAGAGCTGGAGATGCGTCCCCGGCGCGCCGAGAGCCCGCACGCCGCGGTCGACTCCTGTCACATGTGGCGGGCAGGTGGGCCGCTGCTGGCAATGCCGATGTGGCGGGAACGGTGACCGGAGACTGCGGCGTATGCCGGTACAAAAGCAAGAGTTCCGCACCGTCCTCGGCTGCTTCGCTGCCGGTGTGACCATCGTCACCACGGTGGGTAAGGACGGCGCGCCGTACGGTCTGACAGCCACGGCATTTACCTCGGTATCCCTCGAGCCACCGCTGGTACTGGTCTGTATCGATAAGGGTTCCGAGAGTTACCCCCATTTCGAAGCCTCACGCGTTTTCGCGGTCAACTTTTTAGCTGCTGAGGATGAGCACCTCTCGCAACGGTTTGCGGTCTCCGGAGGCGACAAGTTCAGCGCGCTGCCCGTGCGCCGCGGCGAGACCGGTGCGCCGATCTTATCGGGTGCACTCGGCTACCTGGACTGCCGCACCGTCGATATCTTCGACGGCGGCGACCACACCATTTTCCTCGGTCAGGTAGAGGCCGGCGGCGCCCACGATGGGGAACCGCTGCTCTACTTCCGCGGCGCCTACCGCCGGATGGTGAAGGCGGAAAGCGGAAAGCCAAAAGCTGACGGCTGAAGGGCTGACGGCTATTCCTCACTCTAGTTCCTGCATCCACTGATACGTGGAATGATTCGTCCAGCCGAGAATCTTACGCGGATTGGTGACGACGGAAACGTCAGTGAGTACTCTCGTCTGACATGAGAGACGGATCTCGTCGCCTTCCCAGCCACACTTGCGCTCATCGGTTCGGGTCCGGGCCGACAGCGCGCGCGGGCTGTCGACACGGACGCGGCACGTGCCGCAGAGCCCGTTGCCGCGACAGTTGAACAGATTATTCGGAAAGACGTAGAGGTCGATGCCGTGCTCGAGGGCCACTTGCCGCAGGTTTGCTCCCACCGGGCACTCCACGGCCCGCTCCTGTTTCACGAAGTACACAGTCGGCATGATGTCTCGTCCCCTCCCGCAGGGGCATGCCATAGCAAACAGGCTGGCCGGCGGCAAAGGTTCTTCGCATACGGCTGTACTTCGTTGACGGCCGTGCCCTCCCGGCTATAATCCCTCGCCTTGGAGACACAGCGACCAGTTGGAGCAATCGTCCTGGCGGCGGGCCTCGGAACCCGAATGAAGTCCGAGCGGGCCAAGGTGCTGCACCCGCTGGGCGGCCGGCCCCTGATTTCCTATCCCCTTGCGGCGCTGCGTCGCATTGACGTCGATCCTATCGTGGTCGTCGTCGGCTACCAGGCGGAGGCGGTACGCGACGCCTGCAAGCCGTACGCTCCCAAGTTCGCGTTGCAGACCGAGCAGCGGGGGACGGGGCACGCGACGCGGGCAGCCCGGGCAGCGCTGCGCGGCTTCGACGGCGACCTTCTGCTCGTCTACGGCGATCTCCCCTTTCTGCGCCCCGAGACGTTCCGGCGCCTGATCGCCGCACATCAGCGCGCCCAGGCACGCCTGTCTTTGCTCACCGCGACCGTGAAGGACCCGGTGGGGTTTGGCAGGATCGTTCGTGACCCCCGGGGGCGTGTGGCCCGTATTGTCGAAGACCGCGACTGCAGCGTGGCGGAACGCGGACTGTGCGAGATCAATGTAGGTCTGTATTGTGCCGCCGCGGACTTTCTTTTCGACATCCTCGAACACCTCAAGCCGGGTAATGCACAGCGGGAGCTGTATCTCACGGACATCGTCGCGTTGGCGGCCGCACAGGGGGCGCGGATCGCTGATGCCCGGGCGGCAGCCAGGGAAGGCGCACAGATCAGCTCACGCGCCGACCTGGCTGCCAGGGAGAAGACCTTGCGGGAAGAAATCAACGACAGGTGGATGGCCGCGGGCGTCACACTGGACGACCCGGCGACCGCATACATCGGGCCGGACGTGCAGATTGGTCGCGATACTGTGATCGGGCCCAACGTCGTCTTGCGTGGTCGGACGCGCATCGGGCGACGATGCCGAGTGGATGGTAGTGCGTTCATTACCGATGCCACGGTCGGCAACGACGTGCACCTCAAGTTCTGCGTCGTGCTCACCGGCGCGATGGTTGCCGACCAGGCTCAGGTCGGTCCGTTTGCGCAGCTGCGGCCCGGCACGCGCCTGGGGCCGGGGGTGCACGTCGGCGACTTCGTGGAAACCAAGAACGCCGTGGTGGGGGCGGGCACGAAGGCAATGCACCTCGCCTACCTGGGTGACACGGAGATTGGCGAGCACGCAAACATTGGGGCTGGGACGATCACCTGCAACTACGACGGTTTCCACAAGCACCGCACGGTAATCGGTGATCGGGTGCAAGTCGGCAGCGACTCGCAGCTGGTGGCCCCAGTGACGGTGGGGCACGACGCCTACGTCGCAACGGGCACAACGGTGCGCCAGGACGTTGCGCCCGGCGCGTTGGTATTCAACGCAAAGGACGAACGGCAACACGCTGGCTGGGTCACGGCGCGCCGTGCGCGTGAAGCGGCGCGGGCGGACCTACCGTCGCCGGCGCGGTCGAGAGCCCGCGGGGCGGGCCGGACGAAGCAGGCCGTTCCAGGACGGGGGAGCGCGGGCGCCGTGACGAAGCGCTCCGCACGTTCAGTGGCCCGTTCGCTGACGCGGCGAAAGAGGCAGCCGAAGCGCCGGTAGGTCTTCATAGCAAGCTCTCTCGTCTTGACCTTTTTCCATTTGGAAGAAGGAAGCCACCCGGGAGCGGCCGAGTGTAGCCGTTCAGAATGATAGTGCCGTCTTCTGCGCGGTTTCCCCCTCCTTGGTAAGGAGGGGGAAATCGTTCTGTTACCGGACCTGTGAACAGCAGTCCTGAGGCGTTCGACAATCTCGCGGCCGAAATCTAGAATCGAGCCATGGCCGCGCGCACGGCAGCACGGAGAGGGAAAGGGAGTGACCGCCTCACCAGCGGACGCGCCAGACGGGTGCTGAAAGTCGGCGAGCTGGCGACCTCGGTCGGGTCGAGTTACGTCTGGCAGGCGCTGCGCTGGCCGTTTCGTTCCGCAGACAAGCGGCAGCAGGCCCTGCTCGATACTCACATCAAGAATGCCATCCGCATCGTCGAACGCTCCAAGGAAATGCGCGGCGCGTTCATGAAGCTGGTGCAGATGCTGTCCATGCGTGACGATATCCTTCCCACGGAAGCGCTGCAGGTGCTGTCGGTGGTACAGTCGTCAGTGCCACCGATGGACTACCCGCTCATTCGGAAACAAGTCATCCGGGAGCTGGGCCGCCCGCCGGAAGAGCTGTTTACGTCGTTTGACGCAGAGGCGTTTGCGGCCGCGTCGCTGGGACAGGTGCATAAGGCGCGGCTCAAGACTGGTACGGAGGTCGTGGTGAAGGTGCAGTATCCCGGTGTCGAGCAGACCGTGAATCAGGATCTGCAAAACATCAAAGCGCTGCTGCACACGTTCACCTTGATCGGCCGCGATGTGATGCGGCAGAAGATCGACCAATCGGATGTGTACCGCGAGCTCGAGGAACGCCTGCACGAGGAGCTCGACTACGTCAATGAGGCCAAGAACATTGCGCTGTTCCAGAAGATGTTCCGGGACGACGATGAAGTGATCATCCCGGACGTCTATCCCGACTTGTCGTCGCGCCGCGTGCTGACGATGGGCTTGGTTGAAGGCTACTCTTTTCAGGAGATTCTCGGGCCAGGGGTGGAGCAGTCGCTCAAGGATTGGGTGGCGCTGAAGTATTTCCGGGTCCTGTGGCGCCAGGTCTTCGAGTACGGGGTCCTGCACACCGACCCGCACCCGGGAAACTACCTGGTGACGTTCCACCCGAAACTGGCGATTCTCGACTTCGGGTCCATCCGCATCTTTCCGGAAGACATCCGCCGAGCGTATCATCAGCTCGCCGCGGCGATTCTCGCCCGCGACGAGGCGACGATGGCAGACTGCTTCGTGCGGTTGGGCTTCCTCGATCCGGGCGACGATCCCGCCCCACTGGCGCGTATCATGTATGTCATCTTCGAACCGGTCATGCGAGATCGCAAGTTTGATCCGCGCGACTTTCACTCCGTCGAGAAAAGTATGGAGGTGGCCACCATTGGCTTCGAGAACCGGTTGTTCAAGGCGGTCGGCCACCGTGTCTTCCTGGCGCGTGCCCTCATGGGTCTGGACGCGTACCTGAAACAGTTCGGGACAGTGACCAACTGGCACCGGGAGTTCAAGCGCTGCGTCGAGCGCGTTCGGGAGCCGAGCAGCGGGCTGTCCGCGGTCGGTAGCGCCCAGGCGGTGTGATGGCCGGCAAGTTCTTCGAAGAGCTCAACGTCGGGGACGTGTTCACCCACCAACCGGGGCGCACGATTACCGAGACCGATAATGTCCTGTTCACCACGATGACGATGAATCCCCAGCCGTTGCACCTGGATCATGAGTTCGCCAGGCAAACGGACTTCGGCCGGCCACTGGTGAATAGTATTCTGACCTTGGGTATCGCCGTCGGCCTCAGCGTGGGTGACACGACGCTCGGGACGACGGTGGGCAACCTGGGCTTCGAGAAGGTCGAGTTTCCGAAGCCCGTGTTTCATGGGGACACGCTGTACGCGGAAACCGAGGTGGTCGAGAAGCGCCCATCGCGTTCACGCCCCCAGTGGGGGATCGTGATCTTCGAGCACCGTGCCCATAATCAGCGCGGTGAAGTCGTGGTGCGCTGCCGGCGGGCAGCGATGATGCGACGCCGGTAAGGTCCCCGCTTGCAAGACGCGCGGAGTCCTGAGAAAGTACCGGCCAAGACGACCTCAAAGGAGTTGACCATGCGTGAAGCTGTGATCGTGGCCAGTTCTCGAACCGGTCTCGCAAAGTCGTTTCGTGGATCGTTCAACCTCACACGGCCGGACGATATGGCTGTCCATTGCGTCAAGGATCTGCTCAAGAAGGTCCCGCAGCTCGATCCGGCGGAGATTGAGGATGTGGTCATGGGTACGGGATTCCCGGAAGGACCTCAGGGATTCAACGTCGGCCGCAACGTTGCCGTGATGGCCGGGTTGCCGATCACCGTGCCGGGTGTGACGGTCAGTCGTTTTTGCTCCTCGGGCCTGAACGCCATCGCCGTGGCGGCGCATATGGTGCAGGTGGAAGGTGCCGAGGCGGTGATCGGCGGCGGCCTCGAATCGATCACCATGCTGCAGAACGACTTCAACAAGAAGAACCTCTTCAATCCCTGGCTGACGGATCACAAGAAGGCGATCTACATGCCCATGGGCATGACAGCTGAAATCGTTGCCGAACGCTACAAGGTCAGTCGCGAGAAACAGGACGAGTTCGCCTTCATCTCGCAGCAGCGCACCGCCGCGGCGCAGAAGGCCGGCAAGTTCAAGGACGAGATCGTCCCCATGACAGTCACCATGGAGGTGACGGACAAGGCCACGGGCCAGAAGTCGACCAAGGAGGTGACCGTCGAACGCGACGAGTGCAACCGCCCCGACACGACCTTGGAGGGCCTCGCCAAGCTCCGCCCTGCCTTCCAGGAAGGAGGCAGCGTCACGGCCGGCAACTCGTCGCAGTTCTCCGACGGGGCCTCGGCGACCTTGATCATGTCCAACGAGCGGGCCAAGGCGCTCGGCGTTCCGCCGCTCGGCTTCTTTCGTGGCTGCGTCTTCGCCGCCTGTGAACCCGATGAAATGGGTATCGGGCCGGTGTTCGCGGTGCCGAAGCTGCTGAAGCTGCGCGGCATGAAGCTCGACGACATCGACATCATCGAGTTGAACGAAGCCTTCGCGTCGCAGTCGGTGTATTGCCGTGACCGACTTGGCATCGACCAAGCCAAGCTCAACCCCAACGGTGGTGCGATTTCGATCGGCCACCCCTACGGCATGACCGGCTCGCGCATGGTCGGAACGCTGCTCTTCGAGCTCCGCCGGCAGAAGAAACGGTGGGGAATCGTCACCATGTGCATCGGTGGCGGCATGGGCGCTGCCGGCCTCTTCGAAGCGGCAAACTGAGGGCTCGACTGCGGACTGACGTTCTTCAACAACAAGCGCTCGGAGGCCGCGTATCGCCGGTCTTCGGAGGCAGCTCGCCGCGCCCCTTCCCATGCGCCGGGCGGCCCCCCTCAGCGGGGTCGCACGACGACGCACCGTCCTGCACCGCGCCCGGTGCTTTCCGACACAAGGCCGTAGGCCTCCACCAACTGGTGTTGCAAACGCCGCAGGTGGGGGCCCTGTGGCCCGAGCGCGACGGCCTGACCGCGAGCCATGACCGCAGTAATCGCGTGTTCGGCCTCCCGCAGGGCGTCGGCCTGGTCGCTCGTGGCACTGGAGAGCTCGAACAGCTCGCGCAGGAACTCGACGATCTTGGCCTGTGTGTTGCCGCCGATGGCGTGTACCTGTGTGTCGTCGACCATCAGCTCGCGCAGTTTCTTCGGACGCTTCTTGGCTAAGGCGCGTAGCGTCACGACGACATCCGCGCGGCGCGGCTGGCTCGTGACGGCCGCATTCACCCCCAGCTCCCGTATGGCGCGGTCCAGGCGCTGGCGGCTGACGGCGTAGGGAAAAATCCGCAACGGTCGCTGTGTGCGTTCGCCAACCGGTCCGACGCGGTGCGGCGCCTGCGGAGGTGCGTCGATGTCGACGCCGCCATCGGGACGCCGGACGCGTACCTGCGGCGTGATCGGGTAGCCCCGTAGCTGTGCGTCGACCACCTGTGCCACATCGGCGTACACGGCGAAACGATCTTGATCGCGAATTTCGATGAGCACCTCGAAGGTCGGTGGCGCCTTGCGTTCGAGCACCGTCTTCTGGGTATGCCGGCGCCGGGCCTCTTCGTCGCCCAGTGTCACCGCCTGGATACCGCCGACAAGGTCAGCCAGGGTCGGGTTGGCGATGAGGTTCTCCAGACTCGTCCCGTGGGCCGTGGCGATGAGCTGGACACCGCGTTCGGCGATCGTGCGCGCGGCGCGGGCCTCGGCCTCGGTGCCAATCTCGTCGATCACCACCACCTCCGGCATGTGATTCTCCACCGCTTCGATCATGACCGCGTGCTGCCGGTCAGGCGACGGCACCTGCATGCGCCGCGCCCGGCCGATGCCGGGGTGTGGAATATCGCCGTCGCCCGCGATTTCGTTGGACGTGTCGACGATCACCACGCGCCGGCCGAGGTCATCGGCCAGCACGCGTGCGGCTTCCCGCAGCAGCGTGGTCTTGCCCACCCCTGGGCGGCCCAACAGGAGAATGCTCTTGCCCGACTCGACGACGTCGCGCACGATCTCCACCGTTCCGTACACGGCGCGGCCGACACGGCAAGTCAGACCGATGATTTCTCCCAGCCGGTTGCGGAGGGCGGAGATGCGGTGCAGCGTTCGTTCAATCCCGGCGCGATTATCGTTCGTGAAGGCGCTGATGCGACCGGTGGTGTAGTCCAGATCGTCGCGCGCTACCGATTCCAGGCTGAGCGGTACCACACGGGTAGGAAAACGCGCTTCGGGAGGACGTCCCAAATCCAGCACCACTTCGAGCAGCGCAGGCAGATCCTCACAGCGTTCGATCTGTTCGCGCACTCGCGGCGGCATGACGCGGAGCAGGAGATCGAGGTTGTCGGTGATCTCGATGCGCGTTCGGCTAATCGCTTGCATGCTCCCGTGCCTCGAGGCGAGCGAAGGCCCTCCTGCGGGCTTTCGCTCCAGCCCCCTCGTTCACGCAGAGATAGAAACCTGCTGGCCCCGGTTGTCAACCCTGTCACCCTCCGAGTCTTCGACGCGGCATCGGAGGACATGGTGGTGCGCTGTGGTCAGTCGCGCCGGCTGCGGTTGGCGAGGCGGAAGGCTTCGTAGATTTCGATCAGCACGTCACGCTGCCGCTCGGTGAGATTGGGATCGCGGCGAATCTCCCGCACTGCATCGACCGTGTCGACATCCTGCGGGTCGAGTACTCCAGCCTGCAAGTGCAGCGTTTCCGCAGACAGGCGCAGGGCACCCGCGATCGATTGAAGAATCGTGCCGCTGGGGTTGCGCAGGCCGTTTTCGATCTCATTGAGAAGGGCAGCCGAGATGCCGCTTTGCTCCGCCATTTTGCGCAGCGAAATATTGGCCAGCTGGCGCTGGCGGCGGATGTATTCGCCCAGACTGGAAGTCCGCGGCAAGCGCTTGCGTTTCGGCATCGCGGGGGCACAGTCCCTAGCGCGCGAACTCACGCGGGGAGGCACGCACGGCCCGGTCGAAGGCCCAGGTGCGGATGTGATCGACCTGCTCCTTCATGGTCTTGGACAGCGGCACGATGTGTCCCGTCGCGTTCAGCAGATCGTCATCGGTGACCGTGCGGTTCTCGAGACGGGCGGCCGTAATGGCGGCAATCACGCACTGCTCCACCTCGGCGCCCGTCCAGCCCTTGGTGAAACGCTTCAGGCGCTCGAGGTTGAAGCCGCTCGGATCAATGCCGCGGCGCTTCAAGTGCACGGCGAAGATCTCGACGCGCTCGTCGTCCAGTGGCAGGTCCACGAAGAACACCTCGTCGAAACGTCCCTTCCGAATCATCTCGGCGGGCAACAGGTCGATGCGGTTCGCCGTTGCACCCACGAACAGGCCGCGAGCCTTTTCCTGCATCCACGTCAGAAAGAAGCCGAAGATACGGCCTAACTGGCCAGTCGCATCCTTGGTCTGGGAAGTGATTCCCGCCTCGATCTCGTCGAACCACACTACGGCGGGAGCGATTTCTTCCAGCATATGGCACGCCCGTACAAACGCCGCTTCCGGGTTGCCGTGGCGTCCGGAGAACACCTCGGTCATATCGATACGATACAAAGGCAGCTCGAAGCAGGCAGCGATCGCTTTGATCGAGAGGCTCTTCCCGCAGCCGGAGATGCCCATGATCAGTACCCCCTTGGGCACGATCTCGCTGCTGACCGCGTCGCGGAGTTGAAACAGCTTTCGCCGCTCTTGCAGCCATTTCTTGAGGATCTGCAGGCCACCCACCGCTTCGATATCCGTGCCGTCCGCAACGTACTCGACCAGCCCGGTCCGGTTGACGAGCAGCTTTTTCTCCTCGAGCAGCACCGGGACCGACTCCTGGTCCAACACCTTCCTGCTCGCGAGGGCCCGGCGCACCGCGTGGCGCGCCTCGTCCAGCGTGAGCCCTTGCAACGCCCGGGCGAGCTGGGAGAGCGTCGTGTCACTCGTGTCAGCCACGCCGCCAGCTGCCGCGATGCGCGCAGCCTCCTGATGCAAGAAACTGAGCAGTTCGACTACATCGGGAACGCTGAGCTCGAAATAGACGATGCTGCGGGCGAGCTCTTCGGGGATGAAACGCACGGGGGAGGAGATGACCACGAATTTGCCGCGATCGAAGCAGCACTCGTAGAGGTCCCGCAAGCGCCGGCGAACCTCCGGCGCCTGCTGCAACGGTTCGTGGAAATCCTTGAGGTGGAAGACCGCCGCACCGTCGTAGCTGGCCACGAAGTCTAGGACTGCCCGCGCGCTCAACGCGCCGGCGCTCGCTGCCGTCCCGCTATCACCTCGTAGGCCTTCCGTGAGCGTCCACGTCCAGACTGGGACTGGCGCGGGGAAGAACCGACGAGCGGCCTCGTGAAGCAAGCCGGCGATGCGCCGTTCTTCGGGCGAGTGGACGTACACCAGTGGGCGACCCGAGGCGAAGATCTCTCGCAGCGTGGCCAAGGAGTGGCTCTCTGGGGTGTTCGGTGCGGTTGAGCTGTCGTCCATGTCCGTTCGTGCGCAACGCGTCCTTGTCAGGCAGCCCCCCGGAGGTGCTCCCTACCGGGACTGTACCTCGGCCGGCGCCGTGGCAATCGCGATTTTGGCGGCGCCCGCCTCCTTGGCAATCGTCATGATCTGTACCGCTTGCTCCAGCACGACGTTGCGGTCACCCCGGAGAATGACGTTGCGTTCCGAACCATGCTCGAAGGTCGCCGCCAGCGCCGGACCCAGCTCCGCCATCGTGACCGACTTCCCGTTGAGCTCTACACGGTGGTCAGCGGTGGCCGTTACGATGACACCGGACGGCTCGGCACTGCCGGCGCCAGCTCGTGGCAGGTTGACCTTCGTTCCCTGTTGGGTCAGGGCCGTGCTTGTCACCATGAAGATGATGAGCAACACGAGAAAGATGTCGGTCAGCGGCGTGACGTTGATTTCGGCGACGATATCGGTGTCACCACCTTCCGGATCAACGGGACTGAACGACACGGGGGATACTCCCTTCGCGCGGTGTGCGGGCGGCCAGCTGGACGAGCAACTCATCCGTCTGCTCGCGCCACTGCGCAGATAAATTGCCAACGCGTACCATGAAGGCGTTGTACGCGAAGATCGACAGCACACCCACCAGGAGACCACCAGCGGTGGCGATGAGCGCTTCGGAGATGCCCGCCGCGACGACCGCAAACCCGCCCGAGCCGGTGGCGGCCATGTTTTCGAAGGCGCGGATGATGCCGATGACCGTTCCGAACAAACCAATGAACGGCGCCAAGCTGCCAACCGTACCGAGCAGCCACACATAGCGTTTGAGCGCGCGCGCCGTTTCCGCATGACGCCGGATGGCAATCCGGCCGCGAACCTCTTCCGTGTCATGGCTGCGGCTGAGGATCGCCTTGTACACTGTGCCGAGGGGCGAAGTGTCGCGCCGGCTGACTGCCAGCGCATCCGTCGCGCTTCCCTCGTCGATGGCCTCCGTGACCAACTGGTGCAAGCGCGCCCCCGCACGCGCTGCACGGGAGAGAGTCCACAAGCGTTCGATGATCACTGCGATGCTCACGATCGAACAGAGGAGCAGGGGGTACATGACCACCCCCCCCGTCTCGATCAACGTGAGAAAGTCTCGCCCGTTCATTGCTCATCAAGAGCTATAGCTCAGCCCCACAGGTGGCGCAATTCAGCCCCTCTCCAGAATGTCGACTCTCGTCGCGTGGCGGAGGGCGTGCTAATGGGCATGGCACTGTGCCAGACGGGACACGACACCTGCAGCGGCACTCTGAGCACTGTGCTCTGGCCATCGAGCGTTGGTGCCCCGCGCTCGCCGGGCGACTGCCGCGTGCTTCCCTGACGGCGCTGCCGACCCGTGTCCACCGGCTGCGGCGACTGGGCCACGAAGTGGGCAGCGAGGGACTGTGGGTGAAGCGCGACGATGAAAGCTGCGCGCTGTACGGCGGCAACAAGCCGCGTAAGCTGGAGTTCCTGCTCGGGCAGGCACTGGCCGCAGGGAAGAAGGCGGTCCTGACCTTCGGCGGGGTCGGCACGCATCACGGACTGGCGACGGCGATCTGTGCGCGCGCCGTGGGCCTGCGCAGGATTCTGGTGTTGCTGCGGCAGCCCGTGACCGAGCATGTGCGCCGCTGCCTGCTGCTCGACTGGGCGGCCGGGGCGGAGATGCACTACGCACCCACGGTCCCCCGCTTGGTGGCGCGGGCGCTGCGGGTGTGTGGCCGCGAGCTACTGCACGGCGAGCTGCCGTACATCATTCCCGCTGGCGGGAGCTCACCCTTGGGAACGCTGGGCTACGTCAATGCGGCGTTCGAATTGCGGGAGCAGATCGCAGCGGGTGAGCTGCCCGAGCCGGCCTGGATCTTCGTGCCGTTGGGCAGCGGTGGAACGGCCGCCGGTTTGGTGCTCGGAGCCAGACTCGCCGGCTTGCAGGCGCGCGTGGTTGCAGTCCTGGTCACGGATATCCTGCCGCCGTCTCCCGCGAAGCTGGCCAGGCTGTCGGCGAAGACCCTGGCTGTGCTGCGGCAACACGCGGACCTGGCGCCGGAAGCCCCGGGAGCGGAGGACTTTCGCGTCATGACCGCCTATCTCGGCCCCACGTACGGTGCGCCGACCGAGGCCGGACAGCGGGCACGGGATCTGATGCGGCAGCTGGAAGGGATCGAGCTCGAGACGACCTACACGGCGAAATGCCTGGCGGCGATGCTTGACGCATTGCGTACGCCTGAGTATCGCCGCGGGCCTGTGCTTTTTTGGAATACCTACAGTAGCGTTGATCCGGCACGGCATCTCCGGCCACTACCGGCCGACTACCGGGTCCTGCCGCGCGCGTTCCATCGGTTTTTCAGTGGCCCCACCCCGCCGGCCTGAGCTGCTGCACGCGCGTGTCCCTTGCAAACGATGCGCAAAGTCGGCTAGCTCAGCCTCATGGCAGAGACGACGGGGCTGCTGCCTGCGCTGTCGCGTCGTTCCGTCCTGCGCTACATGGCAGTGAGCGCTGGGTTGCTCGCGCTGTCGCGGCTGCGCCCGGCGGCTGCGTTGGCGGCTCCCCCGGTGGCCGCGGTCGGCCTGCAGGTGCTGACCGGCCGACAGGCCCAGGTGCTGGCGGCGGTCATCGAACGCATGGTCTTTACCGGCGGCGATGGCATGCCCGCGGTGCGCGATACGCGTGCGGTAGCGACGATCGATCAAGCCCTATTGCAGCTGGCCCCGAGCGTACAGTCGCAGTTCCGCTGGCTGCTGGTGGCGTTCGAGTGGGGCCCGCCGCTGCTCGAGGGCAAGCTCAACACGTTTACCGGCATGCTGCCGCGAGGGCGCGATGACTACATTCGCAGCTGGGCGACCAGCCGTCTCCGGATACGGAGGCTCGGCTTTCGCGCCCTGAAGAACCTGTCCATGCTTGGCTACTACTCTCAGGATGCGACATGGAAGGGCATCCACTACGATGGTCCGTGGGTGGCGCGGCCCCGGCGGGTCCTGAATGCGCAGCTCTGAGCAGCGGCCCATCCTGAGCGCTGTGCGCTGAACGGCCAGCATGATTACGCGAGGCGGGCAGGTCACCGGCGACCTCAACCTGAAAGCCGAGGTGTGTGTCATTGGGTCGGGGGCTGGCGGGGCGGTGGTAGCGAAGGAGTTGGCTGAGGCGGGTCGGGAGGTGGTGGTCCTCGAGCAGGGAGGGCACTATACCAAGTACGACTTCACGCAGCGCGAAGATGAGATGATGCCGCTGCTGTACGAAGACATGGGCCAGCGAGCGACGGTGGACCAGTCGATCCTGATCCTGCAGGGGCGCAGCGTCGGCGGCTCGACGGTCCACAATTTGTGCTACTGCTTTCGTACACCGGCGCCGATCCTGGAAAAGTGGCGCCGCGAAGACGGGGTGCGCGAGATGCGCGAGGAACAGATGGTGCCGTTCTTCGAGCGCGTCGAACGGATGCTGAAGGTGAAGCCGATCTCGCCTCAGGAGGTGAACACGCTCAACAACAAGATCCGAGAGGGCTGCGAGAAGCTCGGCTACCATGGCCTGATCGCCAACCACAACCGCGAGAACTGTACGACTAGTGGGTTCTGCCTGCTGGGGTGTCCGTTTGACGCCAAGCAGAGCATGCTCGTTACCTACGTGCCGGCGGCGGTCGCCGCAGGCGCCCGCATCTTCGCGGATTGTCCTGTCCGAAAGATCCAAGCATCCGGCCGGCGCGTGCGCGCAGTGGAAGGGAGCGTGGTGGACGCGCTGGGGCGCCCGCGGCATCAGGTCCGGGTCGAGGCGCAGGTGGTGGTGTTGTCGGCAGGCGCCATCAACTCGCCGCAAATCCTTCTGGAGAGCGGTCTCGCCAACAGCAGCGCCCAGGTGGGCCGGAATCTCCATCTCCATCCCAGCGTGCTGCTGGCGGGGATCTACGACGAGGACATCTACGGCTACCGCGGGGTTCCGCAGAGCTACTACGTCGATGAGTTCATTGATCTGGAGAAAGACCCCGACAGCGGGTACATTATCATGCCCGTGTACGCGTTTCCGGTGATGACGGCTGCCCAGTTACCGGGCTTTGGAGTGGCGCACTGGGAGCTGATGAAGAACTACCACCGGATGGCCGGCATCCTGCTGCTCATGCATGATGCGTCTGCCGGCAGCGTCGGCGTCGATCGCGCAGGGAAGCCGGCAATTCGTTACCGCGTGAACGCCAGGGAGCAGGGGCTGTTCGTGGAAGGGATGAAGCACTGCGCCGAGATCCTGTTTGCGGGCGGCGCCAAGAAGGTGCTGGTGCCCTATGAGTCTCCCTTGTGGCTGCAGCCCGGGGATGATCTGGGTGCCATCGATCGGCGCGGCTTGCGCCCGAACGACATCGTGCTGGCCTCGGCGCATCCGCAGAGCACGTGCAAGATGGGCGAAGATCCCGGTCGTTCGGTGGTCGACTCGTGGTGCCGGGCGCACGATCTGCAGAACCTCTTCGTGTGCGACATGAGCGTGTTCCCCTCGTCCTTGGGCGCGCCGCCGCAGATCTCCACGGCTGCCATCGCCGATCGCACGGCGCAGTACATCCATGAGCACTGGTCGCAGCTTGCTGGTTAATCCGCACGCCCTTCCACCCGTGGCTATGCAGGGGTC
>JBHHYR010000071.1:0-16659 GCA_046757585.1 Binatia bacterium | reverse complement strand
CGCTGATGGCCGCTGTTCCCTTTGCTTCGTGGCCGGCGATGTGGGTGCGACCGCTTTCCGTTCTGAGCGGCATGTTCGCAGGGGTGCACGAGCATGTCGAGGATCCCCACCTCCTCCCGGTCTTTTTCGCCGGCGAAATCTACCGGCACACACGCCCGAGTGTTTTCTTCTATCCAGTCACCTTGGCGTTCGACAGCAGCTTCGTCACACTGACCTTGGCTCTCTTAGCCGTCGGCCACTATACGCTATGGCGCCGGCGGATGAGACTGCGGCTCGAACCGCTTGGGTTCTGGTTGCTGACCGCGTACGCATTTTTCTTCACCGTCCAGATGGCCCTCGGTGCCAAGCAATGGGGCCGCTACCTACTGCCCGTTCATCTCGTCTTGGAGCTTCTAGCCGCGGTCGGACTCGTCGGCTTGATCAGTCTGATGGCAGAGGCGACTGGAGCCCGCGGAGCGCGAGGGGCGCAGGCAACAGTGTTAGCGGGACTCGCCGTCGGCCTGCAGGCGCTTGTGGCGGCGACTCACTTGCCTAACTACGGGGCGCACCACAACTATCTCCTGGGCGGCAATCTTGCCGCCGCCCACGTGGTGTCAGTTGCCGGCGAAGACGAAGGCGTCACTGACGTGGCTGACTACCTGAATCGCCAGCCACGCGCCCGCCCGCTGCGGATCGCGACAGATCAGCGCACTGGACCTCACCTGCGGCAATACTTCAGCGGTCGATGCGTGTATGGCTCGAGAATGAGAGCGGATTACCACCTCTTCGAGCTACCCCTCATACAGCGCGGGTTGTACGCGCACCAGTGGCGGAGTGCCTGGAGAATGTATCGCAATCGCACACCTCGACTGGTCGTCACGTTCGATGGCGTCGAGGTCCTCTGGCTCTATGCGACCAGCCCCAGCGAATCGACGCGACGAACCGTGGTCTCCTACGGGTGGAACGGGTGGATAGGAATCGCGTGGCTCTGGACGGCGGTGTTGACACTGACTACGGTGTGGGCGTTGAGACGGCACTGCCGTAAGCCGGAATGACTGAACACTGTATGAATCTGACCTCAGACCGATGAATTCGACGAGCGCCATCCAGCGGAGCGAGCTTCGTTCGAGGGAGCGCTTGAACGGCGTACGGGGGTCCCGGATCACACATCTCGTTGCGGCCAGTTTTCTGTGCACGTTACTGATGTCGTGTAACCGAGACCCGCCGGGACCCGGCGCTCACACCCCCGCTCCTCCCAGCTTCAACGTGTTGCTCATCGTTCTGGATGCTTGTCGCGCCGACACGCTCGGTTGCTACGGTTACGAGCGCGCGACGAGCCCCAACCTCGACGCCTTCGCGCAGGATCCCGACGCGGTGATCTTCCGGCGGCACTACGTCCAAGGGTCGTGGACCAAGCCCTCTACGGCCAGTTTGTTCACCGGAGAGTTCCTGCACCGCCACGGCGCCTTCATGCCGCACAAACGTCACGGAAAGCAGGCCGGCGAGCCGCTCTTCACGACGCAAGTCCTGCCGGGAGTCTCTCATACGATGGCGGAGTACTTCCGTGGTGCGGGGTTCGCGACGTTCGGAGTCGTTAAGAGCTGGCACCTCGCTGACGACTATGGGTTCGCCCAGGGATTCGACACGTACATCTCACCCAAAGACGTCCGCGGGGATGCCCGCCGGGTGAAGCGCTTTCTCCGTCTGGTCGCAGCAACACGGGCGCAAAAATTCTTCGGGTACCTGCATCTCAACGCCTGTCACAACCCGTTTCCACCTGATGAGCGCGATGCGGCGTACATGCGGAAGTACGGTTTCCAGTACGACGAAGCGGCGCGTCGGGCGGCAGGTATCAACTTTACGACTGCGGCCGTCAAGAATGCGATCAATGAGGGGAAGTTGCAGCTCAGTGCGGCGGATGTCCGGTTTCTGCACCTCATCTATGAGGCCAAGCTCAGGCGAACTGGCCAACGGCTGGTCGGTCCGTTGATCGAGGGACTTCGCAAGGCGGGCGTGTATGACGACAGCCTGGTCATCATTACCGCCGACCACGGAGAGGAGCTCTACGACCACGGGGGCTATGCTCATGGCCGTGCACTGTGGGAGGAGGTGATCCACGTGCCGTTGATTGTGAAATTTCCCAAAGGGCACCGGCCCAGAGCCGTGGCACGTCAGGTCGACGCCCTGACGAGTACCGTGGACCTCCTGCCGTCACTGATGGAGTTGGTGGGGGTGGCGTTCCCACCTTCACTGCCCGGCCGCCCGGTCTTCACTGGACGTTTCAACGATTATGCGCTCGTGGAGCAGGCTGGCGAGGGGGCAAGCATGCACAAGTGGGCGCTGCTTCAGGGAGATTACAAGCTCATTGAAACGGCGCACAGTCCGCTGCTCTTCAACCTCGGAAAAGACCCGGGAGAACGTGAGAACCTGATCTCCCGTGAGCCCCAGCGACTGCTCGCCATGCGGACCTTTGCGCACGATGTGCTCGGAGCGGGGACAAGACCAGCGGCGGCACCGGTTGTTGACACCGCTCTGTCGCCCGAGGCGCGCGAAAGACTGCGATCCCTGGGTTATCTGGACGCCAACCGCTGATCCCGCGTGAAAGGCGAGCCCCTGCGCGATCCGGTCACGTTGCCCGGCTGTTGCGCTGGCCAAACGCGCGGCGGCTCTTACCTCCGCACGCGGCGCAACACAACCTGCTGGTGCGGTGTGCGGCGCAGATCAAACGCCACCAGCAAGTTGTCTTGGTACGCCGGCGGGCCGATCGCCTGCGACAGGGCGAAGAGGACTTGTTGCTCCCTGTGGTCGAGCCCTCTGAACATGCCCCCCGGGAAGTATCGGTGAAAGATCATGTAGCGAAAGTTGCTGGCGCGCAGGACATGCAGGCTTTCGGTGACATCGATCCGCTCGGGCCCTGGCCCCGGTGCACGACCCTCGCGGGCCAGATAGTTCAAGAGCGGGACGGAACGCAGATAACGGAAAGTCCCCTTCGGAAGCCGCGACAGGTGCCCGGCGTGAAGCGGTTTCTCGTGCAGGGTTTGATAGTACATGTACATCTTGTCGGCACCGGTCTCCTTGTTCGGGATCTCAACCAATCCGAACAGCTCCCGCTGAGCGGTGAGCTGCTGATAAAATGGCGAGACAGCTGGCTGGACCGACGGAAACGGGATCGACACGTGCTCCAGCATGAAGATCGCTGCGACCACACTCGTTCCCCCGATGCTGGCGGCCCTGCTGCCGACGCGTTGGCGGAAGCGTTCCCACACGAGCGCGGCTGCCAGGGCGAAACACAGCATCGCTGCGGGCACGAACCGATTGGAGGCACGGACCAGCGCCACGCCAGGAAGGAGCCCGTATGGAAGCGGGAGCTTCGTCACGTGCTCCCAGACCAGGAGTCTCCGTCCCAGCGACAGGAGTATGAAGAACAAGCCGCAGAGCGCCCACCCGCGCCACTGCGGGTCGCGACGCGTGGCAACCACTCCCCCTCCCAGGAGGGCGATGAGGCTGTAGCCGAGGAACGCAATTCGTCCCAACCGCGTATTTCTGCGCCGGTGTTGGTGACTCCACCATTCCCAGAGCACACTTCGCGGAGGGGGGATGAGGAAGCTCTCCACGCTCACTGCTGTCTCAATTCGGTTCCGTTTCGGGTGCGGTGGTGCCGGTATTGGACCGGCGCGGTACCACATCGCGAAGTACGGTCCGCCCAGAACCAACGTTACGACGCAGATGCCCGCAAACCAGCCGATGGCCGCCTTCCACGTCAGCTGCTTGCCAATCGACCGGGCGAGCAGAAACGCTGCGACATAGAAGCCGGCGATGCTCAGCGCGGGGCGCGTGAGGACACCCAGGACCGCGAACCCCCCGCCCGCAGCGCACGCGGCCAGGCGCCGCCTCCACGAGGAGGTATGCACAAGCACCAGCACTGCCAGCAGAAACAACGGGAGCCATATCCCCATGACGGTCGCGGGATGGCCGAGTGCTTGATCCAACAGATTCGCATTGAAGGCATAGATGAGCCCGCCCAGGAATGATGCGGGTACGGACCGTGTGAGATAAAAGGCCAGGGCGTAGGCGCCGGCCGCCGACGTGAAGAGACTGAACAACAGAAGAGTGTTGTACCAGGCGATGAGGCCGAGGTGCGGAAGTACGAGTGGGGACCACACGGTTGCTGGCAGCCAGAGCGAATGGAACGCCAAGCTCGCGCCGTGGGGGAAGTAGAGATACCGCGTGAAAAACGGTAGATGACCTTCCGTCAAGCTCTTCGCCACCCACCAGATATCCCACGCGTAAATCCACAAGTCGCGTCGGTTTCCCGCCAAGTGCGTGGAAAAGTGCCGCACCAACGGGTACGTCACGACCAGACACAGCGCGAGGTAAACTAGGCCGATTCCGAGGTGGGGAAGCCGCGCGCGCGACAACGCAGGAGGGCTCAGCTGCCGCTGTGTGAGCCCTTGCGGGCCGGGCTGTCCCGTGTTCAGAGCGGCGAGCGGTGGCGGATGCTCAGTTTGAGTGCGCGTCACATCAAAAGGGAGCATCAGTGTTCGTCAGCAGGCGGCTTGCGCTCCGCCGTTACCCTTACACAGGTGGAGCAGCACCTCCAGGTACCTGTCTGCGGCCGTTTCCGCGGAAAACATCGCCGCCCGCGCCCGCAGCCGCTCCCGGTCGGGTGGAGCCGCCAGCACGGACAAGATGGCCTCCGCCAGCGCCGCAGGGTTGCCGACGGGAACCAGTGGCCCGTACGTACCCTGGTCGAGGATCTCGGCAGGTCCGCTCGGGCAGTCCGTGCTGACGACGGGACAGCCGCAGGCCATCGCTTCAATCAACACGCCAGGAAGCCCTTCCCAGGCGGACGAGCAGACGCACGCGGCGGCGCGAACCATGTACGGCAGCGGGTTGGCGACGAATCCCGGGAATGCCACATCGGCTGCCACGCCAAGCCCCGCGGCCAAGGCTGCCAGTGGCTTGGGCTCGCCGTGCCCCAGAATCATCAACCGTGCCGGCCGTGTGGCGCGTACGCGCGCGAAGGCCTTGAGCAAGGTGGGAAAATCTTTTTGCGGAGCTATACGCCCGACGCCGAGCAGCACCGGCGGAGCGTCCGGGGTGAACCAGGGATGATGCAGGGGGGCTTGCGCCCGGTGCATCATATCCCGCGTCACCACCGGGTTGTAGATCGTGACGATACGGCGGGAAGGATAGTCCCGTACCCGCGCGGCGACGTCTCCCGCCACGCCGCGAGACACCGCCACGATCCCCGCTGCCCAAGGGTAGAATCGGTAAGCGATGCTAGGAAAGAAGCGTCGCGCTGGGGGTGTGTTACTTTCTCGCAGCACCAACGGTGTCTCGACACGCGCCAGACGCCAGCCCCACAACCCAACGAGATTGATGTGGGTGGCTGCCGACAGCAGTACGTCGGGCTGTTCGCGGCGGAGGTAGCGTGCCAGCGCCGACACACTGCCGTACGCCATGGCCCGCCAGGAGTGCTCCACTAGCGGGAGCCGTGTTGACCAGGCGTCGAGTTCCACGAGCCGCACCAAAGGGGACAGCGCTGCTCGTAGCCGTTCCGTGGCACGCACTACCACCACGTCGACGTGGTGACCCCGCTGAGCGAAGGCGTGTGTCAAGGTCAGCGTGCGCCGCTGCGCCCCACTACCGGGCTCGTCGTAGCCATACATGAACACCGCAATGCGTCTCTGTGGTTGTCGCCAACGCGTGTCGGCTGGCTCCATGCCCGGAATGTGTCCGGCGGCGGCTGTGCCGGTCTCCTCTACGGTTTGGTGGGGCGGTGTGGAGGTGTCGCTCTGTACCGCCTTCTCACCGGGGACCGTGCCTGCAACAGCCGCGCCGCAGTGCGCTGCAGAAGCTGTGATTGCACGCCGCCGCCGTGCCGGTCCGGCGGAATCGCGCAAGACCGCTGCGGCTGACGCGTCTAGTCACGCTACTGCAAGTAGCCGAGCGCGCGTAGCGCTTCACGCTCGTGCTCCTTCAGGGGAACTACGGGCCCCATGCCGCGCGCAGCGACGAAGCGGCTCCTCCGGCCGGGCGCGTGCATCTCTCGCCGCCGGCTCGCGACAGGAACCTGCAGCTTGAAAGTGAGCAGATCGGCCATCAGCGGCGTGACTGCGCGCGTTAGTTCGGTTCGACAGCTGGGACTGGCCTGTTTCGGAGACCAGCGGCTCCGCTTTGCGAGGGCGGGCCAGCGGGATCGGACGGCACTGTGCGTCCCCCCGACCTGCTTGGCGAGCGCCGCCTCAGAGGCGACCCATGTGAGCATACAATCTCGTCCGTGTACGGCAATCGTCAGGCGTCCACGGCGCAGCCGCTCAGTCAACGGGGCTGGCGTGCCCCTTGGTCGCCCATCGGCGAGGGCGCGCAGATCAACGCCCGGAAGGTTGTGAGCAGCGTCCGTGAGGCCGGCAGCTGCCAAGACCGTTGGGACGATGTCGACGAGAGAAACCGGCTCGGTGACACGCTTGCCCTTCGGGGGAGCGGTACGGTCTGGAAACTTGATCAACAAGGGGACATGCGTTTCATGATCACCGACGCTGCGACCGTGCTCGAACCACCGGCCGTGCTCACCCTGCGACTCGCCATGGTCAGCGGTCAGGATGATCAATGCCGGCCCGTACCGCCCCGATTTCCGCAGATGGGCCAACAAGCGGCCGATCTGTGCGTCAGCACTGGCGATTTCGCCATCGTACCGGCCCACGTACTCGGAAACGAAACGAATGCCCGGAATGCGCTGGTAGTCAGGCACTTGATCGAGCGGTACCAGCCGGCCCTTCGCCGGGAGGGCGAACCGCTCGAGAAATGGCGACGGCGGCGTGTAGGGACCGTGCGGTTCGATGAGATGCACGAAGAGGAACGCACGTGAACCTGCCGCGTCGAGCCAGCTCAAAGCCCGATCGACCGTTGCCCGTGCAGGGCGTTCATAGTTTTCCCGGAAGGGTTCCCGCGTGTGCACGAAGTCGTCGTAGCGATCGAAACCCTGATCGAGGCCGCTGAAATCCCGAACCATGACGAAGCTGCTGACGAATCCCCCCGTCTTGTACCCTTGTGCTCGCAGCCGTTCGGCGAGGGTCGTCATTGCCTCGGGAAGCACCGAGTAGTTGTTTCTTACCCCATGACGGTATGGATACAAGCCGGTTAGAATGGATGAGATGGCCGGGACTGTCTGCGTCCGCGTGGTGTAAGCGCGATCGAATATGACGCCCTCCTTCCCGAGCGCACAGCTGGAAGGGCTGGTCGGACGCGCGTAGCCGTAGCAGGTGACGTGGTCAGCCCGCACTGTGTCCACGACGATCAGCACGATCGTGGGAGGCCCACCCGCGGCCTGCGCTGGCTGCGAGGAGGCCGTGAGACACAGAGCCGCCAGCATCGCGGCCAGCCGCATGGGGCGGGCGATATACGCGCGGCACCCGATCCGCTTGTGATCCGTCAATGCCGGTGGTGGCGACCCAGACATCAGGGGTGCGAGGGTAGCAATTCAAATCGGTTCGAGCAATTGAGCCCGGTCCGACAAGGACGGAGCTGCCGGAGCGCGCGACCGAGGTTCGTTGCGGCTGTGTGGCTCCCCGCCGCTTTGTCGGCGCCGCAAAAGAGTATAGGATGCGCGCCATCATTGAACGAGCGTGCAGCGGCATGAACCCATTCGGTCGCGTGGCCAAACACATCCGTTTGAACTGGCAGAACTTGGGTATCCCCGACCTGCCGAGCCCGCCGTTTCTGATCCTGTTCATCAATTCGATCTGCAACATGCAATGCGAGCATTGCTTTTATTGGCAGAACCTGAATCGGCGCGACGATTTGACCCTCGACGAGCTGGTCGACCTGTCGAACCAGTTGGGGCGCATTGAGAATCTGAACCTCTCTGGCGGTGAACCGTTCTTGCGCAAAGAGTTCGCAACCATCTGCCGGCAGTTCATCCAGCGCAATGGCGTCCAAGAGATTTACGTCCCCACCAACGGTTACTTCACGGAAAAAACGGTCACGCAGATCCGTGAAACGCTCCAGGAGCAGCGCTTGCGGCTCTTCGTTGCGGAACTGTCGCTCGACGGTATGGCGGAGTTCCACGACCGTTTTCGCGCTGCGCCACACTCCTTCGCCAGAGCCATGGAGACCTACGACGCGCTCGAGGCGCTACAGCGCGAGGACCCTCGGTTGCAAATCCATGCCATTTCGACGGCGACGGCGGACAACATGGACGAGATCCGCCGGCTGACCGCGTTCCTCTTCGAGCGCTGTCCGAAAATGACGCACCACAATCTGGCGCTCATCCGCGGGGATCGCAAGAACCCCTCCCTGCAAGGGCCAAAGATGGTGGAGTACGTGCGCTTGTACGACCACGTGCAGCGAGTATGGATGGCGCGAGAAGCGGGGCGCCGGGGAGCCATCGTGGAACCCATGGTGCAGTGGGCGAAGGTGAAGACCGCACAGGAGCGGCGCCAGGTGATCCCCTGCCGGGCGGGCGTGCTCAGCACGGTGGTCTATTCCAACGGCGACGTGAGCGTCTGTGAGACGCACGCGCCGCTCGGGAACCTGCGCCAGCGCTCGTTCAGGGACATCTGGCACTCAGCGGAGGCCCGGCAGCTGCGCGCGTCGATTGGCGCGCGCGAGTGCCACTGCACGAACGAGGTCTTCTTGTGGCCGAGCATTACGTTCCAACCATTGCAACTGGGCCGGGCAATGATCGGTGCGAAAGTCTGGCGCAGACCACAGCCCCTGCCGTCGTCGTCGCTCGATCCCAAGCCGGCAAAAGTTTCTTCTTGACCCGTTATCCTCCGTGCCTGCGCGTCCATCTTTAGGCCGAAACCTGGCCGTTCTCGCCGGCGGAGAAGTCATGGCCAGAGTGCTGACCTTCGTCAGCTTCGTCCATGTGGCGCGGGCGCTGGAACCGGCAACGTTTGGCCTTGTCGAGGTGACGCTGGCGACGGTGATGTTTCTGACGATCGCGGCCGAGCACGGCGTCGCCGAGCTGGGGGCACGGGAGGTGGCGCGTGGGGCGGTCGGTATCGAGGCACTGGCACGCCGCATCGTTTCCGGACAGCTGTTCGCGGCGGCTGGGCTGTATGCCGTCCTGGCCACCGCGGTGCTTGTTCTGCCTCTCGACGCTACCTTGCGGCGGCTGCTGCTCGGGTATGGGCTGAGTGTTCTCGGCCTGCCGTTCTTGCTCGCGTGGGTCTTTCAAGGCCGCAATCAAATGGCACGCGTAGCCGTGCTGCAGGTGCTGCGGGCTGCGATTTTCACGGCGGCCGTGCTGCTGGCCGTACACGCGCCGGTGCACGTGCTCCGGCTCCCGTTGGTGGAAGTGGGGGCTGTGGCTGTTACGGCGGCCGCCAGTGTTTGGTGGCTGCGGCGATCCGGCGAACACGTGCGCGTCGGCCTGCACGCCGCGCTGGACGCACAGACGTTTCGCGACAGCCTGCCCATTGGCGGGTCCAAGCTGCTGTGGGCGTGCCGCATGTACCTGCCCATCATCATCCTGGCATCATGCGTCGGGTCTGCCGAGGTCGGCCGTTTCGGCGCCGCGCACCGGATCTTGCTGGTAGGTCAGACGGTCCTGGGTGTCTACTTCACGGCAGTGTTTCCGACCATTAGCAGGTTAGCCTACGACTCGATCGATGATCTCGCCCGGTTCCTGCAGGGTTCCCTCCGGCTGGCTTTATGGCCAGCGGTGGCGCTGGCACTGACGGTGACCTGGGGGGCTCCGATGCTCCTGCAGGTACTCTTCGGTAGCCAGTACATACGTGGCGAGGCGACCGGGACGCTGGCCGTGCTCATCTGGATCGTGCCGATCCTCGCCTGGCGGCGGCACGGCCGCAGCGCCTTGATTGCGCTGGATCGCCAGCGCGAGGAGCTGTGGTGCTCCCTGGGTGGCATGGCGCTGCTGGTGGGGCTCGCCGTCGTGCTCAGCTACGCCTATGGCATGCTGGGAGCGGCTTGGGCGATGGTTGTCTCCGAGTTTGTTGCCACGCTCCTGACCTGGGGCCGGCTCAGGCGGCGCATTCCGTCTCTGCGATGGCTGCACGAGCTGTGGGGGCTGCCGCCGCTGGCGATGCTTACGGGCCGCGGCGACCCGTACGCGCGGGGTGTCCGATGAGGGCGGCGGCGAACGGATCGGCGCTGCGCAGCGCGGTAGCGGCCGGCGCCGCAGTGCCGGCGCCGATCTTCATCGTCGGCGCGCCACGCAGTGGCACCTCGCTGTTGCGCAATCTGCTCAATCGCCACCCGGCGATCGCCCTGTGCGATGAAACGTATTACTTCTACTATGTGTACGAGCGCCGCCGCGCCTTCGGCGACCTGGCCGACCCGCGTGCGCGCCGGCGCCTCGTCGACAGGTATCTGGCGACGACGCGCATCCAGCGGCTAGGGGTCGACCGGATTGATCTTGCGGCGACCCTGATTCGCGAGGGGACCTCATATCCCGCCTTCTTTGCCGCACTGCTCCGCGCCTACGCGGCGTCGCGCCACAAAACGCGCTGGGGCGACAAGACGCCGCAGCACACCCTCTTCGCCGACGCCCTGTGCGCCTGGTATCCGTCCTGCCGATTGCTGCACGTCGTCCGCGATCCGCGCGACGTCGTCGCGTCGCTCTTGCGCATGCCGTGGGCGGCTCCCAGCGTGTTGGCCAACGCGCGCCTGTGGCTGCGCTACACCTTGGCCGCGGAACACTGCCGCAAGCGGGACAACTACCTGCTAGTGCCGTACGAGCGGCTCGTGGCGGAGCCCGCCTCGGAGCTCAAGCGCATCTGTGCGTTCGTTGCTGAGGAGTATGTGCCTGAGATGCTGGTTGCAGAGCAGCAAGACGCCTCCGACGCATGGTGGTTCGCGCGGGCGCGCGGCCCGGTCGACCCGTGCCGCAAGGGTATCTGGCAGCAGCAGCTCACCGCGAAGGAGGTGAGCCTGGTTGAATGGCTGGTCGGACCCCACATGCGACGCTTCGGGTACGAGCCCAGCCGGCAGCCCGCGTCCTTCATGACACGAGTCGAGGCAGCCGGCGCGGAGGTGATCGAAGATGCGCGGCGGAAAATCGGCGAGCTGCCGCGCCTGTGGTACTTCTGGTTGCGGCCGACCAACCTCGCTGCCGAGGAAGCGTGGATCGATGCGCACAGCCGAGCACCGCACAGGGCCATGATGACGCGCGAATGTTGAACCGCGTGGCACCCTCGAGGCGTACCCCGCGCGCCGTCGCGCTGCGCCTGTTCGTGACGTGCTGGGTCGTCTATGCCCTGCATTTCGCAACCAACACCGTGCGCGAGATTTATCCGGCGTTGAGCCTCGGCGACCACTGGAGCTTCGACGTCTCCGAATACGTCGGGTTCCATCCGGACATTTTCATCGTGCCGGGTCGAGGCGCGTTCATCAACAACAACCCCGGGGCTTCCATACTGGCAGCCATTCCGTACGCGTTGGCCCGCCCGGCCATCGATCGGATCGTCCAGCGCGTGCAGCGCCAGCGCACGGCACACCCGCGGCCACAACCGCCGGCATATGATTCGCCGTGGCCGATGGCGAGGGAGTTCTACGGCAAGGCGCGCGCGCGTGGGCTGGACATCAAGTTCGGTCTCGGTGCCTGGGTGATGCAAGCCTTTCTCATGGCGCCCCTCTCGGCGCTCAGTGCCGTGGTCATGTTCGGCATCCTCTTGAGCCTGACGGCCTCGGTGCGGGCGGCCTGTCTCCTGGCGCTGCTCTACGCATTTGGGACTCCCATTTTCTACCGCACGGCACAGCTGAACCAGAATCTGCTGGTTGGCGACTGCGCTTTCTTTGCTTTTGCATTGCTGTGGCGGCCTTGGGACGATCCCCGGGCGTTGCGGCGCCCGCACTACTTCCTGGCCGGACTGCTGTGTGGCTGGGCGGTGGTGTGTGATTACAGCGGCCTCGTGGTGGTGCTCGTGTTGAGCGTGTACGGCCTCGTCCGTCGCCGCGCGTTGCCTCCCGCGGCGCGCGCCTGTGACGACGTGTGGCGGTTCGGCGGTGGCGTGCTGCTCGGTGCGGTGGTCTTGATGGCATACCAGTGGTCTTCGTTTGGACATCCCCTGTACCCCGCGCAGCTGTACATGCCGCCCGCGAGGTTCACGCATCTGGGGTACGCGGGTATGGAGTGGCCGCAGCCCGACCTGCTGTGGGCGACCGCGTTCGATCTCCGCTTCGGCCTCTTCACCTCGGCACCCCTTCTGCTCCTGGCTCTGTATCCACCGGCGTGGCTGGCTGGGCGCATCCGCCTCACTGCTCGGCGCGAAACCTGGTGCATCGGGATCTTTGGCGCGGTGTTTTTCCTGTTCTGCGCCGCCAATCAGTACGGCCGCTTGCAGTTCAACAGCGGTGTGCGCCACGTGGTGCCAGTCACGCCGTTCATCTTCCTGATTGCCGCAGGTGTCCTGGTGCGCCTCCCGAAGGTCTTGGCCCTGGTGGTGGGCCTGGTAACGGCGTACTGGTCCTGGTGCCTGGCGATGTGCCGCGACGTGGAGCGCGGTCGCGGGGTGGTGGAAGCACTCAGTCACATCACGCTCACGGGGCCCCACCTGCCGTGGCTCACGACGCTCGAACGCATGGGTTACGTGTCAAGCGGCACCTTCGAGGTGCCGGTCCTGGCCTTGACTGCTATTTTGCTTTGGGTGCTCTGGCGTGGGGGGGCAGGCAGGGGGGTGCCCCGGGGCCTTCGTCTACGATGGTGGCGACTCGGCTGCATCGCAGCGGGTCTGGCGCTGGTTGCAGCGGCAGGCCTGATGTCCAGCGGCGGCATCGAGCGAGCGTTGCTCCGCGATCCCTCGCGCTCATTGGCGTGGGGACCGGCGTTGTTTCGTGTGCTGCTGGCGGGCCACGGCCTCGCGGCTGTGCTGGCCGGCCTGGCATGGGGTGCCACGCGTGATCCGGCCCCGCCCGATCGGATCCAGACGGAGCACCGGGCGGCTGTCCCCTGGCTGACGCTTGCCGTGCTCAGCATCGTGGCCCTCGGGCTGCGGCTGTGGCATCTGGGATCAGATTTGTGGTTCGACGAGGTGCTCACGCTGCTCAATTTCGCCCGTGCCCCGTTGGGCACGATTGTCACGAGTTTCCCGTCGCAGAACCAGCACATGTTTTACTCCGTGCTGGCGCACGGCTCGATCCGCCTGTTCGGCGAAAGCGCGTGGGCGCTGCGGTTGCCGTCCGTGCTGTTCGGGGTGGGGAGCGTGTGGGCACTGTTTCTGTTGGGCCGCCGCCTCATCGGCAGGCGTGAGGCCCTGCTCGCTTGCGCGCTGCTGACCGTTTCCTACCATCACATCTGGTTCTCCCAGAACGCGCGCGGGTACATGGGGTTGATGTTCTTTGCCACCCTTGCAACGTGGCTGTGGATCGAGGCACAGCAGCGGAGCGGGTGGCGCTGGTGGATGGGCTACGTCGCGGCGGTGGCACTGGGCATGTGGACGCATCTCACCATGGCGTTCGTGTGGGCTGCTCAGGTTTTGCTTTCTCTCCTCCCGCTGCGCCGGACCCGCCGCGCCGCAGACCGTGGCGAAGGTGGGTGGTTCCCGCGGCTCGTCATTGTTTCGTTGCTGTGTGGCAGCGTCACTTTGCAACTCTATGCGCTCGCACTGCCGGAGTTCTTGCACAAGGCGCTCCACGAGGTCTCGCTGCGGTCGGAATGGACGAACCCGGTCTGGGTGATCGGCGAGAGCCTGCGCAGTCTGCGGATGGGGTTCGCGGGCACCGCAGCCGTGCTATCCGGTGGCGCGTTCGCCGCGGTGGGCTGGTTGAGCATACTCCGCCGCGATGTCCGCGCCGCCCTCGCATTGGTGTTGCCCGCGATCCTCGGCGGTGTATCGATGCTTATGCTTGGCCACAATCTGTGGCCACGGTTTTTCTTCTTCTCCATGGGATTTGCGGTGTTGATGGTCATTCAGGGAGCGATGACAGCTCCCCGTCTTGTTCTTGCTCCCATGGCCGATGGGAGATTGCGCCGTCGTTGGGCGGCAGGCGCTGGCGTCGGACTCGCGTGCATGATGATCGTCGCTTCGGCGATCACCGTGCCCCGCTGCTACGCCCTGCCGAAGCAAGACTTTACCGGGGCCCGGGACTACGTGGAACGGGTCCGTAAGCCCGGTGACGGCATCGTCGCCGTGGGCTTGGCTGGTGTCGCCTATGGGCGCTATTATGCACCATACTGGGCGGTGGCGCAGACGCGGCCGGAGCTTGATGCGGTGCGGCAGAGGCACGCAGCGGTCTGGCTGGTCTACACGCTGCCCATCCAGGTCAAGGCCTACCGTCCGGATATCTGGAAAGTGATTGACAAGGAATTCGAGATCGTGAAGGTCTTCCCCGGTACGTTGGGCGGCGGCGCAGTCTACGTCTGCCGGCAGCGACGCGATGCGGGTGGGGCGACCGGATTCAGCCCCCCACACACGGCGGGGGACGGTGCCGTCCGCTGAGCGGAATGTGGATGCTCGTGCGCCCGCGACGAATCGACAGATGACACACGCCATCACTGTGGTCATTCCCGCATTCAACGAAGCAGCATCGATCCAAGCGGTGGTCACCGAGGTGCGCCAGCTGTTGGGTGCCCACGGCGTGGAAGCGGAGGTCATCGTGGTCGACGATGGATCGAGCGACGAGACGGCAGGCGTCGCCGGAGCAACCGGTGCCCGCGTCATCCAGCACCGCAGTAACCGCGGATACGGCGCGGCGTTGAAATCAGGCATTGCAGCCGCCTCGCATGAGATCATCGCGATCATCGACGCGGACGGCACCTATCCCGCTGCGCACCTTCCTGCCATGTTGGCGGAACTGGACCATGCCGATATGGTCGTTGGCGCGCGGGCGGGCGACCGGGTTCGCATCCCCTGGGCGCGGCGCCCAGCCAAGTGGGTGCTGAGCCACCTGGCGAACTACGTGTCCGGTGCCCGTATCGCCGACGTGAACAGCGGCTTGCGGGTGTTCCGCCGTGACGTGGTGTTGCAGTACTTTCCGCTCCTCCCCGACCAGTTCAGCTGGACCACGACCATCACCCTTGCCCTGCATTGCGACAAGTACGCGGTGAGCTACCTGCCCATCAACTACCGCGAGCGCCAGGGCACCTCGAAGATCGTGCCCTGGGACGCTGGGAACTTCGCGATTCTGATTCTACGCACGGCCATGCTGTTTCGCCCCTTGCGGATCTTCCTGCCGCTGGTGCTGGTGTGCCTGTCGTACGGGTGCGTCAAGATGACGATCGACATGATGCGCGATCCCAACATATCAGCCTCCGCGGTGCTGGCGTTTCTGAGCGCCCTGCAGCTCCTGCTGATTGGCATGCTGGGAGATGCCGTCGCCGCGCGGCTGGGCCGTCTCAGCCCCAACGCCGTGGTGAGCGTACAGCCGAAGGAGCTGGCCGCAGAGCACCGCGAGCCACCTGACGATCGCCGCGCACCATGATTCTGCTGCGCCTGTACCTGCTCGCCGGCCTCGTCGGACACAAGATCATCTGGGAGCTGCTCAAACGGCGACCCGACCGGCCGCAGCGCCCGGAGCCGCCGGCACTTGCCGTACTCGCCAAGTCGGTGAAGCTCGGCATCCTGGTAGCGCTGGTCGCGCAGGCGGTACTGCCGGAGGTCCTGCCGATCATGCGTGAGCCGCGCCCGCTGCGCGTGGTCGGGGTCGGCCTGTACACCCTCGGGCTGTGTGTGGCGGTTGTGGGCCGCCTGCAGCTGGGGACGAACTGGTCCGACATCGAGACGCCGCGAGTGCTTCGCGATCAGACCGTCGTCTCCACCGGCGTGTATCGCTACATCCGCCACCCGATCTATCTTGGCGATCTGCTATTGTTGCTCGGCTTTGAGCTCAGCCTGAACTCATGGGCGGTGTTGGCCGTCGGATTCATGACGCCGTTCGTCGTGCGCCGGGCTGTCCGCGAAGAGCGCATGCTGGCTGCGGCCTTGCCCGGGTACGATGCATACTGCGCGCGGACGAAGCGCTTCGTTCCCTATGTCGTCTGACAGTGCCGGCCCTGCCCGACGCGCGCACACGGGTGGGCAGACAACGGCGGGGCCGCGCGTCGCCATCCTCGGGGCCGGCCCAGCCGGCCTTGGAGCAGCGTGGCAACTGCACCGTCAAGGGAAAGCGCAGGCGCTGGTGTTCGAACGCGGCGACGCCGTCGGCGGCAACGCGGGCAGCTTCGAGCTCGCGGGTATTCCTGCCGATTATGGAAGCCACCGACTCCATCCCTCCTGTCAGGCCAACATCCTGGGTGATCTCCGGGCGTTGTTGGGCGCCGATCTCCTCGACCGCCCGCGCCATGGGCGCATCCGCCTCCGCAACCGGTGGATTCATTTTCCCCTTCGGCCGCTGGACTTGGTGATGCGCTTGCCGTGGTCCTTTGGGCTGGGTGTTGCCGCGGATGGGTTCCGCAAGATGGCTTTTCGATTGTCCGCAGACGGGCCGGCCTCCTTCGCCAGCGAACTCGAACGTGGTCTCGGCGCGACCATTTGTCGCGACTTTTACTTCCCCTACGCGGTGAAGATTTGGGGCGTCGCGCCGAACGAACTGAGCCCCACGCAAGCGCGCCGCCGCGTTGCGGCGGACTCGCTGCGCAAGATGATGCGCCGGATCGTGGGGGCGCTCCCTGGCCTGAAGCCGCCGGGCACGGGACGGTTTTTCTACCCGCGCCACGGCTACGGCCAGATCAGCCGCGCGTTGGCGGAGGCCGCGCGCGGCGCCGGTGCGGAAATC
>JBHHYR010000070.1:0-16700 GCA_046757585.1 Binatia bacterium | reverse complement strand
TTTATTGCTGCCTCCCCCTATGACAAAGGGGGAGCGAGGGGGATTTTGGGATGCGCCATCAAATCCTCCCTGACCCTCCTTTGCGAAAGGAGGGGACCCGTGGTTGAAGCGCCAGGTTCCCCTGACCGAGGTTGCTGTTCGATCTTCCCATTTATTTTCGGATCAAGGCTAGCTGCCTGTATCGCCGGATACGCCACTCGGCCGCACAGCATACGGCAGAATGCGGAGCAGCAGCAAGAGAAGTGGAAATGTGTCCCGTCCTCGTTTCGTCTGGCCTTCCAGGGAGGCTCCTCAGGGGAATCGGTGGGTTCTCCAGGGTTCGGGTCGGTCCGGGAACCCTCGAGGAAAGGGCAGGACGGCTATGTTTCCCCGTTGCGAACCCACCCCGCATCTCGCGTTCTCGGGTTCTGTCTCCCAGATCGGAGGGGCCAGGGTGAGCGGCGGTGACCGGGCGCCGAATCTGGCGTTGACACAGCAGGCGGTTAGCTTTACAGTGCCGGCCTTTTACGGGTACCGATATGCGTAAGGCGTTCTTGAAGACTGCACGGGAAAGGCTCACCGCGATGCGGCGCCAAGTCCTGCACGAGATCAACCATGATCTCAAGAAGGGGCGCGAAGGTGCGAAAGAAGACGGTATGGATACCTACGATCTCGCCAGCACGGAGCGTGATCGGGAAATCAGTTTCATCCTGACGAGCCGGGAGCGCGAGAAGCTGCAGGCAATTCAGGACGCGCTCGCACGGGTCGAGGACCGGACGTATGGGATCTGCGAGAACTGCGAGTCGGAGATCGCAGAGAAACGTCTCGTGGCGTTGCCCTTTACGCGCCTCTGCGTCAATTGCCAGGCAGAGCGGGAAAGAGAAGTGAAGGCATCACGCCGGTTCGACGACGAGCGGGCGTACCGGAAGCTGAGCGCAACAGACGTTGACGAGGAGAATGCGTAGCGCCGCGTCTCGTCGTCGCGGCGGCGTATGGTCGGGGTACTTGCCAGCAGGCTTCGCGCCGTGTCTGGTTGTCTCGACGTAAGTGAGCTGAGGCCGGTCCCGTGTCGCGGACCGGACGCCGTGCGAGGCACTTATCGGTTGAGGCGTCGGTGCCGAATGCAAAGCTGAGAGGTCTGCGCGCGGAGGCAGCGGGAATATTTCGCGCCGCCATTGCGGCGGTTGATCCGACCCGCTTAGTCAGCAGCTGTCTGGTACGGCGCGGCTCCCAAGTTTTCGTCCAGACACCCAATGGGCGCCCAGCGGGCTGGCCTGCCCCCACGCTCGTCATAGGCGCTGGAAAGGCGGCCGCGCGTATGGCGCTTGGGTGTGAACAGGCGCTTGGTGCTCCGAATGTCCATGGAGAGGTGATTGTTCCGGACGGGTTCAGCGTTGCCCTGGACTCGATTTCGGTCCGCGAAGCGGGCCACCCGTTGCCAGACGCTCGCGGCGAGCGGGCCACCCGGCGCGTACTTTCCCTCCTCAGGGGGCCGCGCGCCGGTGGTGTGTTGTGTCTCATTAGCGGGGGAGCCTCGAGTCTGCTGGTGCAACCGGCGCCGCCCCTTACACTCGCCGAAAAGACCCGCACGACGCAGTTGCTGCTCGCGTGCGGGGCGGATATCGGCGCTGTCAACGCAGTGCGCAAGCACCTATCGGTTGTAAAAGGCGGCGGCCTGCTACGCTGCACGGCACACCAGATGGTCACTCTGCTCATCTCCGACGTTGTCGGGCACGACCTGAGCACCATCGGGTCCGGTCCGACGGCTCCGGACCCGACGACGTTCATGCAGGCGTGGACCGTGTTGAGCCGGCATAGCCTCTTGCAAAGGACGCCAGCGGCTGTGATCCGGCGGCTCGAGGACGGTATGGCGCGCCGCGTGCCTGAAACTGTCAAGCCGAACGGCCCAGAGGCCAGCCGGTGTTCGAATCTGATCGTCGGCTCAAACAGAATGGCGCTGGACGGCGCCGCGCGCTTCGCACGTGCTCGAGGCTGGATGGTCCATGTTGAGGATGCACCTCTGACTGGGGATACGATCACGGCCGCAGCGCAATTCGGGTCACGCCTGCGCGAGCTGGCCCGGTGCCGGAGCGACGGGCCAGGCCGGTGCGTCCTTGCCGGCGGAGAAACGACGGTCCGCGTGACGGGCAAGGGATGTGGCGGCCGGAATCAGGAATTCGCCCTGGCACTCGCTCCGCAAATCGTCGGGGAGACGGTCGTCGTCTTGAGCGCGGGCACAGACGGGATCGACGGGCCGACGGACGCCGCCGGTGCCTTCGTGGACGGGACGACCTTAGCACGCGCCCGTGCGCGTGGTCTGAGTGTGGAGACCGCCCTTGCGGACAACGACTCCTATACGTTCTTTTCGCAGCTGGAAGACCTCTTCCGATGCGGCCCAACAGGGACCAATGTCATGGATATCAAGGTGGCGCTGATCCGTGCGCCAGCCGCTCCTGGTTCCGCGTGAAACACTGTGTTACAAGGGCGAAGTGTGAAGCCGGGCTATCTGTCTGAAATATTCGTCTCGTTCCAGGGTGAGGGTGCATATGTGGGGCAAAGGCACCTGTTCATTCGGATGGCCGGATGCAATCTACGTTGCCGCTATTGCGATACGCCGGGCAGCCTGGAACGCACACGGGGATACACGCTCCACGGCAGGGGCGGCGGCAGGCAACGCTACCCCAACCCGGTCTCTGCGATCGATCTGGCACAACAAATTGAGAGATTGCTGAGGCACGAAGCACCGATCGACGCGATTGCGCTGACCGGAGGGGAACCCCTGACGCAGTCCGAGTTCCTCTCTGCTTTCCTGCGTGCGGGCAGATTTCCCGTGTGGATCCTCCTGGAAACCAGCGGTGCCCTGCCGCATCGGTTGCCCGACCTTTTGCCTCTGGTGAACGTCATTAGCATGGACGTTAAACTGCCTTCCAACACTGGCGAAAAGCCACTGTGGGAGGCGCACGCGGAATTCCTGCGCTTGTCGCGCGCCAAGGATCTCTATGCGAAGCTCCTCGTGGATCAGACCACTACGGATCAAGACGTTGAGCGGGCTGCAACCTTGCTCGCACCGATCAGGCCCGCTGTTCCGACGTTCATGCAGCCGATCGTGGACGTTGCAGGCCGCCCCCTGATTGACAGTCAACGGCTCACGCACCTGTACGTGCTCGCCAGGCGTCAGCTAGACGCCATCCGCGTGCTGCCGCAGATCCACAAGGCCTTGGGCTTACGCTAGGCCGGATGTGATGCCACAGCGATGGGAACACCGCGTGACGCTCATCGAAGGAGATGGCGTCGGCCCCGAGGTGATTCGAGCTGCCACGGAAGTGGTGGCCGCCGCCGGTGTCAATATTGACTGGGATCGGCAGGTCGCTGGTGCGGCCGCTGTAAAAGCAAGCGGGACCCCCATTCCCGACGAGCTAATTCGTTCGATCCGAAAAAACCACGTCGCCCTCAAGGGCCCCGTGGCAACCCGTGTCGGGCGCGCCGGCTTTCGCAGCGTCAATGTCGCGCTGCGCAAGTTTTTCGATCTGTACGCCAATGTGCGGCCAATCCGCAACCTGCCCGGTATCAAGTCAGCGTTCGAAGGGGTCGACCTGGTCGTGATTCGGGAAAACACCGAAGATCTTTATGCAGGGATCGAGCATCGTATTGCCCCGGGCGTGGTCGAAAGCGTCAAGGTCATCACAGCCAAGGCCTCGCGGCGAATCGCCAAGTTCGCCTTCGCCTACGCGGAACGCAAGAAGCGGCGAAAGGTCACCGCAGTCCACAAGGCCAACATCATGAAGGTATCGGACGGACTCTTCCTATCGTGCGCCCGGCAGGTGGCCAAGCGATACCCCCACATCAAATACGAGGAGATGATCGTCGACAACGCCTGCATGCAGCTCGTGCGCAAGCCGGCCCAGTTCGATGTTCTGCTACTCGAAAACCTGTACGGCGACATCATCTCCGACCTGTGTGCTGGCCTGGTCGGCGGATTAGGTGTGGTGCCAGGGGCCAATCTGGGATCACGTTACGCGATTTTCGAGGCCGTCCACGGCACAGCACCGGACATCGCCGGGAAGAACCTCGCAGACCCCGCGGCAGCGATTCTCTCTGCGGTCTTGATGCTCCGACATTTGGGCAAGGACCGACTGGCGTCGCGTATCCAGGCTGCTGTGCAGACCGTTGTGGGGATGAACCGTTATCGGACACGGGACCTCGGGGGCCATGCGTCAACAGCGGAAATGACGCGCGCTATCATTCGGATTCTCAAACCCTGACGTTGGCCGCTCTGGATATGCCGCCTACTCCTGCGGAGCAGCCAGAACACTCAGAGCACCGTTGTCTGGCGTGCAGCCGGACGTCGTGCCTTATATTTGTGCACGCGTCTGACGCTACGGCTGTCGGCGATGTGGCGCTGTTGCTTCAGAAGCCTGACTAACCGCTGGTGGAGGACCGAACAAAGAAATGGTTATCCTGCGTGTTACATCAACAGCACCGGTAGAATAAGCGGGTGAGATGCATCTCAATTATGGGAGGGGTCTGATCCAAAGTACGATATGGCCCCCGTGTGTTATCAGACGTATGGCTGGCGGCGGGAACATTGTGCTTGACAATTCCCGGGATCGATGTAGTATCACGTCGTGATTCTGTTATAAAATCGGTGGCCTAGAGAGTCGAAGACACTGACAAAGCGCAGAATGGCAGTATACACCAGGATTCTCAAGCGGGAGTTCAACGAAATCGCCGCAGACTACGGACTGCCGCGGGTCACTGCCACCCGTGAGGTTCCGGAAGGATCGGTCAACACACTTTACTTGGTCGAGACTACCAAGGGCAAGTTCCTCGTCAAAATCGACGAGGTGAAGAGCGAGATGGAGGTGAAGCGCGAGCTGGACCTCCTGGTCTTCTTGCGGAAGCATGGGTTCCCCTGCCCTATGCCGCTAAGTGACAGGCGCGGCCGGCAGTACCGCGAGCGGGATGGAAAATTGCTGTCCGTGTACCGTTACATTGACGGTCATTTCGTGGAACCCGCGGACCTGACACCAGGCCGGCTGGAGAACGTCGGACGCGTCTTGGCCGATCTGCATCTGATTGGGAAAGCGTATAAGAAGGGGATTGACAACCGGTTTGCATTCGAGCGGGTTGAAGAGGTGTACCTCGACGCCCGCGGCCGGCTGCCCCATTACTTCAAGCGAATCATCCGAACGTTGGATGAAGAGGTCGAGTACCTCACGCATTACCTGGAAGGAAAGCTCCCGAAGGGAATCATTCATGGGGATCTGTTCCACGACAACATCAAGTTCAAGGGCGAGAAGGTGGTCGCGGTGTTGGATTTTGAGGCCGCGTGCCGGGGAAAGTTCATATTCGACCTTGCCACTGCCGTGAACGCCCTTTGTTTCGAGGAAGGCCGGTATTCGCTCAAGAAGTTTGAGGCACTGATTGCAGGATACGAGGCGTTGCGCACGTTGTCGCTGGCGGAATGGGACGCCTTCCCCAACGAGCTACGCTTTTCCGCCTTCCGCTTCACGGTGACCCGCTTGCGTGATTTCTTCCTCAACCCGGTGGCCGAGCGTCAGCGCATCAACAAAGACTTCCAGGATTTCTACGAACGCCTCCGCATTCTCCGGCGGGAACGCCCGGGTGGCATGGAACCTATTCTCATGGCCATGGCCACCGGGTACGACTACCGCAAATACCAGCGCGTCAAAGCCGTGGAGAAGCGCAGCGGACGGTAATCTGGCCTGCGGGGTTCGCCGCCGAACTCCTGCTTGCAGCCACGGCCGTTTCCGTTAAGATCCTGTCATCATGGGTGAAGCCTCGATTGAAAGAGCGGTGACTGAGATCCTGACCCTGCTTGGCGAGGACGCGACACGTGAGGGCTTGGATAAGACCCCCGAGCGCGTCGCTCGGGCGCTCGCGTTTCTGACAAAAGGGTACGTGCAGAATCCGAGGGAGGTCATCAACCGTGCGCTGTTCGTTGAAGACTACTCCGAAATGATCGTCCTCAAAGACGTCGATTTCTTCTCGATGTGCGAGCATCACCTTCTCCCGTTTTTCGGTACCGCCGACATTGCTTACATTCCGAAGCACCGCATCGTCGGAATCAGCAAGCTGGCGCGGCTGGTAGAGGTCTATTCGCGCCGCCTGCAAGTTCAGGAACGGCTCACAACGCAGATCGCGAACATGCTCATGGACGGACTGGATCCGTTGGGCGTGGGTGTCGTCTTGCGTGCCGAGCACCTGTGCATGCGCATGCGCGGCGTCGAGAAACAAAACTCAGTCGTCGTAACCAGTGCTATGCTAGGGGTCTTCCGCAGCCACCAAGAGACCCGTCAGGAATTCATGACCCTGGTGAACAGCAACCATGCGCGTTGATCTTGCGAAACCTCACGCTGCGGGGGCGGGCACTGTCCGAGGACAGTGCGCGGGGTCGCGATCGGTTGACAGGGCCGTGGCGATCGGCTAAGGCTACGCCCAGACTGTTGGGTCTGCACGACTGGCGCAACGTGGAATCAACCACGAGGGAGTGCTGGCCTTCAGCAGGCCGAACGCCTGGGCCTCTGAATCGGAGAGGTTCAGGCTTTTTTTTGCCGACGAGGAAACCCACGTGATCAAGAGCTATCTCCTCGCTCCGGGGCCCACACCCGTGCCGCCGCGGGTGCTCCTCGCCATGGCGCAGCCGCTCATTCACCATCGGACACCGCAGTTCAGCCAAATCTTCGCCGAGGCCAAGCGCGGCCTCCAAGCGCTCTTCCAGACGGCGGAGGACGTGCTCATCCTTGCTGCCTCCGGTACGGGGGCGATGGAGGGGGCGGTCACCAACCTGTTTTCCGCCGGGGACGAAGTGCTGGTGGTCAACGGCGGGAAGTTCGGAGAACGCTGGTCCAAGATCGCCGGTGCACACGGTCTCACGGTCACCGAACTGCGTGTCCCATGGGGACGAAGTGCCAAGGTCGAGGATGTGCGGCGGCTCCTCGAACGGCGGCCCGGCATCCGGGCAGTACTGTTGCAAGCCAGCGAGACGTCAACCGCGGCTGTGCATCCGGTTGAAGCCATTGCCTCACTGACACGCGTGCGCGACGTCCTGCTGATCGTTGACGGGATTACCGCCGTCGGGGTGTTCGACGTCCCCATGGATCGCTGGGGAATTGACGTGTTGATCACCGGCTCCCAAAAGGCGCTGATGCTACCCCCGGGGCTGGCGTTCGTCGCCTTGAGCAGCCGTGCCTGGCAGCGGGTGAAGGGAGCAGCGTTGCCACGCTTCTATTTTGATTTCGCCAGAGAGCGCGAGAGCCAGGCGCGGGACACGACCGCTTGGACGCCCGCCATTTCACTGATTGTCGGACTGCGCGAGGCGCTGGCCATGATTCAAGAAGAGGGGATTCCACGTGTCTTCGAACGCCATGCCCGCCTGGCAGCAGCAACCCGCGCGGCGGCGACCGCGCTCGGCCTGCAGCTGGTCGCTCCCGAGGCACCAAGCCCCGCTCTAACGGGGATCTTGACCCCGCCCGGCATCGACGGGACGAAGCTGGTTGCCTACCTGCGCGACCGCATGGGGGTGACGTTTGCCGGCGGACAGGAACAGCTCAAGGGCAAGATCGTACGCATCGCCCACCTGGGCCACATGGGGGCGTTCGACGTGGTCACAGCGATTGCAGCCCTCGAAATGGCCCTCTGCCGTTTTGGCCACGAGGTGCCCCTCGGGCGTGGGGTCGGAGCGGCCCAGCAAGCGCTTGTGGGCGCCCTACCGGAGTAACCAATGTTCCGAGTCCTGGTCAGTGACAAGCTCGCGGCTGCCGGCATGGACATCCTGCGGGCAGCGCCGGCAATCGAGGTGGACGAGACTACTGGTCTGACACCGCATGAACTCGCTGCCCGAATTCCTCCCTATCACGGGTTGATCATCCGCAGCGGTTCCCGGGTCACCGCGGAAGTCATCGACGCTGCCGCCAACCTGCGGGTCATCGGGCGGGCGGGCATAGGTGTGGACAATATTGACGTGGAGGCCGCCACGAAAAAGGGTGTGGTGGTCATGAACACGCCGGCCGGCAACAACATTACCACCGCCGAACATGCGATCAGCATGATGCTATCCCTGGCGCGATCGATTCCCCAAGCCACCGCCTCCATGAAGAGCGGCAAATGGGAGAAGGGTCGGTTTACAGGTTCGGAAGTCTACAACAAGACCCTGGGCATCATTGGCATTGGCAACATCGGCAGCCTCGTGGCAGAGCGAGCGCTGGCCCTCAAGATGCACGTCATCGCCTACGATCCCTTCATTTCGCCGGAACGGGCGCAGCGTCTGGGTGTGGAGCTGGTGAATTTGGATGAGCTGTACGCCCGTGCCGACTTCATCAGCGTCCATACGCCGCTGACACCGGAGACTCGGGGTCTCGTCGGAGCAGACGCTTGCGCCAAGATGCGGCAGGGAGTGCGCGTCATCAACTGCGCCCGCGGCGGCATCGTCGAGGAGGAAGCTCTGGCGGCGGCGATCCGCGAAGGGAAAGTTGCAGGGGCCGCCCTCGATGTCTTCAGCCGGGAACCGCCGCCCCCTGATCATCCCCTGATCAAGTTGGATCAGGTGATTTGCACCCCCCACCTCGGTGCCGCGACGGACGAGGCGCAGACGAATGTCGCCATCGCGATTGCCCAGCAGATCGTCAACTACCTGACGGACGATGTCATCCAGGACGCTGTCAACGTTCCCTCAATCAGCCCGGAGTTGCTCGAGGTCCTTGGCCCGTATCTGAGGCTGTGCGAAAAGCTTGGCAGTCTGCAGGCGCAGCTGTTCGCTGCGGCGCCGCGCGAGCTCGCCATTGAGTATGCCGGCGAGGTAGCGGACTACGACGTCAAGGCTCTGACTCCTGCGGTGTTGTGCGGCCTGCTCGGCCGCATGCTGGCCTCCCACGTCGTCAACTACGTCAATGCCCCCGCCATTGCACGCGAGCGCGGAATCAAAGTGGTCGAATCAACGACCAGCAAACCGAGGGGGTTCTTGAACTTGGTCACCGTCACTGTGCGCGGTGACAAGGGTGTCAGCATCGCCGCCGGCGCTGTGTTCGGGCAACATGTCATCCGTTTGGTTCGGATCAACGACTTCTTCTTGGATGCGGATCCGGAAGGCTTCATCCTGCTATTCCAGAATCGCGATGTTCCGGGGGTAGTGGGCGCGATCGGCACACTCCTTGGGGAGGCCAAGATCAACATCGCTCGCCTCGAGCTCGGACGTGAGCGGATCGGCGGCATGGCGATTTCGCTGATGCACGTCGACAACGAGATTCCCGACGCCGTGATCGAGAAACTCCGCAGGCTGCCCAACATCGTGTCCGCACAGCTGATCCGGCTACAATAGGAGCATGAGCATCGTCCGCAGACCGTGGGTGGAGCACTGACTGTCATGCCGGCCGTCGTCGTCGTCGGAGCGCAATGGGGTGACGAAGGAAAGGGCAAGGTTGTCGACATCCTTGCCGAACATGCTGACATCGTGGCCCGCTACCAGGGCGGTAACAATGCGGGGCACACGGTGGTGGTCGATGGCCATAAGACGATTCTGCATCTGGTTCCCTCTGGCGTCCTGCACCCCCGCACGATCTGCATTATCGGCAACGGGGTCGTGATCGATCCCACGGTACTGATTAATGAGATCGACATGTTGCGGGAACGTGGTTGCCTGTCGCACGACGACCTGCTGAAAATCAGTGACCGCGCCCATCTGATCATGCCGTACCACCGGGCCATCGATCAGGCGCGCGAGCGGCTGCGGGGTGAAGGGCGCATCGGCACCACGGGTCGTGGCATCGGTCCGACGTACGAGGACAAGATGGCGCGCATCGGCATTCGCGTCGCCGACCTGTTCGACGACGCTGCCTTCCGCGGTGCCCTGGGGACAACGATCGCGGAGAAGAACGCTTACCTTGCGGCGATCTTGAGAGAGAAAGCGCTGGACGTCGACGCCATCTACGAGCAGTACGCACGCCTGCGCACGCGCCTCGCGCCCCACGTCACCGATACGGCCGCCTACCTCCACACCGCGCTGCACGACTCCAAGCGCGTGTTGCTCGAGGGGGCACAGGGCACCATGTTGGATGTGGACCACGGAACGTACCCGTACGTCACCTCCTCCAATACGGTTGCCGGCGCCGCCTGTACGGGCACCGGCCTTGCTCCGAATCGAATTTCCTGCGTCATCGGGATCGTCAAGGCCTACACGACGCGCGTCGGGAGCGGCCCGTTTCCCACCGAGCTGCATGACGCGCTCGGTAAGAAGCTCCAACAAGACGGTGACGAGTTCGGCGCTACCACCGGCCGGCCCAGGCGCTGCGGCTGGTTCGACGCGGTGGTTGTCCGGCACGCCGTCCGCCTCAACGGCATGAGCGGCCTCGCCCTCACCAAGATCGACGTGTTGACCGGGTTCGACAGCCTGCAGATATGCACTGCCTATGAAGTCGGCGGCCGGCGCGTGACAGACTTCCCTGCCAGCTGCGCCGCGCTGCGCGCCGTCCGGCCGATCTACGAAGAGTGGCCTGGGTGGCACGAATCGCTTGACCACGCGCGTTCGCTGCAGGACCTGCCACGCAACGCGCAAGCTTACATCCACCGGCTCGAAGAGCTCACCGGGGCACCAATGGTCATGGTCTCCGTCGGTGCGGGTCGGGCCCAAACCATTCTGCTGCGCAATCCTTTCGGCAACGGCTGAGCCGCGCGGAGGTTGCTTCGCCGACACGGCGAGCCCAGATTCGACGCGGCCCGGCGCCCGCGATTCAGCAGCTGGCGGATGCAACTTTAACCTTTCCGTCAGTAGCCGCATCTCATTGGTGAAAGGAGGGCACGCATCATGAAGAACATGGTTGTGGCAGCTGTAGCAGTCGCGGCCGCCGCTGCCCTGCTGGCGGCGTCAGCGGTCCAGGCGGGACCGATAAAGCGGCGCGAGGTGCGCCAGCGCGTGCGCATTCACCAAGGGATGCGGAGCGGCGAGCTCACACCCGGTGAGGCGAACGCGTTGCGCCATGAGCAGCATGCGATCGAGCATGCACGCCACCGGGCCTTGGCCGATGGGCAGGTGAGCCCGCGCGAACGGCGCAGGCTGGAGCACGCGCAACACCGGGCAAGCCGAGACATTTATCGGCTCAAGCACAACAACCGCACGCGCCCGCACGGTCAATGAGGCGATGGCAAGCATGGGGAACTCCCGGTAACCCCGTTCACCCGTGATCGAAGGCGGAGGGGCCCGCAGGTCGCAACGTGGAGCCGCCGGCGGAAGTAGACGATGCGGCGCTCATTCGCGGAACGCTCGCAGGACGTCGCGAGGACTTTGATCTCCTCGTGGAACGGTACCAAAAGCCGCTCTATGCGTTCGCGTACCGACTCCTCCGTGACCATGCGCAGGCAGCAGACATTGTGCAAGTGACCTTTCTCCAAGCGTACACGCATCTGGGGCAATTCGCCGCTCGAGCCAGCTTCAAGACCTGGCTTCATCAGATTGCGTTGAACCAGTGCCGGGCCATCCGCCGTCGCGGAGCCGCACGACGGTGGGTGCGCCTGGATGACGTGCTACCGCCGGCCCGCGGGCACGGGCTCGAACGCCACTTGGCACACTGCGCAGGTTGCCAGCGGTGCCTCGAAGCCCTGCGCGAGGTTCCGGCGTGGCTGCATGGCTTGCCCGTCCCCGACCCGGGCGAGGAATTCTGGGTACAACAACGACGCGCAATCGCGCGTGCCACGGGCAACCTTCCCCCGCCCCGCCGGAGGTGGCAGCGGGGGTGGCGACACGACGGCCTGCGCTCTGTTCCATGGCGCTACCCCGCCCTCGCGGCCGCGTCGGTGCTGGTCGTGCTGCTCGCCTATCGGTTCGGCCAGCATGCACGCACGCCTGCGCCCGCCCACGTGCAGATTGCGACGCTCGACGCCGATTCGCTGGCGGCGCTCGACGAGGTCATACGGGTCATGGCCCCCCGCGACGGATCTGTGCTGCAAACGACGCCACCCGGGGCAGCGACGCCTCTGGTCCTCCGCCTCAGTGGTCTTGTGGGCATGCGTAGCGAACTCGCGGTGCCGAGCATGACGGACCTCACGGAGTCAGAGTTGGAACGGGTGGGCGATCTCATTGGCGGTGTCGGCTGAGACGCCACCTGTGCCATGAAGGAGAAGGTAGAGCAATGAAACAGAAGCCTCTGCTCATTGTATTGGGCATGTTGGTGCTGCTGCCGCCGGTTGCGTTTGCCCAAACCCCAGGCGGACTGGGCTCGAGGGCAGCACGGCGCGAGCGCGCACGCACGTTTCTGGTGTTACGGATTGTCGACGCCTTGGGCCTCAACGATGAGGACGCGCTCAAGGTGAGCCGGGTCATCCGGCACTCGGACGTGCGCCGCCAGGGGTTGATCAAACAACGCCATCTCTTGGAAGACGAGCTGCGCGCAGCGCTTGGCCACCAGCCGCCTGACACCGCCCATCTCGGCAAGCTCGTGAGCGAAGGGAACGCGATCGACCGAAAGCTCGCCTTGATACCAGAAGACACCTTTCACGAGCTGCAGAAGACCCTGAGCGTCGCGCAACAAGCGAGACTGCTGCTCTTACGTCGCGAGTTGCAAGGCGAGATCCGGCGTGCCATGCGAGCGCGCCACGGCGGCGCGCCTCGTTGGTCAGGGGGCGCTGGGGCGGAGGGCCACCCATCCCGGGAGGACTGAGGTCGCCAACGGGCCGGGGGGACCGGGCCGGCAGGCCGTCGCCCCTATGAGCGCGGCGCCGTGGCGGTAGGCCATCGGATCATCGATGGCCGCGGCAGAAAGACCGGATCGAATAGCTCTGGCGGAAATGTGGCCTTCTGGGTCCAGTGAAGTGTGAAGGTCGTGTGCGTTCGCAACTTGAAGGTTTCCATCGTGCTCGTCGTCGCCATCCATTTCCGCCCCACCAACACGTGGTGCGTATCACGCCGCATCTTCACGAGGTTGTTGAGCGTATCTCGATAGTAGAGCATCTTCACGGGGACCTTTTTTTCGCGGTCGAAGGTCGCCACCACGAGGCTGTACTGCGAGTCGCGGGGAAACAGCGTCACGGTCAACTGGGAAACCGTCTCGTCGGAAATCCGCGCGTCCTGGAAACGGGCCAGACGAAAAGGCTCCAGATCCTCACGTGTAAAGTCACTGCCAGCGAAGGTGGCGGTCGCTGGGAACGCCGCCGGGGCCGTTGCACCTTTCGTGAATTGGTACGCCTTGCCGGCCGTGTTCAGCAGCAACACGCGTTTCCCCTCCTGCTTGAGCTCGATATAGGTGTCGGCTGGTGGACGAAGGATCACGGCAACCTGGTCATGGCGCGTGGCGTCGGTCGATACCACCTCGAATTGGCCGTCACCTCGCAGCGGCGTCGTCGTGTGCGTCGCCTCTTCGACGTCATGCAGGAATTGCTTCAGGTTCTGCATATCGGCACGCGCCGGAGTGCTGGCTAGTGCGACCAGGAACACGATGATCACAGTCCACGACATAGGTACCTCCTCAAGGACGCTCCCTCACTCGACCTGCTCCCTTGACCTCGCCGGTGCCTGACTTGCAACCCGGGAGACTAGAGCTTCAAAACCGCTGCTACCTGGTCTGGCTGGAAGCGAATGCCAATATAAAACGCGCCGAAGAGCCCATAGATCGCGCTAGCCGGATCGTAGCGGAGCTCATAGACGATGTCGCGGATCGCCTTCAGGTCACGCGCAAACAACGTCACCCCCCATTCCCAGTCGTCTATGCCGGTACAGGTGGTGATGAGCTGCGTCACGCGGTCGGCGAAGCGCCGGCCAGCGTTACCGTGCGCCGTCATGTACCGTTTGCGCGTTTCGAAGCTCAGTCGGTACCAATTGTCCTGGTCGCGGCGTGCCTTCGCCATCGGATAGAAGCAGACGATCGGATAATGCTGCGGCAAGCGTGGATGAAGACGCGAGTCGGCGTACGTCGCAGTGCGCTTGCGCAGCGCAGCGATACGCGCCGCAAACTCAGGTGCAGCAGGATCGAGCTTCTCCTCTTCGATCAACAGCCGCGCCCAATCGAGTTCATTCGTGATGTACTCGCTGGCTTCGGTCAGCGACAGGAAGGAGTACATCGGCGTGAGGCAGGATCCGAACACGGTCGCAGCAACCTCCTGGCTCAACTGCTGCACTCGCCACAGGTCCGGGTGCACAGCCATGAAGCCGACGTCGCACTTGGTAACGCCGGCGAAGGGAATGAGCTGCAGCCCCTCTTCTGCTGCGCCAGCCCCGAGCCAACCGCCGAACTCCTCAATCGCGGCTTGACGTTCAGCCGCTGTGAGCTGTCGCCAGCGGACACGATCAATCCGATAAAAGAGGTGGATTACGGGCCACCCGGCCGATGGCACCAGGCCTTGCGGTCGTTCACTCATGGTTGGCACTCCCTTCATTCAGCTACGTAATGCAGCACGCGGCCCGGTTCAACCTGCCGCATGCGAGCTTTCCTGCTCTGCCGCGCGGGCTCTGCACGCCGTAGCGAGGGCAGGTCCTCGACATCTTTCCCGCTTTGCAGCCCGGCAGCCCGACGTGTACCGTGTAGCCGCATGTGTGGGGGAACCGATCGCAGCGCGTCCGGGGCAGCCTGGAAGCGGCTGCGGGTCAGCGGGCTGACCTACGGCCCGCACGGCATCGGGCGGTTGAATGGCAAGGTCGTCTTCGTTCGCGGCGTCGTCCCAGGCGAGCAGGTCGATGTCCGGGTGCGCGAGGATCATGGATCGTTCGCCTACGCCGACCTGTGCCAGGTCGCGACGGCGGCCCCCGACCGGCGGCTGCCACCCTGCCCCTATTTGCCACGGTGTGGGGGCTGTCCTTGGCAGCACTTGACTTACCCCGCCCAGTTGCGGGCCAAGGTGCAGAACCTGCGTGATCACCTCGAACGCATCGCCGGTGCTCCCGATGTTGCCGTGCGGCCCATCATAGCGTCGCCGCGCGTGTTCGCCTACCGGAGCCGGCTCACCTTGCGCATCGCGGATCGCCGTGTCGGCTTCTATGCGGGGGGCACCCATGACCTGGTCCCCATCACGCACTGCCTGCTGGCAGCAGAGGGGGTCGATCGGGCGATCCAGGTTGCTGCGGACCTCGTCCGTCAGCTGCACTCCGACATTCGGCGCATCGAAGCCGTACAGGCCACCTCGCCGAGGAACGTGGTGTTGCGCGGTGAGGTGCACGGCAAACTATCCACCCCCGACGCGGAATTCCTCTTACGGTGGCTGGCCCAACGCGATGATGTGGGGGGCGTCGTGCTGGAAGGAAGAGGGTGGCGCCACGCCTGGGGCGACGAACACATCTCGCTTCGTCCGGAAGAGGACCTCATCCTGACCGTGCGCTGCGGAGCGTTCACCCAGGTCAACCCGGAAGCGAATCGATTGCTCGTTCGGACCGTGCTCGCGCTCGGCGAATTCGGTGCGAACGATCGCGTGCTTGATCTCTACGCCGGGGTGGGCAACCTCAGCTTTCCCATCGTCCGCCGTGTCGGCCGGCTGGTCGCCGTCGAGCAGCAGCCGGAGGCTGCGGAAGATGCACGCACGAACGCCGCCGCTTTGGGCTTCTCGAACTGCGAGGTGCGGACTGCGTCGGCATGCAAAGCCCTGCGGGAGCTGCGCCGGCAGTCACTGCGCTTCGACACCGCCGTCCTCGACCCACCCCGTGGTGGGGCGGCGGACATCGTCCGGCCCTTGCTCGATCTCGCGCCGGCGCGGCTCGTCTACGTCTCCTGCAATCCGGCGACACTGGCGCGCGACCTCAAGCGTCTGTCGTCCCGCTACCGTGTCGACGTGGTCCAGCCGATCGATCTGTTTCCCCAGTCGTATCACGTTGAAGCCGTCGCACGACTGGTCTTGACCGCGCCGAACGACAGCACGTCACGCCGTTGACCGCACCGGCCGCTGGCCGCGGGACGCGTGCCACCACGGCGTCCTCTCCTGTCGGACTGAACCCACCGCAGAGCCGGGGTTGACTTGCCGGGGGGGCGCTCCTATGTTCCTCCCCAGGTTCGCTCATCGCTCATGCCCGGACCCTGCATAACGGTGTGCACGTCAGTCATCCCACCAGATGTCCGTGATGGCGGTGCGTCGAGGTACGGTGCCTATGGCCAAGCAGCAAAAGTCCCTGAAAGCAAAGATCACAATCATTCCGGGCAAGGGCGTGGCGCAAACGATCAACTACCTGATCGAAGATCGCGACCAGCTGGACTGGCTGGTCGCGGTCGGACGCAATAGGAACGGGGAGATTTTCTTCTATGATACCGGCGGGGACATCGTCGAAGATCTCGGCACACTCGAGTATCTAAAGGAACGCATCGTGCGAGCGCACTTCGGTGAAGAGCCGGAGTAGGCCGCTCGCCGTGGACGCAGGAGAGGCAAGACACAGAGGATCGATCCCAGCGCACAGCACCGGAAGGAGGGTCGATACATGCGGCTCGAACTTGTTCCATGGAACGGGGCGGCGGTGCCACACGAGGAAGCCCTGCGGCAGCAGTTGGCAGAAGAGGGATTCGACGTCTTTCGCTGGCGCGACGAGTCGGGAGCAAATTATCAACCCCACTCGCACGACCACGACGAAATCCTCTGGGTGATTGAGGGAGAGATGACATTCGGAGCCGGGGGAACGGAATTCCGCCTGCGCCCGGGTGATCGCCTCCTGCTCCCCAAGGGAACGGTCCACACGGCACGGGCAGGAGCCGACGGTGTCACCTACCTGATCGGCGAGCGCCTCTAGCGCCGCGGCGCTGTCG
>JBHHYR010000069.1:0-16832 GCA_046757585.1 Binatia bacterium | reverse complement strand
CATAATTTCGGCGCCGGTTGGTTCTGCGGTGGCAAGCTCAACGTCAGTCTGGTCAACGTCGTCTGGCCCAACGATCATCTCCTCGTGCGCGGCAAAGTGCGGGACGAAACTCGCGAGGGCGCGAAGACCCGTGTTCACGCGGATGTCTGGTGCGAGAAGGATGACGGTGTGAAAACGATCGTTGGCACGGCGAGCGCGTTGCGCTGACTTCGAGCCGACGCCGCAACTACGGGTCCCCTCCTTTCGCAAAGCAGCGGCAGGGAGGATTTGCCGGTGCGCCGCAAATCCCCCTCAGTCCCATGGCTCAGTCCTCCTTTGTCACCTTGGTCGAAAGGGGAAGCGGTGACGTCTCCTCCGAGCCAGGCCCTTGGAATTCCGCTCATCGGTACGCTACACAGGAAGAGTCAGATGTTATCGATGCACCGTATCGACGCGCTGCGTGCGGCTTTGCAGGAGCGCATCCTTGTCCTCGACGGGGCCATGGGAACCGCGATCCAGGCGTGTGATCTTGCCGCGGACGACTTCGGCGGGCCCAGTCTCGAAGGGTGCAACGAACACCTCGTGCTCACGCGGCCGGACGTCATCGAGCGGATCCATCACGGCTATCTCGATGCCGGCGCCGACATCATCGAGACGGACACGTTTGGTGCGACGCAGATCGTGCTGGCCGAGTACGGGCTTGAGGACCACGTGGTCAGCATCAACCACGCGGCGGCGCGGCTGGCGCGGGCGGCGGCCGATGCTGCCGGCAGCGCGCAGCGGCCCCGTTTCGTGGCGGGGTCGATGGGACCCGGTACCAAGACGATCTCGGTGACGGGCGGGATCACGTTCGACGCCGTGCGCGCGGCGTACACGCAGCAGACGATCGCCTTGGTCGAAGGGGGTGTCGACGTCCTGTTTCTGGAAACCCAGCAGGACACGCTCAACGTCAAAGCCGCGCTGCTGGGCATCGATGACGCCTTGGCGAAGCTCGGGTGCACGGTGCCGGTGGTCCTGTCGGTCTCGATTGAAACCATGGGCACGATGCTGGCCGGGCAATCGATCGAAGCGCTGTCCGTGTCGATGGCGCACCGCGACCTCTTCGCCATCGGTATGAACTGCGCGACCGGTCCTGCTTTCATGACGGACCATCTGCGCACGCTCGCCGAAGTGTCCCGGTTTCCGATCTGCGTGTTTCCCAACGCCGGCCTGCCGGATGAAGAGGGACGCTACAACGAGTTGCCCGTCATGTTCGCAGAGAAGGTCGAGCGCTTCTGTGCCGAGGGCTGGGTGAACATCCTTGGGGGTTGTTGCGGCACGACGGCGGAACATATTCGGCTGTTGGCGGCGGTGGCCAGCCGCCATACGCCCCACCGCCCTCAGGGCGTGCACCGCTCGGTCGTCTCAGGCATCGACGCATTGCACATCGATGACGATACCCGTCCCGTCATCGTGGGCGAACGCACCAACGTGCTCGGCAGCCGGAAGTTCAAGCAGCTCATCGCCGCCGGAGAGATCGAGCAGGCCGCGGAGGTCGGCCGCGCGCAGGTGCGCAAGGGGGCACAGGTGCTCGACGTCTGCCTGCAGGACCCGGATCGCGATGAAGCGGCTGACACCTGCGCCTTTCTCGACACGCTGGTGAAGAAGGTGCGGGTCCCCCTCATGATCGACTCCACGGATGCGGCAGTGATCGAGCAGGCGCTGAGTCGGACACAGGGGAAGTCGATCATCAATTCCATCAACCTCGAAGACGGCGAGGTCCGCTTCCAGCGCGTCGCGCCGCTGGCGCGCCGCTTCGGCGCAGCGCTGGTGGTGGGATGCATCGACGAAGATAGGCAACAGGCGCAGGCGATTACGCGCCAGCGTAAGCTGCAGATCGCACAGCGCTCGTGCGAGCTCCTGACGCGCAAGTACGGCGTGCCGGCCGAAGACCTCTTCTTCGACGCGCTTGTCTTTCCGGTCGGCACCGGCGACAGGAACTACATCGGGTCGGGGGTCGAAACCATCGAGGGTATCCGGCTCATCAAGCAGGCGCTGCCGCGGTGCAGGACGATCCTCGGCGTGTCGAACGTCTCCTTCGGCTTGCCGCCTGCCGGCCGCGACGTGCTCAACTCGGTCTTCCTGTACCATTGCGTCCAGGCCGGTCTCGACATGGCCATCGTCAACGCTGAAAAGCTGCAGCGCTATCCCTCGATCCCCGAGGACGAGCGACGGCTCGCGGAAGACTTGATCTGGTGGCGAGGCGACGATCCGATCGCGGCCTTCAGCGCCCATTTTCGTACCAAGGCACCGCAGAAGACCGTCGAGCAAAGGCGGGACTTGCCGCTCGATGAGCGGTTGGCGCTGTACATCCTGGAAGGCAGCAAGGACGGCCTGTTCGCCGACCTCGACGTTGCGCTGCGCGATCGCAAGCCCTTGGAGATCATCAACGGCCCGCTGATGGCGGGCATGGACGAGGTCGGCCGGCTGTTTGGCGCCAACGAGATGATCGTCGCCGAAGTACTGCAGTCGGCCGAAGCAATGAAGGCAGCGGTGGCTCATCTCGAGCCGCACATGGAGACAACCGACGCCGCGATGAAGGGCGCGATCGTGCTCGCCACCGTCAAGGGCGACGTGCACGACATCGGCAAGAATCTCGTCGACATCATCCTGAGCAACAACGGCTTCAAGATCATCAACCTCGGCATCAAGGTGCCCCCGGAACAGCTGATCGAGGCGTACCGCCACCACAAGCCGGACGCGATCGGCCTGTCGGGCCTCCTGGTGAAGTCGGCGCAGATGATGGTGGCCACGGCACAGGATCTCCACGCTGCTGGCGTGAGCTGCCCGATCCTGGTGGGCGGGGCCGCACTGTCCAACCGCTTTGCGCGCCTCAAGATCGCCCCGCAGTACGGCGGGACCGTGGCGTACGCCAAGGACGCAATGACTGGCCTCGATCTGGCGAATCAGTTGATGGACAGGAGCAGGCGGCACGCCCTGGCGGCCAAGCTCCAGGAGGAAACCACGCGGCTGCAAGCAGCCGAGGGGAAGTCGGAACAACCGCGAGCCACCGCGCCGGCCGCCCCCAGGAAGTCGGCGATCCAACCACTGGCAGTGATCCCAGCACCGCCCGATCTCCGCCGGCACGTGATTCGCGACTACGACCTTGCTGCAATCTTCCCGTACATCAATCCCGCCATGCTGTACACGCGACACCTCGGCTTCAAGGGCAAGTTCGAGGCGGCGCTGGCGGCAGGAAACTCCCGGGCGCTGGCGCTGCGGGAACATGTGGCTGCAGTCGAAGCGGCCATGCTGGCGCGCAAGGACATCAGCGCGAAGGCCGTCTACCGCTTCTTCCACGCGCACGCCGACGGTGACACCTTGCTGATCCACGCCGGCGACGGGCACGAGGTGATCGAGAGGTTTCACTTCGGACGCCAAGTTGCCGCGCCTTACCTGTGTCTCGCCGACTTCGTGTTACCGGTCGATGCCGGACGACCGGATTACGTGTGCCTCTTCGCGACCACCATCGGACCTGGTGTGCGCGCGCTCGCCGAACAGTGGAAGGAACAAGGCCACTACCTGAAGTCGCACATCCTGCAGGCATTGGCGCTCGAGGGCGCGGAAGCGTTCGCCGAGCTGCTGCATCAGAAGATCCGTGCGATGTGGGGCTTTGCCGACCCAGCCGGGACCACGAAGAACGATCTGTTCAAAGCCAAGTACCGCGGCATCCGCGTCTCCTTCGGCTACCCGGCCTGCCCGCGCCTCGAGGACCAGGAACGGCTCTTTCGCTTGCTCAGTGTGCCTGAGCACATCGGCGTCCGTCTGACCAGCGGCTACATGATGGACCCGGAAGGCTCGGTGACCGCGCTCGTCTTCCATCACCCGGAGGCGAGATACTTCAACCTCGCACCGGACGACGTGGCACGCCTGGATCAGACCCTCGACCGGACGGGGGTGCCGGGAGCTACCCTCGACCGCCAGCCGCCGCAGGTGGCAGACCCCCCGCATCCTGGTTCATAGATCGCTCCCCGATGCGCGGGCGCAGCCATAGCAGGACGCCCAGAACGACCAGCGCGCCCAACGTGGTGACCGAGAGCATGGCAAGCGCGCCCGCGAGCTGCCTGCCGAGGAAGCCACGCGTGGTGAGACCCCCGAGTATGAAGTAGGCGGCGAGCCCCGCCATGGTTGTCCGCCGTTCCCTCAGCGTGAGCCGTTTTCCCCGTATCAACCCCACCAGCAGCATGCATGGACACAGCAGTACAACCAAGTACGCCTTCCAGGTGACCGGCCCGAACAGCGCGGAGACGACAAAGACCACGCTATACTCTGCGAGACTGGCCACCGAGTTGCGAGCCTCGGCGCCGCGAAACAGCAGCAGCCCGAGGGCGACGACCAGTGCAAGCACGGCACCGGTTGCCACCGCGACCACAGGATCCCCGGAATCGGTAAGCACGTTGGTGACAGTCACGTGGAGCGGCGTGATGCCATGCCCGAGGTATCGGTCGAACATGGCATACACTGACTGATTCATCTTCCCCACACCCCATCCGAGGGCAACGGCTTGTCGCCACGCTCGAACGTAGTCGAGGAAACGTGGCCATCCGTATATCAGGACCGGCAGGAGCGAGAACGCGACGGTTGCGATACCCGCACACAGCGCCAGCCGATAGCGGCGGCGGTAGACAAGATAGGGAATGAAGGCGGCCGGCATCACCTTCATGGCAGCGGCGAGTCCGAGTGCGGCACCGCCGCACACGTCACGGCCGCACGTGTGCCAGTACAGGCCAGCCAGCGCCGCGGTGAAGATGACGATGTTCACCTGCAGGTGATCGAAATTGCTGAGGATGAAGCGGTAGCAGAGCGCGACGGGAATGAGCACCTCAGGCGAGGCCAGCGACAGATCCGCACCGCTGGGGCGCAGGCGCAGCGCGCTGCCGTACACGAGGCGGGTCAACATTTTCAGCGCCGCCCACAGGAGGAGAAAATTCAGCAGCAGCCAGACCCCACGCGCCACGTAGGGCGTCGGCCGCGCCAGCAGGGCGAGCGGGACGCATAGTAAGCTGAAGAAGGGCGGCCACGTGTTCACTCCGGCCCCAACGTCCTGATAGATGTGCTGGCCGGCCAGGACCGCCTCGCCCACCACCAGGTAGCCGGCCAGGTCACCCGGGCGCTGGATCCAGCTGACGCCACCGGCAACCACGAACACCAGCAACGCCCATGGCACCAGCCGCTCGATCCGTTGCACGTCGCTCCTATCCGGTCACGCGCAGGAACGCGATCACGATCTCCCGGCGCAAGGGCTCCAGGTCTGAGCCGTCGTCGGCTCGCGCTTCCAGCAAGGTGCGTGGAAACGCTCCCAAGTATGTCATGCGCTCGGGGGGCAGCGGCCGCACCACCACCTGAGCCCGTTCCCCGTCCCGCAAGGTGACGTGGAATTCATACTGCGCGGACGCCTGCCGCTCGCATGACCAGGCGAGGCCCAGCTTTTTGAACACGCGCTCGAGCCCGGCTGCCACCTCCTTCGGCTCGAACGCCATGTCGAGTTCGAACGCGTTCACGCCGCTTCGATAGTCCAACTGCCAACCGACAGGCAACTCGCTAGCTAGCAATCCGTTGAAAAACAGGGCCCCTACTGGGGGCGGCTATTTTCCGGCAGCTCTGCGTCGCCGAATCCTCAACAAAATCATCGGATTTGCCTCCGGTTCGGCGCCTTGATCTGACGGAAAATCGCTCGCCCTCGCTACGGCGCCTGTTTTTCAACGGACTGCTGGGGTGTGCGGGCTACAAGTCTCTTTGGACATCGATGCGAACCCTGGTATAAGGTACAGTTATTATCAGCCGCAAGGTGCGGGGGCGGGTCCCTCTGTACCGCAGCGGTGAAATCCCGTTCGATGTATCAACACCAGGGCGGGGGCGTACAGCGGGAAGTGGCAAACAGAAGCGAGGGGCGGGATGGCACGTTTGGAAGCGACGGTGCGACTATTTGACCTCGTAGAGTCCGACGCACCCACGGCCCGGCGTGAGATCGAGAGGCGGCTGCGCACGGCGGGATTTACCCGCTGGCAGGTCGTCAGTGTTCGATCGCAAGGGAGCACGACGCACGTGGTCACCCCGCATCGACGAGTGACACGTTCGAACGTGAGCTATGCCGGTGGCGGACTGCTGGTGGCCGCCGTGGCCGCTTGGACGCTCTGGTTCTTGTGGTTACTAGCGAGCTGAGGCGCCTTGTGGCTCCCTCATCCTCGCGGCCCGTAGTTGCGGCGGTGCTGCCCCCCAAAGGATATTGCGTGACCACGTGCAGCCGAAGCGAGCGCGCCCTGCGGCCGCACGCCGCGGCGTAACGCGAGCACCAGCCGGTGATATTCGCGCGCGACGCGCTAGGCGTGGGCGCGCCGCTGTGCCTGGTAGTGCGTCGCGCACAGCCCCTTCGCCACACGCTCGCGATCGCAGCTCTTGATAGTACAGCGGCGCTCTTTCGGCACGACCGGCTTCGGGGGTGGCTTCCACCCTTTCAATTCTGACTCCGCCGTCTCGAGGCCTTCATTCAAGATGGCGATTACGACCTCCGTCTTCGTGGCCCCCAGATTCGAGGCGACCCGATCGATCCGCGCCAACACGTGGGCGGGGACCTTGACATTCATGAGCTTCGATTCCTCCCGCCCCTTCTTCCCGCGACTCACCAACTCGTTTAAGCGGAGATTTGGGTCTCGCATCGGTCAACCCTCCTTATCATGTCGTATACGTTGCCACTGAATGCTGCTGCCGTCAACCCACTCGCAACTCGCTACGCTTCGTAACTCGGCAGATAGCGCGTCTATTCGTCTTCCGAGTGACAGCGCAGACTCTTATCGCACGGCTGAAATGCTGAATCAACACGGCGAAGCCGGGCAGCGGGAGCGCTGAGCCAGCACCGGGGGGAGCCGAAACGCCAGAGCGCCGCCGGCATGGCCGTCCAGGATGATGGTTATGGCCGCACGGGCAGACGTGGCTGGTGCCGGCGGAGCGCCGGCAGGAACCGCTGCAGGTCCCGAAAGGTCAGCACCCCCCACACCAGAACCGGGGCGCCAACGAAGGCCACGACGCCCAAGAAGGTCCCGATCACGTCCGTGAAAGGGTTCTTGTAGAACACAAGGAGCGGAAATAGCGCAACAATTATGGAATCGATCAGAAAGCACAGTGCCGCGGCCAGCAGCATCAGGCGGGCACGGCGGCGGACACCGAGCCCCGGCGTCGCCGCCAGCAGTGCCAGCGCCGGCAACACCGCAATCGACAAGGCGTCGAACTGGATGGCAGTCCGAACCCGCTTGTCGCCACGCACCCAGACGGGAGCGCGGTGTCCCCCCGGATGGCGTTCCATGACCCAGCCATGCATCGACGGCCCCATGACGGCTGCCACCGCCAAGAAGCCGCGGGTGTACCAACGGGAACTCCCCGTCCGGTTCCACACGACGAGGAGCAGAGCGAAGACGAGCAGAAACGTGCTCAGGAAACGCAGCTTGTTCATCCGTACTTCTCCGCCCATGCCAGGGCGCCCGCCAGGACACACACCATGAGGATTCCTTGCCAGACGTACTCGTGGAGATAGAAGAACGCGTTCGGATAGATTTCCGCGACGCGCGCCAACGTGGCTAGACGAAAGACGTTGACAAAAGAAAACAGCGGGATGCCGATGGCCAGGGCCCCGAACCGGGAGGCCCACGAGGCCGGATACGCGAGGACAAAACTCGCGAACAACATACAGACGAATATGCCAGTGCATTCGTGATTCACGTTCATCACCAGACCACTGACCACGATGTCGTGGCCGTGGGCGCGAATATGCCCCCCCATCCCGCGCGCCGTCATGGCGCTCAGGCTGGCGATGGTCCGTTGCACGGGCGCGAGATGCCGGTGCAAGCTAAACGCCCAGAACGCGACGCTACAGAGCAACAGGTAGGAGAAGAAGCGAAGGGCAAAGCCCGAGCCGGGCGACAACTTCGTGGGCATCCGGATCGTTCGTCCGCTACACCGGCGATACCGTCAGGCGCCCGCGGAAGCCTGCGCTTGCGCGGAGCCGTACAGCTCTTGCAGGAGCAATTCCTCCAGATCGCTGGCGACAGCGGCATCGCGAGTCGAGCCGAAGGTCTTGCGCCAGTGCCGCAGCGGCACGATGGCCTTGGCCATCGACCGGTGCCCGCCTGCACGACCGATGGCGCTGAACAGCTTGCGGACGACGTCGCCGGCGCTGCGTACGTATCCAGGGTTGCGCACCGAGATGACCAGCGCCTTGTCGCATTTGCCAGCCACGGCCACCCACTCGGCGCCCTCGAACTGGAGGCAGAAATCAGCCAGTTGCGGAATAATGTTCTCCTGCTCCACCGAGCCGACATGCAAGGTCAGCAAGCCCCGCTGCTTGCGCAGGCGTGGCAACACCCGCACCAGGAATCCCGCAAAAGACAGCGGCAGCTCGGGCCGCTCGATGCGCCGCAGAATATTGTAGTTGATGAGCGGGTACAGAGACATGAACGCTCGCAGGTCCACCGGACCGGTTTCCCGATTGAGCATCAGCGTATCGCTCTTGATGCCGTACACCAATGCCGTTGCCAGCCGTTGACTCACATCCGTCCCGCAGGCTTCCAGGTATTCAGTGAGGATGGTGGACGTCGCGCCGTACTGTGGGCGCAGATCGCAGTACTCCGCATCGATCGGGGCGGTGCGCGGGTGGTGATCAATGACCACGTGCGCGTGGCTGACACGGTCGGCAAAGTACGTCGGCTGCACGTCCAGCAGGGCAATGCACCGGAACGCCCGCAGGGTCTCGGCATCGGCCCGGTCGATGCTGACATCGAGCAAGCGTAGCATCGCCAGGTTCTCTGCCCGCTTCGTCTCCCCGTAGGAGAACAGCGGGGTGGTGGAACGATTGCGGCCTAGCACGGTCCGCAGGGCGATGGCGCTGGCGATGCCGTCAGGGTCCGGATCGTCTTGCAGGAGCAAGGCTACCCGTTCCGCGCCGCCCACGACGGCCCGTAGCTGCTCGAGCCGGGTCTTATTCGCTTTTTTGTCTACCTGGTAGGTGCTGGGGTCGGCGAGCTGCATGATACGCTCCTTCGCCCTGGGGGCTCTCGTCGGCAGATGCAAGTGCCCGCAGCCGTCAGAACGCGAGAACTCCTAACACGCCGCAGGCGATCGGACAATCCGGCCCGGCATTTCCGCCATTGCGCAACGGCCCCCGCCCATCGGACGCGAGACGTTTTCGGCGCCGGCTCGTCTGCCGCGTTAGTGGAACTTCTCCGGCTTGCCCATCGTCGCGGCGGTTTCCGACAGCTGGCGGTTGATCTCCCGGCTGTGCAGCTGTGCGGCCACCCGCGCGAAGAGCTCTCGCCTGTTGATGGGTTTCGTGAGATATTCGCTCACCCCAAGGGCCATACCTTGGGCGCGCGTTTCCATGTCATCCTTTGCAGTCACGAGAATAACCGGGATTTGCCGCCACGTCTCGTCCTGCTGCAGGCGCTCGCAGACCTGCAGGCCGTCCATCTCCGGCATCATCACGTCGAGGAGGATCACGTCAACGGATTGCTGCTGGATGGCCTGTAGGGCCGCCTCACCACCGGACGCGCTCACGCACTCGTAACCTTCCCGGCCGAGCATGTGCGTGAGAATCGTCACGACGTCCGGTTCATCGTCCACGATGAGGATTCGTCCCTTCGTTGCCTGCATCGGTCCCGCTTGGCTCCCGTCGCGGCTCAAATGACGAACGCCTGTGCCGCCGTAGGGCACGCGCTCTTGCGACGTAACTTGGCCACCAGCGTCGTCCGCTTGAGCCCCAGCAACCGTGCCGCAGCCTGCTTGTTACCCTTGGTCCGGCGCAACGCCTCGTCAATTAGCCGATACTCGAACTCCTCCACCGCTTGATTGAGATCAATGCCCTCTTCCGTCAGCGTCGGACGCGGGATCTTCTTGTCCGAAATGAAAGAACGGATGTTCGGCGGCAAATTCTCCACCCGGATGACCCCATCATCGCTCAAGATGACCAAGCGTTCGACCAGGTTTTCCAGCTCGCGCACATTGCCCGGCCAGTCATACTCCCATAAATGGACCATGGCCTCGTCGTCGATCCGGCAGGGCTGGGCTAGACGCTGCTGATTCTGCTTGTCGAGAAAGTGTTGCACGAGAATCGGGATGTCCGAACGCCGTTCCCGCAAGGGCGGAACGACAATGGGGATGACCTGCAAGCGGTAGAAGAGATCCTCGCGGAAGCGGCCCTTCTCGACGTCGGCAGCCAGATCACGGTTGCTGGCTGCGATGATCCGCACATCCACCTTGATGGTCCGGTCAGCACCCACGGGGCGGATCTCGCGGTCCTGCAGCACTCGCAGCAGCTTCACTTGCAGCAACGAGCTCATCTCCCCGATCTCGTCGAGAAAGATCGTGCCGCCGTTGGAAAGTTGGAACAGGCCCATACGGGTGCCGACCGCGCCGGTAAACGCACCCTTTTCGTGGCCGAACATTTCCGATTCAAGGAGTTCCCCGGGAATCGCACCGCAGTTGACCGCGATGAAAGGATTACTCGCCCGCCGGCTGTGGTTATGGATGAACCTGGCGATCAGCTCCTTGCCGGTACCGCTCTCGCCCATGAGTAAGACGGTCGACCCGGTGACAGCCACCCTCGCGCTAATGCTGAGGATTTTCTCCATGACCGGGTGCGAACCTTTGACCAGGAAATTTTCCATGACTCTCCAGAGAAAAGCGCGGCAAAAAAATAACAGCCTTGCATGCCGAACGCAAGCTGAGTTTATCTATGCGACACGATTTGCTGAAGGTCAAAGGGACTTGTTATGAATCCCGGGCGGCGAGAAAGAGGAGGCGGCGATATGCGAGCGGACGGACGCACGGCGTCACAACTGCGGTCGGTCAACATTACAACTGACTTTATTCGCCGCACCGCAGGCTCGGTGCTGATCGAGGTGGGAGAGACGCGCGTCATCTGTACGGCCACCGTCGAGGAGGACGTGCCGCGATTCCTGCGCGGTACGACGCAAGGGTGGGTGACGGGAGAGTACGGCATGCTGCCGGGGTCAGGCGCGACGCGCATCCCGCGGGAAGCCGCGCGCGGGCGTGTGGGGGGGCGCACCCATGAAATCCAACGTCTCATCGGACGCAGCCTGCGTGCGGTCACCAACCTCGCTCTCCTCGGGTCGCGAACTATCTGGCTCGACTGTGACGTCATTCAGGCCGACGGCGGCACGCGAACCGCGGCGGTCACCGGGGCGTACGTCGCCCTGGCACTGGCTGTGCACCAGCTGCGCGGCGCCGGGGAGATCGCTGCGGATCCCCTGACCGGCTCCGTAGCCGCGGTCAGTGCCGGCATGGTGCGCGGTGAGGCGTTGCTCGATCTCTGCTACGACGAGGACTCGCATGCGGAAGTGGATATGAACTTCGTCATGACGGCAGAAGGCGGGTTTGTCGAGGTCCAGGGTACGGCCGAGTCCAAGCCGTTCGGGAAGGCCGAGTTGGATCGACTGGCTGATCTGGCATGGATCGGCATCCGGCAGCTGATCGAGCTGCAGCAGCGAGCCCTCGCGCCCCACCTGTAAGTACCGAGGTGTCAGTTGGGGCCACTTTTGCTCATTGCAACGACCAACGTTGGAAAGTTCCGCGAGTTCTGCGAGCTGCTCCGTGACCTGCCAGTAGTCCTACGATCCCTATCGGAGTTTCCCGGTGCCCCACCGGTTCGCGAGGACGGTGAGACGTACCGGGCGAACGCGATCCACAAAGCGCTCACCCTCGCCCGCTGGAGCCGCTGTGCGACCTTGGCAGATGACTCAGGCCTCGAAGTAGACGCCCTCGGTGGGGCACCCGGCCTGCGCTCGGCACGCTATGCGGGCAGCCCGCAAGACGCGCAGGCGAACATCGAGAAGCTCCTGGCGGCGTTGGCGGGGATCCCCCCCGCCGAACGGACCGCGCGCTTTCGCTGCGTGATCGCCGTGGCCTGCCCGGACGGTGCGACCTTAACCGCCGAAGGCTCCTGTGAAGGTCGCATCCTCGACCAGCGCTGTGGGGGTGACGGGTTCGGGTACGATCCGATCTTCTTCTATCCGCCAGCTGGGATGACATTTGCTGCCATGCCGGCAGCCGCGAAGAACCGCGTCAGCCATCGGGCACGGGCGTGCGCTGCGCTGCGCAAGGAACTCCTCGGCTTCCTCTCGGCGCACGCGTAGGCGCGGCACCGTGTGACCTCGGATGACCGGGCGTTGGGACGCTGCCTCTGCGCGGGGTTTGCTTGGGAGCGCACAACACAGTAAATCTTGGTAGGACAGAGGTCCACGGGGTGTAGCGCAGTCTGGTAGCGCACCTGCCTTGGGCGCAGGGGGCCGGAGGTTCAAATCCTCTCACCCCGACTCTAGAATGTGGAGCAGCGGGAGCGTGCGGCGGCGGCGCTCCGGCGGCGGGGCGCCAGTAGCTCAGCTGGACAGAGCAACGGCCTTCTAAGCCGTGGGTCAGGGGTTCGAGTCCCCTCTGGCGCGTTTTCGCCCGGCGCGGGAGGCCGGCAGCGCCCTCTGTCCGCGCGGACGCGCGTGTGATACCTCGACGATGTGTTGCGCTTCCTCCCGGCCTGGTTTCTGGGCAGCTTGAGTCTCGTTCTGCTGGCCGTGAACACGATCTTTTGGTGCATTCCCTTGTACGCGGCTGGCCTCGCCAAGCTCATCTCGCCATTCGAGCGGTGGCGCCAGGCGTGGAGTCGCGTGCTCATGTGGCTGGCCGCGGGTTGGATCGACTGCAACAGCGCCCTCCTCGACGTCGTACACGAGATCGAGTGGGACGTGCGCGGCATAGACGGGCTCCGTCGTGACGGCTCGTACCTCGTCAGCTGCAACCATCAAACCTGGGCCGACATCCCCATCCTGCAGCGAACGTTCAACCGTAAGATCCCCTTTCTCAAGTTCTTCCTGAAGCAGGAGCTGATCCGGGTTCCGCTCCTCGGCCTGGCATGGTGGTTCCTCGATTTCCCGTTCATGAAGCGGTACTCGCGTGCAACCCTCGAGCGTCGTCCCGAGCTGCGCGGGAAGGACCTCGAGACCACGCGCAGGATGTGCCGGAAATTCCGCAACTCGCCGGTGTCGATCCTGAACTTCGTGGAAGGTACGCGCTTCACGGCGGCTAAGCACGCGCAGCAGCGGTCGCCATACAGGCATCTGCTACGTCCCAAGGCCGGGGGTATGGCCTTCGCGCTCGACGCCATGGGCGGCGCGCTGCGCTCGCTCCTCGATGTAACCATTGTGTATCCGGACGGGGCACCGAACTTCTGGGATTTTCTGGCGGGGCGGCTCCACCGCGTGATCGTCCGGATCAAGGAGAAGCCGATTCCGGCCGACCTGCTCGGTGGCGACTACCTCGGTGACGACAGCGCCCGCGCCCGCTTTCAGCAATGGATTCAAAGCGTGTGGGAAGAAAAGGATACGGAGATCGACAGGCTCTTACGCGACCTTGCGGCGCCCTGGAGCTGCCGCTCCCGCAGTGCCGGCGGGAGCGGATTGAGGTGAGGGAACCGATTTCCACCCCAGCGGCCGGCCGAGGTCAGCCACTCAGCCCCCACTCAGGGCGCAGACGATTTGCACCTCATCGTGTCCGGAAAGCGGCTGGTCGAGATCGCGGGCCTGCTTGCCGTTGACGAAAAAGCGGGCGGGCGGATGCGGTGCTGCTCGTCAATCACGCGAAAGCGAATCCCGCGAAAAGCGGAATTGAGATCGTCGAGCAACTCCGTGAGGGGGTCGCCATGACGTGCCGGCATCGAGGCTCTCGAACACGCCGCCGCCGGAAAGACCGACCTAGAGATGCGACGGCGAACGGGGATCGATCAGGATCGAGTGCAGGATGGGGCCGTCGGGTGTGGAGTCGTCTGGCGGGGCCCACCGGAAGCGCATCGGGTGCCGGTTGAAACCGTCGACGCCGCGCCAGGTAACGCCGCCGTCCTCGCTGCGGAACAGTTCGATCGGACGATGCACGCTTCAAGCCGGTGGTGGAGGAAATGCAGCGGTGGGCCTGCGATGCCTTCGAGGTGCTGGAGAAAGGATTGGACGATCGAGATTACCTCGTAGGATCCGAGTTCACCGGCGCGGACATCATGGTTGGGTATACTCTCAACATGGCAAACGTCTTTGGAGTGTCCCTGGAATCATTCCCCGCCGTGTCCAAGTATTTCGAAAGACTCTCGGCGCGACCTGCGTATCTCAAAGCGATGTCGGCCTAAAGCATGGGGGGCGTTGCAGTGCGCCGGTCGCGACCTCCCCCTTTCTCCTTCCTTGGCAAGGAGGGGGAAATCCAGATGTCACCGTAATTCCGAACGGCACTACGAAGCTGACGACCTAACGACGTCGCTGATCTCCCGTCCGTGCCGCTCCGAGCGTCGCGCAGCCCGGAGCCACACCGCCGCACCTTTCAAGCTCCGTGTGGAAAACGTCGTCGCCCGGGTGCCTGGCGCGGCTTTCTGCTATAAGCTCCAAACCTGGCCGGATCTGGCGGAATCACGATGCCGGGTCGCGAACGGAGGCAGACCACCATGGGTGCAGAGTGCAAGCACGTCGTCAACGACAAGGATGTCGCCTGGCAGGAAGAGAGGCTGCCGAGCGGCCGTAGCTTCTTCCGCAAGAAGCTCGCCGCGGCTGCCGCAGCGCGATTGGAGGCGATGGACTCCTGCCAGAGACCGAGACGGGTAAAAATATGGGATGGCATGTGGAGTGCGTGGGGGGCTTGTGGAGCAATCTTCGCATAGCGCCGTGCCGCTCTTAGAGCCCGGCCCGCAAGTGGTGGGTAGTCATAACTGTGGATGATGTAGTGTGCCACACCGGGATGATGCGGCTGGGTAGCAAAAATCTTTTCCAGAATGGCACCCGCCTTGTGCTGGCGCGCGTAGGTCCTGTCCGGCGGCGAGGCATAGGCGGTGCCCAACAGGGCGAGCGCGTAAAAGATTGCTGCCTCCGAGTCGTCTGAATACCGCCGGGACAGCTTTTCCATTGCTCTTTCGTAGGCGACCATCCGGTCGAGATGGTCTACCTTGTTTGCATCCTTGTACAACTGCCCGAGAGCACTGATGTAGCCACGCTCCCGCTCCGATTTCGCACCGACCAGCTTTGCTTTTTCCAACGCTGCTTGCCCCACCCTCACATTCTCCGGCCTAGGTTTCCCCCACAGCTGATGGAAGCGGCTCATCGCAATGCCCCAGTACGCCAGGGCGCAACTCGGGTCCTTCCGCGCAACCGCCGCGAACGCTTTCTCCGACGCCTGGTACCAGAAGGAATGCAGCCTCGCCACGGCACGATTGAAGTCCTCCCGAACTTCCGCCGTGCAGGACGTGGAAAACGCTACCTGGCCGAGCGTGTGCGCATCACCGGCGGGGTGCTGGTGTTCTGCCGCCCGGCCCGCCGGGACTACCGCGAGCAATCCCGTCAAAAGCAAAGGGAAGCAACGCAGACTTGTCATAACGATACCTCCTCGCGCGTCCGCCACGTGTGCAGTTTCCTGTGCTCCGATGACCGCTTGTCCGCGCGTGCGTACCGGCGTGCCGTCTTCCTTTCACGCCCCGTCCACTTCGAGCCTCTCAGCCTGGTAGACTTCGACAATCGCCCGGAGACCCCCCTTCCGCGGGCTGTACTGGGCACGGTGCCGATCGACCCTGCCGCTGGCCCAGGAAGACTACCACGGATCTCGTGGAAGCGCTGCAAAGGGGGATCGATGTGCTGAGATCGGCTGCGGCGAGGGACACTCCACGAATCTCATGGCGCAAGCCTACCCGAACAGCCGGTTTACGGGGTACGAGTTCCGCGAGAAGGCAGTCGACGAGGCACGGACGAAGGCGGAGTCCCTCGGGCTGACCAATGTGCGCTTCGTGAGCAAGGACGTGACAACGATGGAGGAAACGGGGGCATATGACTTGGTCGTAGCCTTCGACGTGATACACGATCAGGCGAAACCGCGGGTCGTGTTGACGAACGTTGCGACCGCGCTGAAACCGGACGGAACATTCCTGATGGTCGACATCAAGGCGTCCAGCGACGTTCACGAGAATCTCGACCATCCATTCGGGCCGTTTCTCTATGCGACCTCGACCATGCACTGCATGACCGTCTCGCGGGCGCTCACACTCACCGTGTTGGTGATCACTCCGGTGGCGTGGGGGGCCGCATAGATTGTAAGCGTCGTGCTCTGTCCTGGGGGAAGGGTCCCGAGATTGCACCTGACACGGAAGAAAGTGCCTTCCGGGTCACCTGGTAGCACGATGCAGAATCCCTGGGCGACTTCCGTTGCGTCGATGCTGACTCCGACAGGCAGGGTGTCTTCGATTGTCACCTCGGTGACGGCGCTCGCGCCGAGGTCCGCCGCGCACCGCCCCAAGGGCCTCCGTGTTTCCCCGGGGGCGAGAAGTGCTGAAGGCGACCACTGCCTCATAGTGGGCGCTGGATTCGCGGTGCGCCCGCGCATGGCCTGCAAGCCAGCCCGGGGCGCCACTATGGTGCATCCGTTCCCGCCGCGCTGCGTGCGAGTTCTCCGGCGGTACGGGGATGCGCCGAGGCAATTACGCTGCCGATCGCAATCAGGACAACCGCTCCCCCGGTGATCTCCGGCAGGCCGAGACGTTCGTCGAGAAACATCGCGGCACCGGCCGAGGCGATCACCGGTACGGCGAGAATCATGATCGACATGGCGAAGGCGGATGTGTGCCGGTGCGCCCAGTTGGAGAGGAAGTGGCCGAGCGTGCCCGGAAGAAGGGCGATCGCGAGCAGGATCGGCAAGTCCCAGCCGCGCGGCGAGGCGAGGTCCTGTCCGCTGGCGAGGCACACGGCGAGCATGAGAATGCCCGCAACCGTCGTCATGCCGACGACGTACTCGGCGGCGCC
>JBHHYR010000068.1:0-16885 GCA_046757585.1 Binatia bacterium | reverse complement strand
AGTCATATGCAGGTGCGAGCAGGCTTAGCAGGAAGCGGCTCGCCGTTGCGACCGAATGCGAGCAATCACATAGGACAAGGAGATCCAGGCGTCCAGGTCTGCGCTGGCGAAAGGCGGGGACGAGCGGCACCCCCCCGGTACTGATCGACTGGCGTACGGTACGGCGCATATCGAGCCGGCCGCGGCGCATCCTGTGCAGCCGGCGACTCAGGTGCGCCCGAAAGCGTTGCGCCAACTCTTTGACCAGAGCGTCGCATTCTTCGACATCGCGTCCGGACATGTCCTTGAACGGAACCCGCTGCAGGGCCTTGTTGCGGGCCAGCTGCCGAGGGCCGACGTCCCGCCGCGGCCGCTGTGACTGATCACGCCGCTCTGCTGCCGGTGCCCGCTGTGTGGGCTCGCGCTGGCGCGGTTCAGTTTTGGGCGCAGGGCGCGGCAGGATGGTGCCAGGTCGGCCGCGGGCGCCGCTCCCGCTGTCTGCCCCCGCCCGACGGCGTTCACCCTTACCACGCTGGCGCGCCGGAACGGCGAAGAAGCGGTCAAAAATTGTGTCGAACAGAGGACGATCCGCCTGGTCCTTCACCAACGTAGCCGCCAAGCCCTCGCGGAACGCAGGGCGCCAGATCCCAACCACGCCAACTGCTTGCAGCGCGTCCAGCGTCTCGGCCACGGTGACGGAGAGCCCGGCACCCCGCAGTGCGCTCACGAACGAGAGGACCTGCGCCTTCACTGAGCGTACGGTACCCTGCCGTCCGGCGGTCCGGTCCTCATCGGTCAGGTCCTCCGGCGTGACGCGGCGGCGAGGAGGGAAGGTATCCTGGCCTCGGCCTTGCGGAGATCCTCGTCGTGCTTCAGAACGAGATTCAAGGTCTGGCGGACTGTCGTTGCGTTGAGCTCCTGGACGCCAAGTGTCTTCAGGGCGCGTGCCCAATCGAGGGCCTCGGCGATACTTGGCGCCTTGCGGAGGTCGAGCTTGCGGAGATCATGGACGAACCGTGCCACCTGCGCGCGCAGGTCTTCACCCAACTCGGGCACCTTGAGGTCGATGATGGCGCGCTCGATCTCCACACCGGGAAAGTCAAGGTACAAGTAGAGGCAGCGGCGCTTCAATGCTTCAGACAGTTCGCGCGCCCGGTTCGATGTCAGGACCACGGCCGGGCGATGCCGGGCTGCCACGGTGCCAAGCTCCGGGATACTCACCTGAAACTCGCTTAGCACTTCGAGCAAGAAGGCCTCGAACTCCTCGTCCGACTTGTCGATCTCATCGATCAGCAGCACCACCTTGTGGGGCGCTGTGATTGCGTGTAGGAGCGGGCGCTCGAGCAGGTACTCGCCTGAAAATATGTGTTGCGTGACCTCGTTCCACGGAAGCTCCTGGGTGCGGTCCGACTGAATCCGTAGCAGTTGCTTCTGGTAATTCCATTCATACAGTGCTTTGGCTTCATCAAGGCCCTCGTAGCATTGTAGGCGGACCAGATCGGTATGCAGGATCTCGCTCAACACCCTCCCGATTTCCGTCTTTCCCGCTCCTGCGGGACCTTCAATCAGCAGTGGCTTTTCCAGCGCCAAGGCGAGATACAGCACGGTCTCAACGCGCTGGGTCGTCAGGTAGCGGGCCCGCCCTAAGCCCTCTCGTACCGTCTCCGCAGTCACTGCCACTGGCTCGGTCATGACAGTCTTCGCGATACTATCCACACTGTCGCAGACATGAAATGCAGCATCGGGTTCGCGCTGACACGGCAGTGGTGCCAGCGGTCACCCAGGCTGTCATCCGAGCGGACACAACTGGGTCGGTGCGGCCGGCCATCGCTGGGTTTGTCGCAAGAGGGAGCGTCGGGGTGGGGCGCCGGCCAGACGGGCGGGTGCGACCCGCTTACGCTCGCGCTGAGGTCCGAGACTGAGCAGCGGCGGTGGGCTGGTCGCGGAGCGATATTCCCGCTTCGGCCAGAATGCGTCCGAGGTGTTGGATGCTGATCTTTCGCACGATGTGTTGCCGTACCAGGGCGGCACGCAAGGCGCGCAGGGACCACCGTGCTCTACTCGAGCCGAGATCCTTCGGATGCATCCGTGCATGCCGGACGATTGCCGCCCGCACGTCTGCGGTGAAAACGAGCGGCCGCGGAGACCGGGGGACCGTCTGGAGACCTAGAATACCGTGGCGCTGAAAGCGCTGTAGCCATCTGCGCACGCAACTTCGCCCAACACCCAGCGCGCTGGCGATTTCCGCCTCGCTGAGGCCGCGGCTTCTTGCCAGGACCACGCGGGCCCGCCTGGCTAGGTCCGGACGCGGCCCGCGCGCGAGCACGTCGAGCCCGCGACGTACTTTCTCACTGAGCGGGCCAACAGGCTGCGTGCCCTGCCGCCAGTAAGTGTCTGGGAGCGGGAGGCCGTGCAATAGCTGCCGGAGCCCCTCCACACTCATCTGCTGCACGATGCCACGGCGCAGGACGTGCGCGCGCAATCGGCGCAGCGACCAATGTGTAACCTGTTCACCCACCGCCACTGGCGAGGCCATGGCTAGGCGCGCCACAGCGTCGCGGACGGTATCGTCAAAGCGGCGCTTCCTAGTTTTGCCGGTCGAGGCATGCACCAAACCGCGCAGTCCCCCTTCATTGAACCGCAGCAACCACCGGCGCACCGTGGCCCGGTCAACATCGAGGATATTGGCGATTTCCCGCAGCGACCGGCCCTCGTTCCAGGCGAGGATGATCCGCGCGTGCCGACTGAGACTCAGGCTGCCTTCGCTGGCTATCCAGTGCAGCTCGGCCAGCACCTCGGCCGGCAGTACGGCTCTCTTACGATCGGGGGCGGGGCCCCCTGGGAGCGGGCCCGCCGCCGGTCCCGTCGATTCAGGCTGTCCCTCATGGCCAGGCACCCATGGAAACGTCGTGCTCCCCGTTCGGGCTCTTCGACCTCCATTCGTCCCGTGTTGCATACGTACCGCTCCTCCCCCTGTTCTCCCCCTCTCCTCAGCATCCCATTTATACTCCTCTGGGAGGCTGTGGGCAACTCGGCGGTACTGATCTGAACCTCGCGGAGAATGAGATTAGGCCATACCTCAAGCCTCATCCCAGAAGAACTCCGCATACCACATTGTGTAGAGCCTACGCGACTCGCACAGCGTGCACAGGTATCCTCCTGTGGTAAACGCACTGGCACAGGCCAGGCACCTATGGGCCGTTGGAGCGGTACGCAGGTCACTGCTACTTGTGATTTCCATAACAACCCTCCGCTACCGCGTGCTATGCAACGACAGTGCCAGTCGGGCGGCTAACGGGCCTCGCGCAGAGTTTCCGTGCCCGCCAACGGGGGGACAGAGCAGTCTAGAACGAACCCGGTACGTCCGGTACGTATAGAGCGCCGCGGTGGGAATGGCCAGCTGTGTGGTGCCGAGCTACGGGGGCTGGAGGCGGCCACAAAGAAAGTATGTGGGTGGCAGTAGCGAGCAGAAGAAGGTCTACTGAGGTGCAGGAGCAGCCGCTGTGACGCTCTGTTCCATTTTTTCGACGATCCTGACTGTCCGATCAGCCGCCCGCACCGCCGCTTCACTTTGCTCCGCAGCACGATCCGCCGCCTGAGCCGCACGTTCGGCTGCGGCTTCGAGCCGGGCAACCAGTGCTTCGCCTATTATACCGCCCGCGTCTTCCTGCTGTGCAGCCGCGACTACAGGCGCTTCGGCAGGCGGCGAAGGTGGCTGCCCGTGTCGCGCAGCGAGGATGACATCGATCTGGTGGCGCTTGTCAGGGGGAATATCGCCTCGAAACTTCAGCACGCCGAAGTTAGGCATCGCAGAGGATACGAACACGTGCCCAAAATCCGTTTCGAGGTTACGCTGCATGTAATACAGCCGTACCTCGAAGGATTCCCACGGCCACTCGGGCTCGATTTCCTGAACCTCTGCATAGTCCGGAAGGCCATAGAGATGGACATATTCGCTCAATGCCCTGATCTTGTGGGTTTCACGATGCAGGGTCGCCGGGCTTATGGAAAAGGGCTGGCCGACTTCGACGATGTCGGGTCGGCGGACCGTCGTTTGTCTGCGAACGTCGCCGAAGGCCGCGCCCGACACGCCGGCGGCGAACAGAGTTGCCACAGTCAGAATGAGAAGCCCTGCTCGTAGCATCGCAACGTCTCCCGTCTATACGATGCGAGCCTAAGGTAGGAGACGGGTCTCGTCAAGCGCAATTTTCCCTGCCCCATCTTTACTTCGTCTTTTCAGCGCCCTACGAGCGACACCGGAGCCGGCCACTACACCGCAATGTGCTTCCAGCTACCGCTCTGGAATCGCCATGCCTTCAGGGCCGCTCGCGCGAGGTAGTCCCCCATTAATGCAAACCAAAGCCACGTCAGACTGAGGTGCAGGAGGGCCGCAGCGAGATACGCGAACGTAAGCCGGCACCCGTAGAATCCGATCAGCATCGCCACGAGCGGAAAACGCGTATCTCCCGCCCCGCGCAGCGCACCGCCGAGGGTAAAGTCCAAAGCCATCAGCGGCTGCGCGGCGGCAAGTATGCGAATGAAGGAGACCGCGTCAATCACCACGCTGGCGTCAGCAACGAAAAGTGTCGCGATCGGGCGAGCGGCGATGAAGAGAACTACACCACACGTGGTCATCAGGTACATAGCGAGTCGGTTCGATTCCCAGCCGCTCCGTTCGGCGAGGTCTGGCTTACCGGCGCCGAGGTTCTGGCCCACCAGTGCCGCCGCGGCTGCGCCGAAGCCGAAGCCGGGAAGGAACGACAAGGCGAGGATTCGGACCCCGATGACATAAGCTGCCACGGCGCTCGTCCCGTAGCGGGCAGCAAAGGTCAGGTACAGAAAAAACCCCACCTGCATCAGCACCTGCTCGGCAGCGACAGGATAGCCGATCGTAAGAAGCCGCCGGATGATGCGCCACTGAGGCGGAAAGTGGTGGGACGTTAGGTGCAGCCGGAGGCGACCGCTCGCGAGCCAAACCAGCCCGACGCCCGTGCCCGTGGTGAATGCGATGGTCGTTCCCAACGCTGAGCCGGCTACGCCGAGGGCTGGAAAACCAAGCTTCCCGAAGATCAATACGTAGTCGGCAACGACATTGATCAGATTGACGACGGCGCCGATGATCAGGGGCGTGCGCGTGTCCCCCGCTCCACGCAAGGCAGAGCCGATGACGAAAAGCACCGCCGCCTGGGGGATTGCCGCCATGACAAGGCGCACGTAAAGTGTGCCTTGCACAACGACGGGTGGCGCGACGCCGAACAGCTGTACCAGTGGCATCGCGAAGGCAAGAACCGGTGCGATGACCACCAGTGAGAGGCCGAATGCCGCGGTGATGGACTGGCCGAGCACGTCTTCCGCCTCGTGCGGCTGCTGTGCGCCGACGTAGCGGGCCACTAGCGCCAGGGTCCCGGTTCCCACGGCGGCCATCACCACCCCGACGGCCGACAGGATCTGTGCGCCGATCCCGACAGCGGCAACCGCCGCGGCGCCCAGCCGCCCTACCATCAGCACGTCAATCAGACTGACGAGCGATTGCAGAAGGAGAGAAACGATGACGGGCCACGCGAGCGCCCAAATGGCATGACTGAGGGCAGAACGTCGTTGCTGAACCCTGGCGGCGTCCTCAGCAGCCCACACGTATGACGGCGGATCACCCTCCATGCCAGCGAGTTGTCACGTCATCCAATCTGCTGGTGGAAGTCAAGGCACAATCCGCGCCCGTTGGTTTGCATCCCAGCTGGAACGGGTTTGCAGGACGAGGTACCCCGCCAACCTGGTGCCGAGCGCCACGGCGATCTGCGCTGGGCACGGCAAGAAAGGATGCCGGGGCGCCAGTCAGCGCGGGTCCGGGCGGCCATTCGGGCGCGCAGACCCGCGAGCCGCCTGCCGTCATCTCGCTCAGCTTCATCTCCTTGCGGCGGGGGTGGGCTCAAGGATGCAACGACACGAACGGGATCACCAGCAGTCAATATCCCATCATCGCCAGGAAGTCCTCGAGCCGGTTGAACCGCAGGAACATGTTCCGTCGCTTTTCTTCGCCGATCGTGGAAGTCGGGCGACCAGCGTAGTTGTGTCCTGGGTATAGCACAGTGTCCTCTGGCAATCGCCTGAGCTTGTTGACGAGGCTCTCGTACATCTGTGCTGGGTCGCTGCCGGGGAGGTCGACCCGCCCGCAGGAACCGATGAACAAGGTGTCACCCGAGATGAGGCGCCCGTCAACCAGAAAACATTGGGAACCGGGCGTGTGGCCCGGTGTGTGCACGAGGCGCACGCGCAACGCGCCGATCTTCAGCTCAAGGGCCTCCTCCGTGCGCACCACATCCGAGCGTGAAAGGCCGGCAATTTGAGCGACGAAATCGGCTTCCGATTTATGGACGTAGACTTTGATCTTCTGGTTGCGTTCCAGTAACTCCGCTGCGCCAGGTATGTGATGCCCCATGAGATCACCGCCCAGGTGGTCCGGATGGAAATGCGTGATCAGGGCTGCCGTTAGCTTGAGGTCGTCCTCTTCTAGAAGCTGTACGATGCGATCGATATCCCATGCGGCGTCGACGACAGCTGCCTCGTGGGTAAGGGGATCGGCGACGACATAGACGAAGTTCTGCATAGGACCGAGTTCCAACTGTTTGAGGTACACCGGCTGCATCGATCTATCCCTTCCCCCGTTGCCGGGGCTTGGAGAGCCGTAGCCCGCGCTCCCACAGGTGTTCCGGCTCGCCGCTTTCCTGCGCCATCCAGCGTGACAACACAAAAAACAGATCACTCAACCGGTTGAGGTAGCGCAGTGGCCATGGCCCGAGGTCTTCTTCGCGCGCCAGCCGCCTGACGACCCGCTCCGCGCGACGGCAGACGGTGCGGCATTGGTGCAAGAAGGCACTCACGCGGCCCCCACCGGGCAGAACGAACGATTTGAGCGGCGCGAGATCTCGCTGGCAGTCGTCCATCAGGCCCTCCAGGGCCGTCACCTCTTCGGCTCCAACGCGAAACATCCCTTCGCGAAACGCATCCGGCGGGGTGGCGAGCTCACTCCCAAGGTCGAATAACTGGTTTTGCAGCTGCCGCAGCATCTCTTCGAGACGGTCACGTCTGGAGCTCGCAGCCATCTCGGCGTTGAACACCACGGCCAGCCCCACGATCGCGTTCAGTTCGTCGACCGTCCCGTAGGCTTCGAGGCGCAAGGCATCTTTCGGAACCCGTTTGCCGCCCACCAGGGCTGTGTCTCCTTTGTCCCCGGAGCGCGTATAGACGCGCGTGATGCGAATCGGCATCAGCGAGGTAGACTTACTTCAACACGACGGCACGCAACGCCGCATGTGAATTCTCCGGCGCGCAGTCAGTGCAGATCGGCAGATTGCATTCGCTCCAGCCAGAAATCACCGTCTTGCCGGTTTGATCGCGGAGCCCGCCGAACCCGCCTTGCATGTTGACGACGTTCGCGTAACCGGCACTGGCTAGGAGCTGCGCCGCACGCTGTGAGCGTCCACCCGTCTGGCAACCAACGACGATCTTCGCGTCTTTCGGAAAATGCGCGTTCACGATTGCCAGAAAGTCGTTGTTCATGGCCATTCGCCGAGTCGCCGGGTCCGGCAATGCAACGGGAATGTTGACCGCCGTTGCCGGGTGGCCGTTTGCAAACTCGGCCTCGGTGCGGACGTCTATGTACCTGTAGCCTTCTCCCAATAGCTTGTGGGCTTCCTCAGGGGTTGCTTGTCGGACCATAATACAGACGAACTTCTCGCCCGTGCGCCTGCTCTTACGCAGTCCGCCGGCGATTCGCGGTGGGCTTGGTAAAGAACTTTGCCATCATTTCCTTGGCTTCTTCCAAGCACTTCTGGCACAGCTCTCGGCGGCTCCGCCACGAGGACAGGACGCCATCGCCCACCTCGCTCGTGAAGGCGGTGAGATCCTGCTGGGTCTCGACCTCCGTGTCGCAACGATCACAGAAAAAACGCACCATTCTTCCCTCTCCCTTGTGCTATCTCAGAAGATAGGGTTCTCTGCCCCGGAGGTCAAACGTCGTCAGTCTGCGATCCGGCTGATGCCGGGAGTAGCGCCCGCGGAATGTCAACGACCTTCGCCCGCAAATACTCGCCGAAGCTCTTTGCCTGTGGGTCGCTGCGCGTGGAGGCGGCGACGCCGTCGCCCAGCAAACCCGTGATGACGAAGTTGAGGCTGAGCAGGTTTGGCAACGGATAGCGCTCGATCGCAAGGGGTGCAGCGTCTGGAACAATCTCCCGGAACTTGTCCACCGTCAGGTACCGTTCGAGCCAGGAATATGCTGCGGCGTGTTTTGTCCAGATACCGACGTTTGCGTTGCCGCCTTTGTCCCCCGAACGGGCGCCGCAGATCGTTCCGAGCGGGCGGCGCTGCGTGGGGCCGGTGGAGATGGATGGGAGCCGGGGAGCCCGAATCTTCACCGCGTGTGTGGCCGGTTGCGGTGGCGCAGACGGAACGCGAGTACACTCGCCGTTGATGATCACGCGCTGCTCGAGAAGTGCAGACGGGATCAGTGCTGGCCAGTACACACCATACGGGGACGCGTCGGTTGGCGGTGAGGTAATAAAAAAGCCAGGATAGCTCGCCAGTGCCATTTCCACGGCCTTGTTGCTGAAAGCCCGCCCCACGCGCGCAGCATCCTGATCCTTCACAACCACCCGAAGGTAGGCGAAGGCATCGTCATTCGAGTGTGGGTCCGGGCGGTCCGAGCGCGTCAGGTGTACGCTCGTCTCCGCCAGCTTTTCTTTCCCCCCAAGGAGCGTCCACAGCGTGTGCTCGGCGACACGCGCTTTGTCGGCGATGTCCAGCCCGGTGAGCACAAAGGTCATCGAATTCTTGTAGCCCCCAACGTAGTTGATGCAGACCTTGGTTGTAGCGGGAGGTGGCTCACCCTTTACGCCGGTGACGCGGACGCGGTCGGCCCCCTCCTGTTGCAGGTGGATGGAATCAAAGCGGGCGGTCACATCCGGGTTGAGGTAGCGCGGTCCCCGAATCTCGTAGAGCAGCTGGGCGGTCACAGTGCCGCGGGATACCAGGCCCCCGGTGCCGGGGTGTTTGGTGATTACGAAGGTGCCATCGTGGTGCATCTCCACGATAGGGAAGCCGACACGCTCGATGCCGGGGACTTCCTTGAAGAAAGAGTAATTGCCGCCGGTGCACTGTGCGCCACACTCGATGATGTGTCCGGCGACGACGCCCGCCGCCAACCGGTCCCAGTCGTTCGGTGCCCATCCGAACTTCCAGGCTGCCGGCCCCAGCGTGAGGGCGGCGTCCGTGACGCGCGGGCAGATCACCACGTCGGCACCGCGGCGCAATGCCTCAACGATGCCCCACGCTCCGAGGTACGCGTTTGCGGTCAAGATCTGTGTGGTGAGGGACGACAGCGGAGTCCCTCTGTCCATATGGCGGAGTTCCACACCCTGCCGTTGAAGCTCGGGTAGTCTGCTGAGCAGGTCATCACCTTCGAGGTACGCGATCGTCGCCCTGATGCCGCGGCGTGCGGCAAGCTTTTCCATCTCTGCAGCGAGACCAGCCGGATTCAGTCCTCCCGCGTTGGCGACAACCTTGATCTGGCGTTCGATGCACGTCTCCAGCACCTCTTCCATCTGCCGCAGGAACGTGCGGGCGAACCCGAGTTGGGGATTCTTCATCCGGTCCCTGCACAGGATCATCATCGTGAGCTCGGCGAGGTAATCGCCCGTCAGCACATCGATGGGGCCGCCCTCGACCATCTCCCGGGCGGCGCAGAGCCGGTCGCCGTAGAAGCCACTGCAGTTCGCAATGCGCAGTGTGTCGTCACTCATGATTATCCTCGCTCGGAGGGTGCTACAAATGCGCCGGCGGTCCAGCGCGGCCGGCGCTTTTCGATAAACGCCCGCATGCCCTCAGCCGCCTCAGCGGAGGCGAAGAGCTCAGTGATCTTTTGTGTCGCGTAGCGGAAACCGCCGTCCACCGACAGTTCCGGCATGCGGCGAACAAGCTGCTTCGCCTCCCGGATCGCATTGGGGCCACCGAGGCGGAGCATGCCGATCACCTCATCGATTGCTGCGTCCAGCTCGGTTGCTGCCACGGCCCGGTGAATGAGGCCCACCTCCACCGCACGTCGGGCATTGATGCGCTCACCGGTCAAAAACAGCCACATGGCGTTCTGGATCCCGAGCTTAGGTACGACGATCACGGAGATCATCGCGGGGATCACACCAACCCGCACTTCGCTAAAGCTGAACGTGGCGGAGTCGGCAGCAACGGTGATGTCGCACGCCGCAGCCAGCCCGACGCCGCCACCGAACGCATGGCCGTTGATGCGGCCAATGACCGGCTTGGGTGCTTCCCAGATGGTCTTCATCACCGTCACGAAGGGATTTTCTCCCGGCGTGCTGGACGCTCCAACGCCACTAGTCTTCAGGTCCGCCCCTGCACAGAACACTGAACCGGCACCAGTCAGGACGATGACCCGCACCCGCTCGTCGACAATGGCCGCCTGCAAGTGGTCGCGCAGCTCTTGGACCAGCACGTTGCTGAGGGCGTTGCGCTTCTCGGGCTGATTGAGTGTGATCCAAGCGGCATCTCGTCGGACGTCATAAAGCGTGAACTGGGTCATCGTGTTCTCCTTTGGCAGCACAGCGGCCGATGATGCAGACTCGCCAGCGTCTGCGTTCACGTGTGGTTCTGCGTGGCGCTATCCAAGAGCACTAGGACCGCCTCGGTATCAACTTGTTCACCTGTCTCGACCTGCACCTCGCGCACGACGCCGTCATGCGGCGCAACGACTTCATGTTCCATCTTCATTGCTTCAAGGATCACCAGTACATCTCCTTTCTTGACGGGCTGGCCCTGCGCAACCTTGACCGAAAGAACCTTCCCGGGCATGGGCGCCCGGCAGCCGCCGCGGATGTCTTCCCGCGCCAGTGGCGGAAAGCGTGGTACCTTGTGCAACGCCGATGTGCCAAGGGAGCTGTGGACATAGAGAGTGTCGGCACGGACGGCGAGTTCGTAGGTGCGGCACATTTCGCCGATGGCGACCGTGATGCTGCTTTCATCCCACGCCAGCACGGCAAGCTTGTGCGCTACGCCGTTCAGGCGCACATCGATGTCAGAGCGGGTGTGCACCAGGTACTGGACCCGGATGGTGGTGTCCCGAGTGGTGAAGGAGACGTCTTGCATTTGGTTGGCATTGTTCCGCCAGCCGGAAGGAATGCCCCGCAACACCGGTGAGTGCGCGCGCCGCTCCTCCTGGAGCCAGAGGGCGGCGACGGCGGCGTGCAGACGGTCGGCTTCCACCTGGCGCGCGTGCCAGCGGTCATTGAGGCCCCCATGCCTGTCAATGAAATGGGTATCGAGGTTGCCAGCAAGGAACTCCGGATGCCGGAGGACCTCGATCAACACCGGCAAGTTCGTGTGTACGCCGTGTGCCCTCATCTCGCCCAGCGCTCCCGCTAGGCGGAGCGCCGCTTCAACGCGGCTGGGAGCGTGTGCGATGACCTTGGCGAGCAGAGGGTCGTAGTGGATGGTGACTGCTGAGCCGGTTTCCACGCCGCTATCGCAGCGGATGCCGGGAAGTGACGGCTCTTGCCAGCACGCCAGCGTCCCAGTGGAGGGAAGAAAGTCCGCATGCGGGTCCTCGGCGTAGACGCGGCACTCGATAGCGTGACCACGCACGGCGAGGTCCTCCTGACGGATGGGGAGCTGCGCCCCCTGTGCGGTAAGGATCTGCAGCCGTACGAGATCGAGACCGGTGATTTCCTCGGTGACGGGATGCTCCACCTGGAGCCGCGCGTTGACTTCCAGGAAGTAGAATCTCCGTTCCCGGTCGAGGATGAACTCGACGGTGCCGGCGTTCTGATACCCGATAGCCTGACCTACGCGGATGGCTGCCTCGCCCATGTGCGCGCGGAGCTGTGCGTCGAGAGCCGGAGAAGGGGCCTCTTCAATGATCTTTTGATAGCGGCGCTGGATCGAGCACTCGCGTTCGAAGCAGTGAATGAGGTGGCCGTTCCGATCACCGAGAATCTGAATCTCGATGTGGCGCGGCGCTTCGAAGTAACGCTCGATGAGCAACGTGTCATCGCCGAAAGCGCTCTTCGCCTCGCGGCGGGCGGCGTCGAGTGCTGAGCTCAGCCTGGCAGCATCACGAACGGTACGCATCCCTTTGCCGCCACCCCCGGCCGAGGCCTTGATCAGTATCGGGTAGCCGATTTGACGGGCACGCACGCCGATGTCTGCGTTCGACAACCCCGCTGCACTGAAGCCCGGAATGACGGGTACGCCAGCCGCCGCCGCGATCTTCTTGGCTTCGATCTTGCTGCCCACACGGCGGATCGAGTCGGGCGCCGGACCAATGAATGTAAGTCCGGCGTCGGCGCATGCCTGCGCGAAGTCGGCGTTTTCCGCCAGGAAACCGTACCCGGGGTGCACGGCATCCGCACCAACGCGCCGCGCGGCATCAACGACCTTTTCGATGGCGAGAAAAGCCCCGCTTGTCACCGGTGGGCCGATATACACGGCCACGTCGGCGGCGCGTACGAACGGTGCCCGGCGGTCGGGATCGGCGTAGATCGCTGCTGTGCTAATGCCCATTGCGCGGCAGGTCCGGATGATCCGCGAGGCAATCTCCCCGCGATTGGCAATGAGGACACGGTTGAACTGCTTCATCACTTACCCCGGCACAGGGACCCCAACCGCCACCGGAATCACATCCGGAAGACGCCGAAGTTGTCGGAGCCTTGAACCACGTTGCTGCAGGCGGCGCTGAGAGTCATGCCAAGAACGGTGCGCGTGTCGCGCGGGTCAATGACACCGTCATCCCAGATGCGTGCGGTCGCATAGAAGGCGTTCGATTCCCGCTCGATCTGTTCGATGACCATTCGTCGAACGGCCGTATCCTCCTCCTCGTTGTAGGGCTGCCCCGCGCGCTCTGCGGCGCCGCGACGGACGATGGACATGACACCCGCAAGCTGCTCTGGACCCATCACGGCGATCCTGTGATTCGGCCATGTGAACAGGAAGCGTGGATCATACGCTCGGCCACACATGCCGTAATTGCCGGCACCGTAAGAGCTCCCGATCATGACCGTGAAGGCGGGAACGGTGGAGTTGGATACGGCGTTGATCATCTTGGCGCCATCCTTGATGATTCCACCCTGCTCGTACTGCCGGCCGACCATGTAACCGGTGATGTTCTGCAGAAACAGCAGCGGGACATCGATCTTGTTGCACAGCTGAATGAACTGCGCCGCTTTCTGGGACGAATCGGAAAAGAGGATCCCGTTGTTGCCCAGGATGCCGATCGGGTAGCCATAAATGTACGCCCAGCCGGTTACCAGTGTGGTGCCATAGTTCGTCTTGAACTCTTCGAAGCGGGAACCGTCGACGATGCGTGCGATCACCTCCCGCACCTCGAAGGGTTTGCGTACGTCAATCGACCCGATACCCAATAGCTCACCTGGATCGTATCGCGGATCCTCGGGGGTGCGCATGCGGAGTTGACCGAGCTTGCGCCAGTTCAGGTGGCCGACTATTTCGCGTCCGATCCGGATTGCGTCCAGCTCGTTTTCCGCCAGATAGTCGGAGACGCCAGACACACGGCTGTGCATCTCAGCGCCGCCGAGTGACTCTTCGTCCGTCTCCTCGTTAGTCGCCATTTTCACCAGCGGCGGGCCGGCGAGAAACACCTTGGCGGCGCCTTTGACCATCACGACGTAGTCAGACATCCCTGGCACATAGGCACCCCCCGCGGTGGAACTGCCGAACACGAGGCAGATAGTGGGGATGCGCTCGGCCGACCGTCGCGTGAGCTCACGGAAGGTGCGGCCGCCGGGCACGAAGATCCTTGCCTGGTTGGGGAGATCCGCGCCTGCGGATTCAGTGAGGTTGATGAGTGGCAAGCGGTTTTTCCGGGAGATGTCCATCGCCCGAAAGTTCTTCTCCAGAGTGATCGGGTTTGTGGCCCCGCCTTTCACCGTCGGGTCATTGGCCATGATCACGGCTTCCACCCCGTTGACGACCCCGATGCCCGTGACCACGCCCGCACCGATTGTGTACTCGGTACCCCAGGCCGCCAGGGGCGAGAGTTCGAGAAAGGGCGCGTCACGGTCGATGAGCAACTCAATGCGTTCACGTGGCAGCAGCTTGCCGCGCTGGCGATGGCGGGCGACGTATTTCTCGCCCCCTCCAGCTCGTGCAAGGGACAGTTGCTGGTTGAGAAAACGAACCTGCTCGGCCATCGCCGCATAGTTCACGCGATAGGCCTCGGAGCGAGGATCCACGCGCGTCGGCAAGACGTTCATTTTTCAGGCTCGGCCGTTGCTCACCACGGACCGCTGAGCGTGAAATACGCCGCTGCGGCCTAGATCTGTAACATTCTGGCCACGATCTGCTTCATGACTTCGTCGGCACCGCCACCGATGCTGATGAGACGCGAGTCGACGAACGCCCGGGCTGCCGGATTCTCCCAGCAGTAGCCGGCGCCGCCGAACAGCTGCACGCACGTGGTCGCGACGTACTGCAGCATGGAGGTGCAGAACACCTTGGCCATCGAAATATCCAGCGTGGCGTCCTCCCCCCGTATCATCTGCCGGATGCAACGATAGGCAAGCTCCTGCGCGGCCGTGATCTGGATGCGCATGTCGACGAACTTGTGTCGGTTCACCTGCATCTTCGACAGCGGCTTTCCGAACGCTATCCGTTCTTGACAGTGCTTCAGGGTTGTCTCCCATAGATGGCGGGCACTCACCGGGGCAGTGACCACCGGTACCATCCGTTCGTCTTGAAACTGCATCATCTGCTGTTGGAAGCCGCGACTCACGTCACCGATCGTGTTCGAGACCGGGACGCGTACATCGTCAAAGAACAGCAGCCCGGTATCGGAGCCCTTGTTCCCTATCTTTTCAATGAGCTCGTAGCTGAAGCCCGGCGCGTCCGTGGGGACGATGATCTGGCTGAAGCCGCCATATCCCGCCTCGGGATCGGTCACGGCAAGTAGGCAGAGCCAGTCGGCAGTGGCAGCGTTGGTGATGTAGATCTTCGATCCGTTGATCACCCAGTCGTCGCCGTCCCGGACAGCCCGGGTGCGGATGCCGGCGACGTCGGAGCCTGCTCCGGGCTCGGTGACCGCGATCGCCCCCACCTGATCGCCACGAATCGCCGGGCACAGATACTTGTGCTTCAACTCCTCGCTCCCGAACCGATGCAGGGCGGGTGTGGCCATGTCGGTCTGCACGGTGATACCCATGCACACCCCCGCGTTGTCGCAGAGGGTGAGCTCCTCCAGGAAGATGGCGTGGTAGGAGTAGTCCAGCCCCTGACCTCCATACTTTGGGTCGTACCGGATACCGAGTAGACCGAGCTCACCCATCTGGCTATACAGGGACTTGTCGATGCGGCCCATCTTATCGAACTCCCGCGCCCGTGGCGCGAGCTCGGTCTGGACGAACCTGCGCACCGTTTCGCGGAACGCCTGATGCTCCCGGCTACCGTAGATGTCCTCGCCTGGGTTGTGCATGGTTCACCTCCCGCTCCAGGGCTGGACCCCTTGTATCGCATGGCACGATGGGGTCAAATCCGGTGACCGGCCCGTCGTTGAAGATCCTGGCCCAGCTTTACGGGGCGGGTCCCTTGCTTGGTCCCGTGAGCGGAGGAGATGCCATGATTCACTTGGTCTTTTGCCTGCGTCGGCTACCCAACCTGTCGCGCGCGGAGTTTCAACGCTATTGGCGAGACCGGCATGCGCCGCTCGTCAAGGCCTACGCGGCGGCTCTGCACATCAAGCGGTACGTTCAGGCACACACGATCGAACATCCGGTGGCGCAGGCAGCGGCCCAGGCGCGCGGAGCCTCGGCGCCGTTCGATGGCGTGGCGGAACTGTGGTTCGACTCAGAGGAGCTGACGGCGGCGGTCCAAACGCCGGCTGCGCAGGAAGCCATGGTGCGGTTACTCGAAGACGAGGCACGTTTCATCGATCTCAAGAACTCGCCGGTATTCTTCACCGAGGACACCATGGTCATCGGCCACTAACCAAGTGCTGCTGTTCGCGGAGGAGATGCGATACGGACTTGCCCCCTCGCTCAAAGAGTCTGGCGCGTGGGCTACACCCACCTGGCCAGCCCGTTCGAGGGTGGCCCCGGCCCGGCGCGGCGGTGATCGCACCCAGACCGACTAGGCGTGGCCCCCGAGGCTTTCCAGGGCGGTTTTTCTCGCCCAACGATAGTCGGCCTTGCCGGCAGGGCTGCGCACCATTTCGTCGACGAAGACGATCGCACGGGGCAGTTTATAGCGAGCCAGGTGTGCTGCGCAGAACCCGATCAGCTCTTCGGCGGGCGGTACCTCGCCGGCGCGGGCCTGCACCACCGCCGTGACTTGCTGGCCGAAACGTTCATTCGGCGTTCCGACGACGACCGCGTCGTAGACGGCCGGATGGTGTTTCAGTGCTTGCTCGACCTCTTCTGGGTAAATCTTCTCGCCGCCGGAATTGATGCTAACCGATCCACGACCCAGCACGACGATAGAGCCATCGGCGGCCAACTTCGCATGGTCCCCGGGTACGGCATAGCGCACCCCGTCTATCACGGGGAAGGTCTGCGCCGTTTTCGCCGCGTCCTTGAAATACCCCAACGGCACGTGGCCGCGGCGCGCCAACCAGCCACTCTCTTCCGCGCCGGGCGTCAGTGGTCCGCTGAGGTCATCCTTCAAGACGGTAGTTTCGTCGTTCATCCGAAATGTTCCCGTCGTTGCCTTTGCGCCGGCCATACTGATTTGCGTTCCGTGTCCGCCGGTTTCCGAGGCGCCGAATCCGTCAATGATCATGAGGTGTGGAATTTTCTCGAGCAAGGCGTCTTTCAAGGCTGGGGTGAGAATTGCGCCGCCCGATAGGATGACGCTGAAGTGAGAGAGGTCGTACTCCTTTTTCGCCAGCTGA
>JBHHYR010000067.1:0-16912 GCA_046757585.1 Binatia bacterium | reverse complement strand
TCGGCCCTCACCAACCGCTCGATCTCGTCCAGGACATCAAGCACGCTGGCGATACTACACTCATCTCCTCGTGGGGCTTCACAGTCCGCGCCGTCCGCGTGCTTGGCAACGGGCGCTTCGCAACGTTCACGCTTGCGGGGGAGCGACCGCAGCGTTGTCCCGGTGGCGGCTCCCTCGGCTACACCGCCGTCCTGTCACGCCGAGGGGTCGTCTACGAAAGCGTATACTGCGGCGTCAGGATCGTACGCCTGGGCACGCTCGGTCCATGAGGGGAACGGACCGTCTGTGGTTGCATCGGACCCGGAAGCTGGGTCAGGAACCGGGGTGGACAGGCGGCGGACCGTGCTGTATAGCCTCGGCGCGTGCGGCTGTGTATGCAGCAAGTGTCATAGAGGCTGATCTCGCAAAAGGATCCGCGGTCCTCTGCGCCAACCGCCTGGCTTGTCTTTCCGCGAAGCGGTACGGCGGCACTGCCCGCTCCCCGTTGAGGTGTCGTTCGTAGTGTCCGCGCATGCAGTCGAGCAGTCCTCGGCCGCCCGCCCCAGGGGCTCGGCCGCCGAGGCCCTGTCACTTGCAGACTGTCTTGGTGTGTTTCTCGTCTCCGCGGCGGCCCTCATGGTCGAGGTCGGATTGACGCGGATCTTCTCGTTCACGTATTGGTATCATTTTGCCTACCTACTCATCAGCGTAGCCTTGTTGGGCATCGGTGCTGCCGGCTCGTTCTTGACGGCCTTCCCTCGGGTTTTCAACGCACGGCCGACCCTTGTGCTGACATCTTCCGCAGCGATCGCCGCCGCAGGTTGTCTCGCCATCTTGCTTGTCGTCGCGTGGGGTGACCTTTCCCCTGCGGCGCTCCTCGGCCAGCCGGGTGACTGGATACCCCTTCTCGCCTTGTACGCGGTCTTGCTGCTTCCCTTCTTTTGCACGGGCCTGATTGTCGCCGGGCTGCTCAGCCGCTTTCCAGAGCACACGGCACGGCTGTACTTCTTTGATCTGGTGGGAGCTGGGTGCGGATGCTTCCTGATCGTGCAACTGCTCTGGCTAGTGAGCGGAACCAAGGCCATTCTCTTGGCCGCAAGCCTGTATGCCGTTGCACCCTTGACGTTTCGAACGGGACGCAAGCTAAGCTGGTTCCCGGCCGCGGCATGGGCCACGGCATTCGTTATCACCACGTCCTGGCTGTGGCGCGCGGACGGGCATGCACTCAGCATGCACCCGGCCCCCAAGAAAGCAATGCGGAACCTTCTGCGCGACGGGGGCGCTCACCTCGAGTACACGCGCCGGACACCGATCTGCCGTGTGGACGTTGGAGGGTGGGACAGCGCGGCGCGCAGCGGTGAGCTCGGTATGTGGTCACTCTGGGGAATGAGCCGGCACTTCGCCGGCGCCTTCCCGGCACAAAAATACTTCGCCCAAGACGGCGACGCCTGTACGAGCATGTACCAATACCACGGGAACCCCCACGAGATGGAGTTTCTCCAGTACAATATCCTCAAGACGCCGTACCTGTTTCTCCATCGGCCCCATGTGCTCATCATTGGCCTTGGCGGAGGCACCGACGTGCAGGTCGCCGTGCTGAACGGGGCGGGGCACGTCACCGGCGTCGACATCAACCCGGTCATGGTCGATCTGGTCGCCAACCGGTACCGCGACTGGAACGGCGGCCTCTATCACCGCCATGACGTCACGGTGCACGTCGACGAGGGCCGGAGCTTCGTGCGGCGCACCTCCGCTAGGTACGACCTGATCCAGCTTACCGGGGTCGATACCCTGGCTGCCCTCTCGTCCGGAGCCTACGTGCTCAGCGAAAGTTACCTGTACACGGTCGAAGCCATGCAGGACCTCTGGCGGCGACTCACACCAGGGGGACTCCTGTCCTTGACCATCGCCGAAGAGGACCTCAAGCTTGGCGGTAGCAGTCCAGCCGACCTGCGGACTCCACGCTTCACCACCCGGCTCCTCGCCGTGCTGGGAGCGGCACTGCGACGTGAGGGAGTCAGGCACCCAGCCGATCACTGGCTGGTTGTCACCAACGACCGCGCGACACTCAACACCAAGATGGTCAGCATCCTGACCAAGAAGGCTCCCTGGACCTCTGGTGAACTTGAACGCTACCGGCGCTTCGTTACGGCTATGGGTTTCCAGTCCTGGTACCATCCCGGCATGGATCCAGAGCAGGCACCGCTCGCACGCTTCATCGGCTTCAACCCGAGGCAACGTGCACGCTTCTTTCGGCGGTCTTACCTCAACATGACACCCACGACCGACGACAATCCGTTTTTCTTCAATTACTACAAGTGGGCGTCACTGCTGAGCAAGCCGGAATTACAGAAGGGCCGGCCGGCCCGGAGCTACGCGGAGGGCCAGATGGTTCTCGTCCTGATGCTGCTTCAAGGCGTCGTGCTTTCGGTGCTGCTCATCGGCTTGCCGTTGCTCCGTTTGCGGCAACAGCATCCGCGTGCGCCACGTCTCTCGCTGCCGATCGGAACATATTTTGCTGCTCTCGGTGTAGGCTTCATCTTCATTGAAATCGGCCTCATTCAGGAGTTCACGCTCTTTCTGGGCTACCCCACGTATGCGCTTTCCTGCGTGCTCGCCGTGTTGCTGGTGTGTTCCGGCATCGGCAGCCTACACACGCAACGCGTAGCAGACGCCGGCTTGACGGCTGCGATTACCCGCTGCCTCGGCTACTTCACCGCTCTCGTCTTGCTCCTCGTATGGATCTACCCTCAGCTGATTCAAGCGGCGCTCACGATACCCTTGCCCTGGCGGATCATGCTCACGGTGGTACTGCTGGCGCCGTTCGGGCTTGCGATGGGACGGTTCTTCCCCTTGGGTCTCCGACTGGTCGGCCGGGCTGCCCCGGCATACGTCCCCTGGGCGTGGGCCATCAACGGCTGCTGTTCCGTGATCGGGACCACGCTAGCAGTCATTGTGGCGATCTCGCTGGGATTCCGGAACCTCTTCGTCCTGGCGCTGTTGATCTACATCCTAGGCACGCTCGCCTTACGGAGCTGGGCGCGCCGCGCCGCTTTGCTGGTCACTCGCACGCAATGAAGCGGCGTGGAGGGGGCACAAATTAGCCGGAACCCCGGGAGCATGCAGCTTCCATGATGCCTCGCAGTCACGCGTACCACGGTACTCTGCGGAGGAACGGTTTACCCACCCAAGCCGGGGCGAAGGGCCAGGCGGCTGCACCGCCAGGCATCACAGTGCGGTCCCTCGGCGACCGGGCCGCGCTGGCAGTGCTTGCGCTGGTGAGCACAGTAACCCAGATCCCCTTCCTGAATCGGGGCATTTCCTTCTACGATGAAGGATCGATTCTTGCGATTGCAAACGGGTTGCACCACGGGGAGCTATTGTACCGCGACCGGGTGACGTTCCTTCCACCATTCACCTACGAGCTGATACGTGTATTGTTCGACCTGTTCGGCCCCAGCCTACTGGTCGGCCGCATCGTCGAGGCGGTCGTGTTCGTCTTGTGCACTCTTCTCGGGCACCAGATCTTGCGCCACTTCATCGGATCGCGCGAGGCGTTCCTGGGCGCACTGGCCTTCCTGACAATCAAAGCCCTGGCGTTCCCGTTCTGGACCGTCGTGAACTACTCGCAGATCGCGATGCTCTTCTGGCTTCTTTCAACCCTCTCCATGCTGCGGTTCTTCTCGACGCATCGGCGGCGCTGGCTTGCAGCGGCAGGTTGCGGCGTGGGCCTGACTCTCATTACCAAGCAAAACCTCGCCGTGTTTCTCGGTGTCACACTAGCCGGTGCCATGCTGCTGGACGCATTGAGGAATGGCCAGCGCTGGCTGCGTCAGCTCATCACGTATGGTGCCGTGATGTGCGTCGGCACCCTGCCGCCAGTCCTCGCATTAATCGCCTTTTACGCTACCAGGGGTACGCTCGGCGACCTCACCAACCGCGTCCTCCTGGATCTCCGCTACCTGCGACAACTTCCCATTATACCGTTACCCTGGGTCTACCGCCCGGACGACCTGGGAGGAGTGTTGTTGACATACTTCCCCGCCCCGCTGTTTCACCTCTCCTTCGAGCGCCGCCTTCCAATCATCTTTCCTCCCCTTTTCCTGTCGATCGGCCTTGCCGTGAAGGCAGTCTACTTTACTCCCCTGCTCGCGATGGCTGCCGGGCTGGTACGTAGCCTGGGCGCATTCGGGAGAGACATGTCGCGCGCAGACTGGAGCCGGCTAGTGCTCATCGTCATGCTGGCGGCGGCGGCGTACACGAGCATGTTGTATCGAGCCGACTGGATTCACTTGATGAACGTATCCCCACCGCTGCTCATTGTCTGCGTCGTGGTCGTCGTCCCCTTTGCCGGCCGCTCGGCCTGGGCCGCGCGTGGCGTGCGTGCGCTCTGTGCGCTGTGGTTCGGTGGTGGCCTCCTCGCCACCGCTGCTGTCTTTGCTGCGTATCGGGTGCCGATCGACACGGGGCGCGGGCGCCTGTTTGCCCCGCAGGCCGAAGCGGAAAACACAACCCGGCTCCTCTCGTACCTTCACGCCCAGCCGAGAGATGCGCGTATTCTTTTCCTGCGCGCCCAACCGCTCTACTACTTTCTGACTGACCGCCCCGTTCCCATCGCCTTCGACCTGGTCATGCCGGCCTTGCTCGGCCCCGCCGATGACGCCCAGATGAGCCGCGCCCTTCAGGGCGTCAGCCAGGTCGTGTACAATCCAAAATTGTTCCCCACCCTGCCGAGCCCGATCACGCGGTACGCACCGCAGTTAGCCCATACGCTGAGCACGGACTTCCGTGTCACAAAGGTCATCAGTCCGACCGCGGTCATCCTCAAGCCGCTGGCGAAACCGCGTCTGCCGGAGCGCACCGTGATCGACCTCTGGGACAACTTCGACGAACTCCGCCCCGAGTTGCAACTGGCAGACCGGGTCACGCCCCTGCCGCTGAATCGTCCCCCCAAGATAGCACGCACCAGCTGGATGATGTATCGGGTGGTCACCTCCACCGTGGAACAGCGCGACGCCTGGACCTGCTTCACCACCACGCATGCTGTCGCGACCGGCGAGGTGATCTCCACGACGCCCATGCTCAACCCCGTCGCGTGGACACAGAAGCCGGGAAATCCTGACTTCGTGCCCGCACTGACGGGCGCGACTTTCGAAATCAGTCTACGCGCACGGCCGGCGCCCCCGGTGGTCCTGTACTCGGCACCACAGCCCCTCGGAAAGCCCCGCGGGCCATTGCGGGTCGCACTCAGCCCGTTCGCGGGGCGACAGGTCACGATTCGCTTCTGCACCGCACTGCCGCCGGGCACGCCTCCCGGACCGGCACTCGCACTCGCTGGCTGGGCCGAGCCGCGCATCGTTCGGGCAGCAAGTGGCAGCCTCGCCGACGATTTTACGCCGGCAGGACGGTCGCGGCACCACGCCACCACAAGGCCACATAACCTGCCGCGGCTGCCGCCGTGAGAAGCAACGCAATGGTGTCCCCAGCCCCGAAGGAGAATTGCTCGAACGTGGTACGCGGCCGGCGCGCCTGGAACCCACGCGCCTCAAGCGCCATGGCCATTCCGTCAGCTTTCCGCAGCGCGCCGATGAATACCGGGACGATGACCGGGACGTACCGTCGCATGCGCTGTACGAGATTGCCTTCGTCAAAGTTGAAGCCGCGGCACCGCTGTGCCTCCACTACCGTCATCGCGGCCTCCAGGAAGACGGGGACCAGGCGGAACGCCAGCGTCATCGTGAAGCCCAGCTTGTACGGTACGCCCACCCGCGTGAGCGCGTATGCAAACTCCTCGATCTTCGTGGTCGACAGAAACAGGACGCCGACGCCAAGGAAGATGTCAAGCTTGATGGCCATGCCCAGCGCGAAGCGGCACCCAGCCCCACTGATGCGGACCGGGCCCCAGCTGACGACCGCCACCCCCCCACGGAAGAACAAGCTCCAGATGAGGAAGGTCATGATGAAGACGAGGATGAACAGCACGCGCAGCCGCCGTACGTTTTGGAAGGCACCCGCCTGCACGATCAGGACGGCGATGGCGCCGGCCAGGGGGAGGAGAGCCAGCGGCTCCTGGCCGACAAACGCTGCAACGAACAGGCAGAGCATGCCCAAGACCTTCGCGATTGGGTTGAGGCGATGGAGAGCCGTGGGCCGATCTATGTAGAGAAACAACGGCACGTGCTCAGCTTCCCATCGAGCGAACGAACTCTTCCACGGACAGAGGAGTCCAACCGAAATAACGCCCGAGGCGAGTGACATCGGGCGCCCGGAAGTGGGCACCGGCCAGCAAGGCCTCCTCCGCAAACAGTGCGCGCAGCGGACCGTCGAATACGATGCGTCCCGTACACAACAGGACAGCCCGATGGGCGTACTCGGCAACCACCCAAGGACTGTGCGTGATGACCACGACCGCGAGCCCTTGGCGATGCAAGCGTCCCAACAGATCCATCATGCGACGCTGCTCGGCGTAATCCAAGCCGGTGGTTGGCTCGTCCAAGATGAGTAGGCGCGGGCGCAGCGCCAGCAGGGAGGCGACGGCGAGCCGCTGTCGATGCCCCTTGCTTAAGAGGAACGGATCTTCCCGTTCGAGGCCGAGCAAGCCGACGGCCTCGATCGCGAAGTGAACCCGCTCGGCGACTTCCGCACGCGAGAGGCCGAAATTGCGGGGCCCGAACCCAACCTCCTCCTCGACAGTCGCTGCGAAAATCTGATGGTCCGGGTTCTGAAAAACATAGCCAACCTCCGCTGCGACACGGTTGACCGGGAGTTCGCGCAGGTCCGTCCCGCCGAGCAGGACTCGCCCGGCGGTCGGCTGCAGGAGCCCATTGAGCTGCTTGGCCAACGTCGTCTTGCCCGAGCCGTTCTGCCCGATCAAGGCAAGGAACTCACCCTCACGGATAGTCAAGGAAACGTCCGCCAGCGCCCGTGTCCCCGGTTCATAGCCGAAATCGATCTCCTCCACCGCCACCAACACTGGCGCCGTGGCCGCCGCTGCAGCACCTGCTTGCACTTGATGACCGCTAGGCGGTGAGGATCCCGTTCCGACCTCCGTCCATCGCACCGCCGCTGATCCCCGCGCGGCCCCTGCCCCGCGGAGCACCGCCGCCGCGTCACTCACCGAGCGTGGAGCAGGCTCCAGGTGGAGCGTCGCGGCGAGCCGACACAGGTCCGGCGGGCGCACTCCATGTGCGAAAAGGAAGTCCACCTGTGCCAGGACACGCTCCGGCAGGTCATCAATGACAATGCGTCCCGCGCTCATCACGATGACCCGGTCGGCCTCGTCCGCGGCGGCAGCTTCATGTTCGATCACAACCAGCGTGTATCCCTGCCGCCGCATGCTGCCGAGCACCGCGAAGATCTCCCGCTTACCCAGGGGATCCAGATCGGTCGTCGGTTCGTCGAAGACCAGAATACGCGGCTGCAGCGCCAGCGTCGCTGCGATCGCCAGCCGCTGCTTCTCGCCGCCCGAGAGTGTGGCGGGGTCGCGGTGCTCGAAACCCAACAGCCCCACGGCCTGCAATGCCGCATGAACACGCTGCTGCATCTCCCAGGGGGAGACGCCGAGCTGCTCCATGCCAAAGACGACCTCCTGCACCACATTGGTCGCGAACAGCTGGGCCTCGAAATCCTGTGACACCAATCCGACCACCCCAGCGAGATCCGCTACCCCTTCATCCTGCAACACGCGGCCGCAGATGGCTATCTCACCGCACAGCATGCCCGACTGAAAGGCCGGAACCGTGCGGTTGAGACACTTCGCCAGGGTCGTCTTCCCTGCGCCGGTTGCACCCATCACCACCACCATCTCCCCACGCCCCACCGACAGAGAGACATCGCACAACGCCAGGCCGTCGTGATCCGCGTAGCGGAACGAGAGGTGGTCCAGGCGAATCGCCTCGTTGCTACCGGGGAGGGTCACGCTACATGAGGGCGACGCCAATCAGCAGCAACGCGATCAGCGGTAGAAGGCCGAGCCCCACGTTCGCTGCGCCGGTCGCTGTCTCCACTCCGAGGTGAGCCAGGAACGGGAGCTGGACCGACCCGGCCGACAACATATTGCCGAACACCATGCCGCCAACGGTGGCCGCCGTTGCGAGCGCCAGGCCCAGCCGGCGCCCCGAGCGTGATCGGCGAGGTGCCGTCGGGAAGGGCACGATATCGCGGTACAAGAGCCGGGCGCGCTTGACGCGCGGATAGATCACTGCCAGCAAGAATGGGCTCAGGACCACCGCCACGACGAAATTGTTGAGGAGGATGATGTTCCCCAATACGGAGAACGGCACGAAGCCCAGCAGGTTGATGCCCCATCCGACGGTGAGTGCGCAGGCGGCACTTGCTAGACACACGACGCCGGCAAAGGCGAGCCAGGCGCCCGGCGTCCGCGGTACCGGGTCCCGATCGCTCAGCGCCTCCCACGCTTTGTAGGGGATGAGGCCGTAGAGTAAATTGCCGGCGAATCCGAACAGGTCCCCCGGCCCGATACCACCGAAGAAGTCACCGATGACGTTGCCGATGGCTGCTCCCCACGCTCCAGCTGGCCCGAACAGGAAGGAGCACACCACGGGCACCGCATTGGCCGGGCGGAATTCCGTCACCCCAGGAATGATCGGCAGCACCTTGAACGGAATCAAGATGGCCGCGTACAGCGACGCGCTCATGGCCGTGAGGACGACCATGCGCGTGTTGCCCCACATATCGACGAGCTCACGCATACGCGTGCCGCTTCGTCTCGCGCCAGGCCGCAAGCGCACCCATCTACGTCATTCCACGGACCGCAGTGCGCAACTCGTCACGAAAATCCGGGTGCGCGATCTCGCTCAGAGCTTGCGCCCGCTCGCTGTCCGTCAGCAGTCCCAAATCGGCGGCACCATGCTCGGTGACGATGTACTGGACATGATGCTGCGGTGTGGTGATGCGCGTCCCCACAGGCAGGCTCGGCACGATGGTGGAAATGGTCTTGCCGTCAACCTGCGCCGTCGCGTGCAGGCAGATGATACTCTTGCCGCCTCGGCTATCGTGCGCCCCGATGACGAACAGCTCGTGACCACCGACCCCCGAGTATTGGCGGGGACCCAACGTGTCGGCCATGACCTGGCCCGACAGGTCTACGCCCAAGGCACCGTTGATGCTGACCATGCGGCGGTTGCGACGAATAATGGCCGGGTCATTCACCTGCGCGACCGGCAGCATCCGGATCTCGGGGTTGCGATCCATCCATCGATACAGCTCTCTGCTGCCAGCGGCGAAGGTCGCAACCGAGAAGCCGTCGTACACTCCTTTGTGATTGGCGATCTTGCCGGCGCGATGCAGCTGCATGATGCCATCGACCATCATCTCAGTGTGAATTCCGAAATCCCCCTTCGTACCAGCTGCCAGCAACTGCGCCACGATATTGGGAACCGCGCCGATGCCAATCTGTAAGGTCGCCCCGTCGTCGATGAGTGCCTCGACGTGTCGGGCGATCGCTCTATCCTCTTTGGTGACCCGCGTCTCCGGCAACACGAACACGGAGCGCTCTGACTCGACCAGGCGATCGACCTCGGAAACATGGATGCGATGGCCACCATAGCGGTGCAGGCCGAGCACATGCGGCATCTGACGATTGACCTCACCGATGGCCAGGCGCTCCGGGTCGCGCGCCGCTTCCAGAAAGGCATTGAACGATGCGCCCGCGTGCAAGCCGAAGCTCAGGAATCCTCGTGCGTCCATCGGTGCCAGAGCGGACACCACAACCCGCGGCCGGACCAGGGCCGCGTACCGCTCCCAGCCGAGAAAGTCCGCAGGCAGATACTGTACCTTGGCACCAGCCGCCTTGAGCATGCGCTCGATCGGGCCGTAGAAGCCGCTGATCAGCCGCACACCGGGCCGTTGTAAGACGGCGTAGGGCTCGGTGATCAGGCCCGTAAAGATCGTCAAGTTCCGGTAGTCGCTTCGTTCTGCCAGCGCGGTCAGAAACGCCGTTGGCTGGCCGGTGACAATGGGAGCCGCCAGCGTGTCGTCCGGACGGATCAGATCGACGGCGTCCTGCAAGCTGCACAGGGCTCTGCGGTACAAGGTCTCCGCTTGACGGGACATCCCTACAGCCATGCTACCCGCCAGGCTGCCCGAATCGTAGCAAGATGGTTGGCCTCATGACCAGGGTCGCGGCATGCGCCTGCTTGAGCCTGGACATTTGCCGTCCGGGATGGGCTATAAAGGAAGCGATGTTCCCGGTGCACCGTTTGCCCGCCGTCCGCACCCCAAGCATGCGCATCGCTTGCCAGCACCTCCGCAGCCGGCTGATCGCCGGTGGTCACACTGTGTACCCCCCTGAGCCGCATCCGCGGCGCTATTAGACCCACCGACGCACCGTGGCCACTCGCAGCATTCGACCAAGCACGACCGACAGCACACCACTGCTGTGGGGCAAATCACTCCTCAACGCTGTGCTCTTCTTTGCCATCTTCATGGTCGCGCTGCCCTGGGCCAGCCACGCGCTATTGCCTGCAAGAGTGCCGCTTCTTCTCGGGCTCGGAACCGCCGTTGGCGGTACGCTTTTCGTTGCCGGTATCGCAGTGTGGCTCCTGTGCCTCGACGTGTTCAGTCGGCGGGGCCGTGGCACACCGTTTCCCCTCGATGCCCCACGCCATCTGGTGACGAGCGGGCCCTTCCGGGTGATCCGGAACCCAATCATGGCAGCGGAGATAGCTGTCATCTGGGGCGAGGCGATGTACTTCTCCAGCGTAGGGATCTTCCTCTATGCCGCAGTGATTACGGCTCTCGGGCACCTCATGGTTGTCTACGTGGAAGAGCCTGAGCTGCGTGACCGGTTCGACGGGCAGTACGAGCGTTACTGCCGGCAGGTGCCCCGCTGGTTTCCACGATCCAGACGCGCCTGAATCCGCATGGCTCAGCCCTCGCCGCCTGATATCCCCGCGGCGAGGCGGGGTGCTCGACGCCCGCCGGGAGGCCGATCACGTCTTTTCCTTCTTCTTTTCTTCCGGCTTGCGAAACTGCTCGTGGCAGCTCTTGCACACCCCGAACATCTTTTTTGCGGCAGCGGGCACTTCTCCGCCGTTCTTCGCCGTGGTGGCGAGGGCCCCCGCCAGGGTTGCAAGTTCCTTTGCGTTGGCCTCGAACTTGGGCCAATCCTTCCAGATTTCGAGCTTCGCACGCGACTTCGGGTGTGCGCTGCCAGGCGGAAACAGGCCTGTGATCTTGGCTGCGCTGGCGTGGATGTTCTCCGCCGCCCCAGCCACGGGGCCGAACTGGCCCGTCTTCAATGCGGTACCGATGAGCTTCGCGTTCTTGCCGATGCCTTCCATCAGCTCGTGCCGCTCACGGATAGGCCCAGCGGGCAGCTCCGTGGACTTCATATGGGCGCTCGCCACTGCGAGCCCGAACATTCCCAGTAGCGCCGTTCCTCCAACGATCCATCGCGTCCCCATACAACCTCCTTCGACGTTTCCCTTGCTGCTACTTGTCGTCCACCACGTTGTCAATCGGAGGCACCGATTTCAGGTACTCGGCGATGGCACGCAGATCTCTCTGTGGCGCGCGGGCGTAACCCGGGCCTCCGGCCTTGCCGTCCACGACGGTGGCCATGAGCCCCTGCACGTTGTCGAAGTTCGGCATCATGCCGAGCGTGAGCAGGTTGACGATGTCACCCGTATCCCAGTCGCCGATGCCCGTCGGGTCGGGGGTGATATTAGGGACCACCCGCCCATCCGGACCATGGGTGGTACCCGCGAGGTACAAGGCGTGGTTCGGCGCTCCGAGCCGGTTGCGTGGTGTATGGCAGTCGCCGCAGATGGCCACGTGATCGACGAGGTAGCGCCCGCGCGCCGCACCAGCCGGTGGAGCCGTGGTGGGCGGTACCGGCCGGCGAAAGAATAACAAGCGCCAGCCCCGGTACGCCCAGCGAGCCAGGGGGATGCGCACCTCGTGCGGCCGGTTTGGGCGCCGCACCGGCGGGAGGGAACGCAGATACGCGATCAGATCACGCGCATCCGCAGCAGCCATCCCGGCGTATCGATAGTACGGCATCGCCGGCGCCTCCGCGCCCTTTCCCTTCACCCAACCGCCACGGATGGCCGCATCGATCTCCGCCGTCGTCCAACTTCCGATACCGGTCTCGACATCCGGCGTGATGTTCGGGCCATAGAACGTGCCGAACGGGGTAGGCACCTCACCGCCGCCCGCACCGACGGGCCCCTCCTGGGAGGTATGACAGCTACAGCCTGCCGCGAGTGTAAACACGGTTTTCCCGCGTTCCGGGTTGCCCGCCGGCACGCCGCGGCTTGCACCGACGACGAGGACGAGAGCGCCCCAGGCGACGCTCCTCAGGAAAAGCTCTCCGTTCACCACACCCGCACCTCGGCGCGCGGGTGTGCCGGTCGGGCGACAGCGGCTGCTTCCGGCACCTTACCCGATCTCGGCCAACTCGAGGCGGCCCGCCCAACGGTGCACCAGCACGGCCCGAAGGGCGCGTGATTCCGGTCGCTCCAATCGTGGATCCGCGCGCAGCCAGGCGTCGGCCGCCGCACGCGCTTCGTCGAGGAGACGGCGATCCCGGATCAAGTTGGCGACCCGGAAGTCCGGCAGGCCCGACTGCCGCGTTCCCAGCAGCTCGCCGGGACCGCGCAGCTCGAGGTCGACCTCCGCGACTTTGAAGCCGTCCTGGGTGGCTGCCAGTGCCTGGAGGCGGCGGCGCGCCTCCGCGCCACGATGGAACGGCGTGAGCAGGATACAGAGGGCCGCGTCGGTGCCTCGGCCGACTCGGCCGCGCAGCTGATGCAATTGCGCCAGCCCGAAACGCTCCGCATGTTCCACCACCATGACGGTCGCATTCGGCACATCAATGCCGACCTCGATCACCGTCGTGCTGACGAGCAGTTGGACGTCGCCCGCTTTGAAGCGGCGCATCACGGCATCCTTTTCAGCGCCCTTCATCCTGCCGTGCACCAGCCCCACGCGGTAGCCGTCGAAGACGGTTCGTGCCAGCTCCTGCGCCATAGTGGTCGCGGCGCGCAACGCCAGAGCATCCGAGTCGTCCACCAGCGGATAGACGACGTATCCCTGTCGACCTTGGTCCAGCTGGCGCTTGACAAGGTCGTACACCGCCGGGCGCTCACCTTCGTGCCGCAGGAGGGTGCGTACCGGCTGCCGGCCCGGAGGCAGTTCGTCGAGCGTCGAGATGTCCAGGTCACCGTAGACCGCCATCGCCAGTGTCCGCGGAATCGGTGTCGCCGTCATCAGCAGGATGTCCGGGGCGACCTCGCCAGGTGCGCCAAGCCGGCGCAGCGCCGCTCGTTGCAGCACGCCGAAGCGGTGTTGCTCGTCGATGACACCCAAGCCGAGCGCTTTGAAAGTGACTCCCTCCTGAATCAGCGCGTGTGTTCCCACCGCGAGCTGCACGTCACCCGACCGGATGCGCTGATGAACATCCCGTCGCTGCGCCCGCGTCAGCTCGCTCGTCAGCAGCACCGTCTCGAGGCCGAGCGCGGTCGTGGCATCCCGGATCGTCGCGGAGTGCTGCTCTGCCAGCAACTCCGTGGGTGCCATGAACGCAGCCTGGTAGCCGTTTTCGATGGCCACCAGCGCGGCGAACAGGGCAACGATCGTCTTGCCGCTGCCGACATCGCCCTGCACCAGCCGATGCAGCGGGTGCGGCTGCGCCATGTCGGCATAGATTTCCTGCAGCACCCGTTGCTGGGCGCGGGTCAAGCGAAAGGGAAGCAGCGCGCGCAACCGCTGCGTCAGCGTCCCCCGCAGCGGCAGTGCGAGGCCGGATTCCACCGCGACAGCCCGCCGCCGCAAGGCCATCCCGAGCTGGAGGAAGAACAGCTCGTCGAACACCAGCGAGCGATGGCCGATCGAACGCAACGCGTTGAGCCGTTCGATGTCCGCGTCGCGCTGGGGCTGGTGGATCCGCCGCATCGCCTGCTGCAGATCAGTGACCCCCGCGGCTCGCACCACCCTCTGCGGCAGCACGCTGGGCAGGCGCGGGCCCCACTCGGCCACCGCGCGCTGAACGAGCCTGCGCATCACACCGACATGTACCGTCGTTGGTTTGTTGTACACAGGTAGGATCCCCTGCCCCTCCGGATCCGCGCTCAGATCGACCTCGGGGTGCACCATGCGTTTCTGCCCCGCTGCATCCCCTTCGACCTTGCCGTGGACGAGACAGCGTTGCCCGACCTGGTAGCGCTGCCGAAAGTAGGTCACCTGGTGATACCACGTCAGCGCCAGCAGGCCCGTGTCATCGCGGAGTACGCCTTCGAGAATCCGACGCTGCGCGCGGCCGACATGGCGTTCGGCCAAATGCGTGATCTCACCCACGACGCTCGCGACTTCTCCAGCGCGCAACTGGCGAATCTTGCTTAGGGTCCGGCGATCCTCGTAACGAAACGGCAGGTGATACAGCAGATCTTCCACCGTGCCGATACCGAACTTCTTCAGTTGTTCGGCCAGTCGTGGCCCCACCCCCGGGACGAACTGGACGGGCTGTGCAAGCGCCTGTAGATCCTCGGCGGCCGGGCTGGAACTGCTGCGATACGGCGGTACGTCCTCCGGGCTGCCGCGGCGAATGCGGTCGACCAGGACACGGCACCGCTCGACATGGGCGTGGCGCTGCACAGGGAGGGCGGCATCGAGGGCAATCAGTTCGTCACAGAGCGCCTGCAAGTCGCTGCGCTGGCGGCTGTTACTCAACCGCTGGAGCAGCACCCGCCCACGGTGTGCCAGCGCCCGAGCGGGCACGCGTGTGCGGGGTGCCGCAGCAGCGGCGGCGGCAAGAAAGCTGAGCGGTGCCGAGACGGCCGCCAGGAAGGCGTCGAGCGCCGTGCTACCGCCCCCAGTCAGCCGTGCCTTATGCCGAGGCGGCGCAGGTATTTGCAGCTGTGTGTTCTCGGGCACGGCGATGGTGCTCCTGCAGCGGGCAGACTGCCAAGGCCTCCCGCTGTAACAGCTCGACTCCCTCGGCCGCCGCTTCCGCGCCGGCCACAGTGGTGAAATACGGCACATGGCATTCGAGAGCGCAGCGGCGAATGGCGAAGGAATCGAGGTTGGATCCACGGCCCCGCGGTGTGTTGATCACCATGGCAATACTACCACGCTGTATGGCATCCACCACATGCGGGCTGCCTTCGGCTACCTTGTTGATCGTCGCGGCCTGCAGCCCATGCCGCCGCAGGTAAGTGGCCGTGCCGCGCGTCGCGATCAGCGCAAACCCCGCACCTGCCAACCGCCGGGCCGGCGCTAGGACCGGCGCTTTGTCTTCGTCGCGTACGCTAATGAATACCGCTCCGGCTTCCGGCAGAACCGTGCCGGCGGCGATCTGCGCCTTGGCAAACGCGCCCCCAAACGATGGTCCGATTCCCATGACTTCACCGGTGGATTTCATCTCCGGACCGAGCAAAGTGTCGACCCCCGGGAACTTGGCGAACGGGAACACAGCTTCTTTGACCGACACGTGCCGTGGCACGATTTCCGCGGTGAAGCCGATCTCCTCCAGCGTCCGCCCAGCCATCACACGCGCCGCCACCTTGGCCAGCGGTACACCGATAGCCTTGCTCACGAACGGAACCGTGCGCGAGGCACGCGGATTGACTTCCAAGATGTACACGGCGCCGTTTTTGACCGCGAACTGAACATTCATCAAGCCGACCACTTGGATCTCCAGGGCCAGGGCCCGCGTCTGACGGCGAATCTCTGCCAGCACCGCGTCGGGGATCGATTTGGTCGGCAACGAACAGGCGCTGTCTCCCGAGTGCACACCCGCGTGCTCGATGTGTTCCATGATACCGCCGATGACCACCCGCCTGCCGTCACTGACCGCATCCACGTCCAGCTCGATCGCATCATCGATGAACTTGTCGATCAGAATGCTGCGCTGCGGCGCAGCGTCGAGCGCCCGGCCCATATAGGTCCGCAAGCTCTCTTCATCGTAGACGACCTCCATCGCCCGCCCGCCCAAGACATACGACGGGCGGAGTAGCACCGGATAGCTCAGACGTGCCGCCACGCGCACCGCTTGCTCGACCTCGAGCGCAACACCGTTGGGCGGCTGTTTCAAATTGAGCGCCGCCAGCAGCTGTGCGAAACGCTCGCGGTCCTCAGCACGGTCGATCGCGTCCGGCGACGTGCCCAGGACGGGGACCCCCGCGCGTTCCAACGGCACCGCCAGCTTCAGTGGCGTCTGGCCGCCGAATTGCACGATCACTCCATCGGGGCGTTCATGTTCGACTATACTGAGCACATCCTCCAGCGTGAGTGGCTCGAAGTACAGCTTATCCGAGGTGTCATAGTCGGTGCTCACGGTCTCGGGATTACAGTTCACCATGATGGTTTCGAAGCCGTCCTCTTTCAGCGCAAAGGCAGCGTGGACGCAGCAGTAGTCGAACTCGATGCCCTGCCCAATCCGGTTCGGCCCGCCCCCCAAGATCATCACCTTCTTGCGCCCCGTCACGCGGGACTCGTCTTCCGTGTCATAGGTCGAGTACAGATAGGGTGTATGCGCGGAGAACTCCGCGCCGCACGTATCGACCATCTTGTAGACAGGGGTGATGCCGTTGCGCAGCCGCAGCTCGCGGATCGCCGCTTCGGTCTGACCGGTGAGCTCGGCCAGACGGACGTCCGAGAATCCGCCTTGCTTGGCAGCCCGCAACGTGGCGGCTGGGATAGGTCCCGTTGCGCCGCCAGCCGGGCCAGCGCCGCTACGGATCCGCTGCTCCAGCGCTACAATCTGCCTGATGTTGTCCAGGAACCACGGATCGATGCGTGTCAACCCGTAAAGCTGCTCGGTGGTCAGGCCCTGGCGATAGGCGTCGGCGATGTCCCAGAGGCGGTGAGCGTGCGCGACCCGCAGCCGGGCCTCGAGTGCCGGCCGGTCCGGTGCCGAAAGTCCACGGCCCTTGTCGTCGAAGCCGTAGGAGTCGATTTCCAGGGAGCGAAT
>JBHHYR010000066.1:0-17032 GCA_046757585.1 Binatia bacterium | reverse complement strand
GCTATCGAGGACCTGCTTGACGCACGCCACGATGTTCATCCGCTGCCGCCTCATGTGCTGCCGCAACCGGTCGAGGCGGGGCATGCCGTGTCCAGCCACGTGACACGGGATCTCCCGTTCATACGCACGCCTCCGCCAGCAACTCGGCGACGTCTTTCACCGCGATCTTGCCCTCGAGGCGGCGCTCGGCGGGAACCGGGACCAGCATGATTTTGCAGAACGGGCAGGCCGTTGCGATCACGTCGATTCCCAGTTGCTCGGCTTCGGCAAAGCGGAGGTTGGGAACCCGTTCGCCGATTTTGACGTCGAACAGCACCTGGCCACCACCACCACCGCAGCAGAACGACTGCGCCCGGCTCCGTGGCAGCTCTGTCATGACCGTCTGCGGAATGGCGGCCAGCATCTCCCGCGGGGCCTCGTAGATGCCGTTGTACCGCCCGAGGTAGCAGGGATCGTGAAACGTGACGTGCTGGGGAACGTCTCGTCGTGGCACCAGCCGCCCATCGGCGACGAGCTGCCGCAACAAGACTGAATGATGCACGATCTCGATGCCGTAGAGCGCATACTCGTGGCGAAACGTGTTCAGGCAGTGCGGGCAGTGCGTCACGACGCGCCGTGGGTTGTGGGAGCGCAGGGTGGCCGTGTTCCGGCATGCCAGCTCGGTAAACAGCCCCTCCTCGCCGATGCGGCGTGCCAAATCGCCGCTGCAACGCTCCTGCGTTCCCAAGATCCCAAAGTCGACGCCGGCGCGCTTGAGCAACGTGAGCACCGCCTCCGACACCTTGCGTCCCTGCTCGTCGTAGGCACCGGCGCAACCCACCCAGTAGATGGTGTCGCAGGACTCGCCGTCGCGCAAAACCCGGACGCCTAGCTGCTGTGCCCACTGCGCGCGCTCACTAGGCACGTCGTCCCACGGGTTCCCTTTGTCCAGCATGCTCTCCAGTGCCCGCGCCGCAGCTGGCTGGATCTCGCCCCGCTCCACCAGAACCCGGCGCAGATCGACGATGCGGTCGATGTGGTTGATCGAAATCGGGCAGATCTCCTCGCACGCAGCGCAGGTCGTACACGACCACAGCTCGTTCGGATCGATCACATGACCAATGACGCCGATGCCGTTACGCCCGGTCCGTAGTTCCTCCCGCAAGTGCTGAAGAATCAGCATCGGGGAGAGCGGCTTTCGGCTCGCTGTGGCCGGGCACACCGCCGTGCAACGGCCACAGCTGGTGCAGGCGTCGAGCTCAAGCAACTGCTTCCAGGTGAACGACTCGATCAAGTCCTGCGGCGCGTCGTGCGGGGACAGTGGCTCTGCAGGTCCGCTGGCGATGGGTCTCACGGCGCCGAGCGGACGCGCCCGCAGAAGAATGTTTGCCGGAGCAGCGAACATGTGTAGCAGTCGCGTGAAGGGGAGCGAGACGAACAGGCCGACAACGGTACTGACGTGGATTCCCCACAAGACGCGATGCAGCGTGCGCCAGGCATCAGGCGGGACGAAGGGGGACATCAGGAGCCCACTTTGCCAACCGACGAAGGAGAGGCGCTCGTATCCCGGCCACCCCTGCATACCGATGCGCGCCCCTTCGAGGCCGAACCCGGTCAGTCCAACCAGGAACAGCCAGCCCAACGCGGCCATGTCGCCGCGACGCCGGTAGCTGAGCGTGGCGAGCTGTGCGACGTAGCGGCGGTAGATCGCGAGGAGGAGGCCGCCCATGAACAGCAAGCCGAACAGATCGGCGGCGAAGGCAAAGAACAAGTAGAAGGTACCGTGCAGCAGCCGAATGCCCAGGTTGTGCTCGAGGGCGGTCAGCAGGGTGGCAACGAACAGCACGACGAAACCCCAGAAAATCAGCCGGTGCATCGCACCGGCCAGACGGTCAGACGCAGCAATGTCGCGTTGCGCTACGCCACGGCGGGCAAAGTCGCGCAGGCGCTCGCCCAACGGCAGCAGTCGCACTTCCTTGCCGCCACGCGTCCACCGGCGTACGTGGAGGAACACCTGAACCGCCGCCACGGTCCCCGCGCCCAAGGTGGCCAAATACATGGCGACCTCCAGCCACTGCGGGATGTTCTCCAAAATGGTACGGCCGGGTTGCGCAGTCATGCGGTGTGCCGTGTGTCCAGCTCTCGCAGCAACGCCGGCAGCAGGGTGATCAGGTCTGCCAGCACCTTCAGGTCGGCAAGCTTAAAAATCTCGGTGTTCTTGTCGCGATTGATCGCGACGACGCACTGTGACGACTTCATACCCAATGTATGCTGGCTGGCCCCGGAAATCCCGGCGGCGATGTACAGGCGCGGAGCAACGATGTGTCCGGTCTGCCCAACCTGCCGGTCGAACGACAGCCAGCCGGCGTCAACGAGCGGCCGTGACGCCGCGAGCGCCGCGCCGAGCCGGTCTGCGAGCTGTTGGTACAGCTCGAGATGCTCGCGCGCGCCGACGCCGCGGCCGACGGCGACGATGCGCTCGGCCTCCGTGATGTGAACCGTGTGCGGATCGGCTGGGATGAACGCCACGTGCTCAACACGGGCAGGCACACTTGCCAGCGGCGGCAGCTGATCCACTCGCGGCTGCCGGGGCGCCGGCCGGCCGACGCCCCCGGCACCAGGCCGCAGGGTGGCCAGGGCCGGCCTCGACGTGAGCCGCACCCGCGCGTACACCTTGCCGCCGTACACGATCCGAGCCGCCTCAATGCCACCCGCGGCATTGAGGCGGACCCAGTTGCAGTCGTTTGCCAACCCCACGTGCCGCACTGCCGCAACACGGCTAGCGATCTCCCGGCCGCGCGTGGTAGCTCCGAACAGGACCAGTCGCGGCGTGTCACGCTCCAGCGCCTGGGCGAGAACGCCGGCGCAGCGCTCGGTGGAGCGGGCGTGCTCGGAGCTGCCAGCTGCAAGCAGCACGCGATCGGCGCCGTAATGCCCGAGCTCCGATACGATGTCAGTGCCGAGCGGCCCAAACACGATGCCGGTCACCAGCCCCCCGATCGTGTCAGCTTGCTCGCGCGCATCGCAGAGGACCTCCCGCGTCACGTCCTGCAGTCGTTCGCCGTCGGTCTCAGCGACAACCCAGATGTCACCCGCACTGGACATGAGTCGCTCGCCCCGCTCCGGCTCGCCTCACTTCGCTAGCTCCGCCGTACGCCAACGTTGGCCCAACTGATGATCTTGAGGATCTGGAAGCGGATCGCTACGCGGTTGGGTGTATAGAGCAGCTTGAACAGCAGCTCCTGACCTTCTTCCTTCGCGTAGTAGCGCTGGCTGTGTGCCCGACAGACCCGTTCCACACACGCCCGCTCTTCGACGATTTGCGGGCGCGCCTTGATGCAGATTCCACCACCGAACGGGAGCTTGAGGCCGCTCGACGAGATGCACAGCGCGCAGCGCGGATCCCGCCGGTATGCTTTCTCCTTCGCCCGCCCCTTCACCGATGTGCTCCACATCTCCCCGTCCAGCAGGCAGTACAGATGCACGGTGACGATCGGGAAGCCGTCCTTCGTTAGGTGAGAGATGAACATCTCACGCCCCGCCTGGATGAGCTGATCGATCTGGGTCTTGGACAGCTGCGTTTCCGGGTGCTTGCTCGGATCGCCCCACGTATCCACCAGGTTGGGGTCTATCCGGCGCAGCCTCTCTTGTGCGATGTAGGCTTCTTTGTCTCCCATGGACTTGGCTCCTGCTCCACCGTCAGCGCCGGCGAAACGCGGGCATCACCTCTCTGGCAAAGAGTTCCCTTTGGCCTGTGGCGATGTACATTGCCTCGACGCCGAGGCGCTCGTAGCGCTCGATCTCGCCGATCACCCGCTCCGGGGTGCCCGGGAAGATGCTGTCGACGAAGCGCTGGTAGAGCGGATGGCTGCGTGGCACGTTGTAGAGGTGCCGCCCGTTCTCGTCCACGAGGTATCCGAATCCAAGGATATGTTCATCGTAGAAACCGCGTAGCAGCTTGTCGCGTAACGCTCGGGCTTCATCGAGCGTGGCGGCCAGACAGAAGTCCTTGAACACCGCGACCTTGAGCACCTCAGGCGGAAACCCCATCGCCTGCCCCGCCTCGCGGTACGCACCGACGCACTCCTCGGCGTGCTCGTACGTCGAGGTGGCGAGCCAGTACGGCAAACCCGCGCGTCCCGCACGGCGAGCGGCGCTGACGGTCGTGCCCCCGCAAACCCACAAGGGTGGGTGCGGTCGCTGGACGGGACGGGGCCGTACGCTGACGTTGTCGTAGCGGTAGTACTTGCCGTGGAATGAGAACCTTTCCTGACTTAGGGCGTTGCGGAGAACCTCCATCATTTCTACCAACCGTGCCCCTCGCGTGCGCTTGTCGCTGGCCAGGCCATCGAACTCGAGGGGCCGGTAGCCCATACCAAGACCGAGAATGAGCCGCCCCGCGGACAGCCGGTCGAGTGTGGCAGCGTCTGCAGCGATACGGAGCGGATCGTGCAGGGGCAGCAATAGGGCACCGGTGACAAGCTTGATGCGGCGGGTTCTCTGTGCGAGCGCAGCCAACGCCACCAGCGGCGACGGGCAAAAGCCGTCATAGGTGAAATGGTGCTCCGACGCACTGAAGGCGTCGAAGCCCATCTGTTCCAGCACACTTGCCTGCTCGCCCAGCTCGGCGTACTCCACCGCCAGACTGTGTGGCATCACCCGCGACTTCGCCAGGCTTCCGGTTCCGCTCCAGAATTCCATTCACCGTTTGCCTTGTGTTGGCACGTGAAACCCCGTCAGGCCTGCAGCATTGGTTGCACCTCGGTCGCAACCTGGCGCAGCGCGGCCATTACCTCCTGGTGTGACACCTCAGGGTACGGGACGCGCCAGATGACCTGGTTGGCGCCGGTGGCGCCGTGGAGCTGATGCAAATAGGCGCACGCCTCCGCCGACGTCCGGCTATGCACGACTTCCAGATCGACAATCAGCGCCACCTCCACCTCGCTCCGAGCCCGGCGCGCTTGGCACAGCGCGGCCTCGTACATCGCGCTGGCGCGCTGTAGCTGCTGTAGATCCGCCGGTGGCAGCACCAGCGAGTGCCCGTGTTCGGCCGCAAAGGTGACGCAGTCGGTAGCTTCGGCCAGGACCCACACCGGTGGCCGCGGTTGCTGTAGTGGCTTGGGTGTCACGGTCAGGAAATCCGGCAGCTCCGGACCGCGCTCCCACTGCGGGACGTACGCCCCGTGCCCCAGTCGTCTGCGCGCGAGCCCGCTCCCTGCGGTCACGTGCGCTGGGAACTGGTAGTAACGACCTCCGTAGGCGAACTCGTCAAAAGACCAGGCAGCGAGGACGATATCGAGAGCTTCGCGACGACGAGCGTCGCGCTCGGCGAAGCATACGCCGTACGTCCGAAAATCTTCCCGGTCGCTGCCCACCGTGACGCCGAAGTTGAGCCGCCCCCCCGACAACAGATCAATCACGGCGAAGTCCTCTGCGGTGCGCACCGGGTGTCCGATGGCGATGAGCGTGAAGCTGCCGAGCCGGATCGCGCGCGTACGCACGGCCAGTGCCGCCAGGACGATCGCGGGAGAGCCGAGCGTGCGCTCGTGCCGCGGGCGGTCCGCAATCCAGAGGCAGTCGAAGCCCTGGGCGTCTGCCGCCACGCTCTGCTCGACAATGGCCGCCGCATCTCCGTCTTTGCCTCCTTGTTCGTACAAGAGTCCGAACCGCATGAGTCACCCGTGCGCAGCGCTCAGCCATCGGCGCCCGGCGTGCACCGCGGTGAGCGCCGCCTCTTCTCCCATAGCCAATCGCTCAGCGCCTCCGTTCACGTCACCAAGTACCCGCCGTCCACGACCAGGGTCGTCCCGGTCACGTAGCTTGCTGCCGGGCTGGCCAAGAACAACACCGCTGCACCGATCTCTTCCGGTGTCGCGACGCGCCGCAACGGAATCCGCGGCTCCAGGGCCGCCTGCAGGCCGCTGTTGAAGGCTGCCGCGGTACCCTCGGTCAGTGTGGCCCCGGGACAGACGGCATTCACCGTGACGCCGCTGCGGGCGAATTCCAATGCCGCGCTCTTGGTAAAAAGATTCACGCCGCTCTTCGAGGTATTGTAGTGTGCCAGGCCCGCGAACGATGGGTGGAAGGATTCGATGGACGAGACATTGACGACTCTGCCCCCACGGCCGCGGGCGCGCATGACGCGAACGGCCTCCCGGGTGCAGAGAAAGACTCCACGCAGGTTCACGGCCATGACGCGGTCCCACTCCTCTACGGTCATGTCGGCAATGCGGCTGGATGGGAAGATGCCGGCGTTGTTGACCAGAATGTCCAGGCCGCCGAGCGCCTGCACCGCGCGGTCCGCCATGCTGGCGACGGCCGCCTCGTCCACCACATCCACCACCACGGCGACGGCGCGACGGCCGAAGCCGATCAACTCGCCGGCGACACGCTCGGCACCAGCACCGTCCCGGTCCGCAACGACGATATCCGCGCCCGCTTGCGCCAGTCGACGGGCGCAGCCGCGACCAATGCCGGTGGCGCCCCCGGTGACGACGGCGACCTTTCCTGCCAGGCTGAAGAGTTGCTCGATTTCAGGATGCAACATGCGACACTCCGCCAACGGCTGCGGTCTGCAGGTGACGCCTTTCCCCGGATGCGAGAGCGACGACTGCGGCGCGCCTATTGGTTGCTTGCGTTTTCATGCTCCTCGCGTGCTCGTAGCACGACCACCGCCTCGCCCGTGGTGGTGACATCACCACGCTGATTGACGGTCCAGACATCGCAGCGGAGCGCGTGCCGCTTCCCGTCCACGGGAGCGTCGAGCGCGAACTTTTCCTTCACGCGACCGTGGCACCACGTGGTATCCCCCAGCAGGCTGAAAGTGGCGTAGCGCTGCGTCAAACGGTGGAGAAAGCCCTCGTCGCCCATCTAGTTCGTCAGCATGTGGACGAGCCACCCGGTGCGTTCGTAGCCCGCCTCGTAGGCACCCGGAAGATTGAGCAGCCGCTGGGAACGCTCATTCGACCAGTGGATGGCCACGGGCGCCTCGGGGATCCCCTGCTCGTTGACGAACGCCAGCCCCGGGTGCTTCTCGAACAGCTCGAATGCCAATCGGTGGCCCACGAACCATCCGCCGGCACCGGCCCAACTCTCGAAGGCGAACTTGCTGACCTGTGTCGTTGGACCCTTCACCACGCACGGAATGGTGTCGCCTGCTGCTATCTCCTCCCACCACAAGACGTTTGCGCCGCGCCGCGTTTCCCGCTTGTAATCGGCCTTGATCCGCTCGATGTCTTCCGGCGTGTAGTGCGCCAGCTCTCGCGCTGCGTACTTCCCAGCGCGCCGGGCCTCGGAGCGTGCGAAGCGATGCCAGGACGTCTTGTAGCTTCCCACACGCTCGTCGCGTTGGTTCCAAACGAGCGTTTCGTAGTCCTGGACCACCGCCTTGCCGCCGGCAAACCGGCTGGGTGTGACCTCCACGCGCCGCAGATAGGTGCTCGAGTCGATGACGTCATCCAGTTTCATCGGTCGCACCCATTCGTAGGTGGCTTCGCGCCATATCGTGTGACAGCCGGGCAGGCCGTCGGTCGCACCATTGCTCCGCTCGACGAAACCGATGATGCTTGGAGGGGCGATGATCGTCGCGAAACGGCTCCGCCGCGTATAGGCCAGATCATGGTACAGTGGGTTGTCGTCGCCCAGACCGAGGGCGAAGCGGCGGATGGTTTCCCGTGTCAACCGCAACGGACGCCGCCGGTGCATGCTGCTTCCCTTGCGCTCGACGCCGATGCGCGCTTTCAACCGTTCCACGGCGGCGGCGGTGATTTTGCCGAATTCCACGCTACCTCTGGGCCCTACATCCTGATTCCCAGGTGCCGGTGTCCGTGACGCGGCGCGGGACCCAGCACCGCCGTGCTCCTCATTCGATCGTGCCCTGTGCAGTGAGCGCCTGGATTTCTCCATTGGACATCCCCAACAGCTCGCGGAAGACGTAGTCGTTATGCTCGCCAATCTTTGGTGCCGGCCGGTCCACCGCCGGCGCTGTGACAGTGAAATGCCACGGCGTGCTGTACGCTAGTGCCGGTGTTCCCTCGAAACTCTCGATCTCCTGACACAGTGGCCGTTGTCGAAAATACGGGTGGGTATGCAGCTCGTCGATCCCGAGCACCGGCGCTGCAGCGACGCCCGCGTTCTGCAGCTGGTCGGCCAAGCAGTCGCGTTCGAACTGGCTCGTCCACTCACCCAGGCGCGCATCGAGTTCGCGGCGCTGGCGACATCGTCCTGCGACGCTCGCCAAGGATTCGTCGCACGCCCACGCTGGCGCGCCCATGATGCGGACGAGGGCGCGCCACTCCTCGTCGTTCCCCACAGCCACGGCTACCCACTGATCCTGGCCCGCGGCCGGGTAGATCCCGTGGGGTGCCATGTGGGGATGGTCATTTCCCTGCGGGCCCGCGACCCGCCCGTTGAGTTGGAAGTCGCTGAGGGGTTCGGCCACCAACGCCGCCGCCGCCTCGACCTGGGACAGATCGATGAACTGGCCCTCGCCCGTGCACTCCCGGTGCCAGAGTGCAGCCAGGCACGCCACCACGCCCTGAATTGCCGCATTGGTGTCGCCCAGTCCCAGCAGCTGCATCCCTGTCGGCCCGGTGTCCGGATACCCGATGAGCGACTCCAGTCCGGCAAAGCCCGTTGCAATCGTCGCGAACCCGCGCAAATGCTTTAGCGGACCGGTTTGCCCGGCCATGGCCATGGACAGGACAATGATATCCGGCTTCACCTGGCGCAGATCCTCGTAGTGCAGCCCGTTGCGCGCCATGACACCCGCTGCAAAATTGTCGAAAACGATATCGGCGTGGCTGGCCAGCCGCCGCACGACCTCCGTACCCCCAGGCTTCTTGATGTTCACCGCAATGCCGAGCTTGCCGCGGTTCGCGTTGTCGAAGAACCGGCGCGCGTGCGGCCAGTGCCGCATGAGGTCCATCCGCTGGCGCGTCTCTACCTTGATCACTTCCATCCCCAAATCGGCAAAGATCTGGCCTACGAGCGGCCCCGCCCAGTTCCAGCCGAACTCGATCGCGCGGTACCCGTTCAGCGGTCGGCCTGACAGCAGGGCCGGCGGCGACTTCGATGTTGCTCGACTGGCGCGCGGTCGGTACACCGCACCGGTGTGTTCGCCCAGCCGTGGCACGCGGCCGATCCTCCACGGGGTGACAGACATCGTGTAGCCCATTCCGGGTAACCGGAGGGCGGTTCCATCGATCTGGGTTTCCGTCCAGAACTTGCGCGCCTGCAGGTGCGGCTCGGCCAATAGTTCACCAACCGCGTTGATGGGTCCCAGCACGAGCTTGGCTTCACGCGCCATTTCCATAAGTTCGCGCCGGGTGTGCTGTGTCAACCAAGGGATGAACCGTAGGTCCACCTCGTCGGCACGCCGCCACCCAATGGCCACGCCGTCCTGCAGCGCGGGATCGTCCCGGGCCCAGTCGGGCTCCCCCATGAGCTGGAGAAACCCCTTCCATTGCGCCCGCGTCTGCGTGGCAATGAAGATGAATCCGTCCTGACACGGATAAAAGCCGGAAGGATAGATCGATCCGTGACGCTCGAGGCCTCGGCGGCGCCATTTCCCGCCGCTGCCGCAGATGAAGAGGGCCATGCCACCACAGCAGGTGGCGAGCGCGTCGACCTCCGCCACTTCCACCCGCTGCCCGTGCCCGTACCGCCGCCGCGCCAGCAAGGCAGTCAGCGCGGCGCCGGCTGCGTGCAGCCCCGCGTGCAGCGCCGGCAAGGAGTAGGGGAAGTGCAATGGTGGTCGCCCCGGCTCGCCCAGGATGATGCTTGCTGCAGCTAACGCACACACCTGAATCTCATAAACCCGGTAATGGCTGAGGGGCCCGGACTCGCCCAGTTCGCTCAGGACGACCGTGACGAGACCGGGATTTGCGGCGATGATCGCCTCGAGGTCCACCTGCCATCGTTCCCGCTCCGCAGCGGGCAGATTCGTCACCAAGAGGTCAGCGGAAGCCGCCAGGCGCTGCACGAGTTCCTGTCGGGTCCGGCTGGAAACGCCGAGCAGCACACTCTGCTTTCCCGCATTGAGGTAGGCGAACAGCGCACTGCGTTCCAGGTGCGGTGTATCCGCGGGAAAAGGGCCGTGGTGCCGTAGCGGATCACCCCCGGGTGGCTCCACCTTGATCACTTCCGCTCCCAGGTCAGCCAGCACCCGCGTACAAAACGGAGCCGAGACACCCGTACCGCACTCGAGCACGCGTATGTCGTCCAGAGCCGTCCGCTGTGGCAGGCGTCGCTCACTCATTTCAGACCCCCCGGGAGAGGAAACGTCGCATGGAGCCGTCGAGCCACTACCTGCTGCATCACGCAAGCTCCGTTCCTTACCACGCGGCCTCACCCACCACGCCCGTTGCCCGTTCAACCTCCACCGCTGTGCCCCGCGGGGCGTACCCGGGCGATGCGTAGTACATGCGATACTGGAGGTGGCCGTAGTTGCCCACCAGGTGGAGCGGCTTGAGGGGAGAGGGAATGACGTCCTGGCTGCTCTGCCAGTTGCGGAACTGGTAGGGTTCCCACGCATGGTACATTAGCACCTGGCGGGGCTGTACCGTGGAGCTGATCTTGACGAGTGCTGTGAACGTCCCGAGGTCGTTGTACACGCGGACCGTCTCGTTGTCGCGTACGCCGCGGGCCTCGGCGTCAGCGTGATTCATGTACACGACCGGTTGACCCCGCTGCAGGCGCAGCAGATGGACCTGGTCGCGCCATGTCGCGTGGATCGACCACCGCGTGTGGCCGCCTGACAGGCGCAACGGGAAAGGCCCGCCAGCCGCCGGGGGCTCCTTGTGACGCGGGAGTGCCTCGTCCGCTTCCAGGAACCACGGGTGGTCCAGGTAGAACTGCTGGCGTCCGGTGAGTGTCGGCCACGGCTCCTTGCCTTCGACAAACCATTGAGACGGGTAGATCGTCGCGCCCGGCTTGAAATCGCTGCACACGGCGTTTCCCGGCCCGTACATACCAATGTCACGCACGCGCACCGCGCCGCGTTGCGCTGCCTGCTTCCACGTGAGTCCGCTGGTCGGAGACGAGTGCTGCAGCACGTACTCCAGAGGCTGCACGTCATCGGACCAACTGAAGCGGCCGTTGAACGTCCATCGGTCGTGAATGGTTGCGAGGCTGCGTGCTTCGCCGAACACCCCCGTGTACGGCCCGACACCCCGTTCGCGCGCGCGCCGCTGGATGGTCTCTGCGAGGCGCCCGTAGATCTCCCATTCGCTCTTGGCCGCGCCGAGCGGTTCCACGGCTTTGTCACCAAACACCACGTAGGGCAGATAGCTCTGCGTATACTTGATGCCCCGCTTCTCGTAATACGCCGCGGCAGGCAGGAGGATGTCCGACTTCATGGCGGTTGTGGACATGCGGAAATTGGTGCTCACGATGAGATCCAGCTTCGGCCACAGCGTGCGTTCGGCAACCTGTGGCGCCGGCCACCGGCGCAACGGATTGGCGGCGGTGCCAAAGAAGATTCGAGGACGCCGTCCCGCCGCCAGGTAGAGAGGCATCCATCCCTTCGCGACCGCTTCCTGTACGTAGGCGGCGGCGCTCCGCGGCAGCGTCGGATCGTACCACCCTTCCTTGCCAGCGATGTCCGCCATCCCGGCGTGGTACCAGAGCCAGAGGGCGTACGGTTGAAAGGGCCGCTCCCCGCGCGCCACCTGGCGCATGTGCTGCTCGATCACGCGCACCCGGGGGCGGTACAGCTTGAGCGCCAGCCGTTGCAAAAGGCTCAGCTCGACGCCACTTGCCAGAGATTCGAAGCCGAACATGCTCCACATCGCGCTGAGCCGCAGCCCGGCCCCGCGCCTGCCTTGATTGCCCGTCAGTGCGAGCAGGAGAATCATGGTGCGTTGCATGAGATCGCTGTGGTAGTGCTTGCACGATCCGAAGGAAGCCAAGATCAGGGCGGCCCGTGCGGTGGCGAACGCGTGCGCCAGGCGGCGGATTGCGGCCGCGCTGACACCTGTGATGTCGGCGGCGCGCTGTGGCGTGTAGTCGGCCAAGCGAGCTTTCAACAGCTCGAAGACGGGGCGTACCGTGACCCGCCGGCCGTCTGCCAAGCGTACCGCGAATGTGCCTTCGAGCGCTGGCTGAATGACGGTGCCCCACACGCGGCCCGTGCGCAGCCGCAGGGACTGTATCGAGTGGCCCTGCGACCCAGGTACCTCGACGGCGCCGCCGCTGCGTTCGTCCCAGAAGTAGAAAATGTCGTCTCTGCCGCCGGGGTGGAGGTCACCTTGGCGCAAGAACCGTCGGGTGTCGTCGCGGATGAGCAGAGGGAGATCCGTCTGTTCCCTGACATAGGCGGTGTCGTGCAAGCGCTCGGCGATGATCACGTTGGCCATGCCGAGCCCGAGGGCCGTATCGGTGCCGGGGCGTGGGTTGAGCCAGGTGTCGGCGTGAATCGCGGTGGCGCTGTAGTCTGGTGCAATGACGGCCACGTGGGCGCCCATGTAGCGCGCCTCCCACAGGAAGTGCGCTTCGGGAATGCGCGCGTAGTTCGGGTTCATCGACCACACGACAATGTAATCCGAGTGGCACCAGTCATCGGCCGAACCGTCGACGTTGACGAGTCCCCACGTCTGCACCGCTCCGATCGGGAGGTCGCCGACACCGGAGAGTGTATCGAGGGTCGGCACGCCGAGAAGTGAGAACAGCAGGAGTTCGGCGGATGAGTTGGGGCCAAAATCGATGTTGGTGCCGAAGTCGTAGGCAATGGCAGCGGGTCCGTCGTGGAGGCAGACGTCGATGATTGCGTCTGCAATCTCCGTGAGCGCCTGGTCCCACGAAATCCGCTGCCACCGGCCTGCGCCGCGGCGTCCAGCGCGCTTCAGTGGGTACTTGAGCCGGGCCGGGCTGTAGCTCAGGGCGCTGTGGCACGCGCCTTTTTGACAGCCGCGCGGGCCGAAGTCGGGAACTGCGGCGTTCGTTTGCGTGTACACGTTCGCCTGCTCCTCGCGCCACACGATACCGTCCTTGACGTAGACGTCCCAGCTGCACGCCGAGGCACAGTTGGCGCGGAGGTGCGTACCCTTCACGACACGGTCCCACCGCCACTGCTGGCGGTAGACGTCCTCCCAGCTCCGATAGTCTCCGGCGGCTCCCGCCGAGCTGCTTTGTCCGCCGGCAGCGGCGGCCGTGGACGGGGCCCGCAGTGCGTTCAGTGAGAGCACCAAAACGGCGCTGCTCGAGCATTGCAGGAAATGACGGCGTGTCAGGCCACGCATTGTCCCCTCACAGCAACACGCCGCACTCGGTCAAGCGGCGTATCTCTTCCGGCGGCAGGCCCAGGAGACCGTGATAGACGTCGTCGTTGTTCTCGCCGATGCGATGGTAAGGGCCAGTGGCGCAGGGCGTGTCGGAGAAGAGAAGCGGGAGCCGCGCCGCCGGCACGTCGGGGCCACGCTGCCATTCGATGCCGGACCGGTGGGCATCGGGGACGTAGTAGGTGGTCTCCGTGTAAACAGCGCGGCTCCGCAACTGCGGATCATTTGCCAGGTCTTCTCCGGTGGCGACGATCCCAGCGGGCACGCCGGCACCTTGGAGCTGTTCCATGAGGTCGTGTTTGTTCCAGCGGCGGGTGACTCCGGCGACAAGCGCATCGAGTTCCTCCTCGTGTGCCCGGCGCGCGGCCGCGGTCGCGAACCGCTCATCGAGCGCCCACTTCGGGTGTCCGAGCACGCGACAGAGGGCTCGCCACTGCGTTCCGTCTTCCACCGCTACGGCACACCACGCGTCCTCACCCTGGCAGGGGTACGCGTTGTGTGGGACGGCCAACGGATCGTGGTTACCTAGGCGGTTGGAGGTGTGGCCGGAAACCTGGCACTCGAGCAGCGCCGTCGCGACGGTGCAGACACCGGAGCGAAAAATCGAGCCCTCGATGAGCATTCCTTGTCCGCTGCGCCGACGGCGCGCGAGCGCACCCAGCACCGCCAGCACCTGCAACAGTGGTGTATGGTAATCGGAATACGCCGAGTTCAAGCAGCACGGCGGGTCGCCCGGCTTGCCCGAGATCATGGAGACACCGCAGACGTGCTGTGCCATGATGCCGTAGAGCTTGTAAGTCTCATAGGGCCCGCTGCCGAAGCCCGCCTGGTGGACGATAATCAGCCGCGGATCGTTGCGGCGCAGTTCATCGAGATCCATGCCCCAGCGCGCCAGTGCGTCGCGGCGAAAGTTGGTCATGAAAACATCGCTCGTGCCGATGAGGCGTTTCATGAGAGCTGCGCCCTCCGGTGTGTGCACGTCGAGCGTGATCCGCTCCTTCAGGGCCTGGTACTCAGGCTGGCCCATGCCCTTGCCCCAGGGGGGGACGAAGATCAGTTCATCGGGCAGCTTGTTCGATTCGACCTTGATGACGTTGGCGCCAAGCGCCGCCAAGATGCGGCCAGTGAGCGGCAAGGCAATGAACGGGCCGAACTCGACAACCCGCACCCCGTCGAGCACGCGCCCGGCCGGTGGCTGAGGGTCTGCGTTTCGGGCCGCTGCCGTCCTCACACTCGGAGCTGCACCGGCGCAGCCACCGGCCGGTGCCACCACAGGCGTTGGCCGGCTGCCAGCTGTGGCTGGCGGGTTTTCAACCGTCTTCGCACCTCGGGCGGCGCCTTCGGCTAGCGGCGCGACCACGCCTAGGGCTGCCAGTTCCTCCAGTTGCCTGCGCGTCATGCCGAGTTCGCCGCATAAGATCTCCTCGTTGGCCTCACCAAGGCGCGGCGCTGCGCGCCCCGCAGTGTGCACTTCGCTGCCCAGCAAGTTGATCGGATATCGCAGTCGCCCGACCACCGGGTGGTCCAGATCCTTCCAGAACTCCGCTTGCGCGAGCGCCTGATCGGCCAGCAGATCCGCTACTGTGTTGACGGGCACCACGACCAGGCTGCGCTGTTGTCCGTCGCGGACGAGCTGCGCGCGTGTTTGTCGCATGGTGAAATCGAGCAACACCGCCTCGATGAGATCCCGATGCGCAGCGCGCGCGTGGATACCGCCGCAGAGCTCCGGTGCCAGGATCTCCTCGTGGCCGGTGACGTCGTAGAACCACCGTGACAAGACTTTCCATTCGCGCGCCGTGAAGATGCCTATGCCGATCCAGCCGTCTCGGCAGGGGAAGACACCGGCAGGGACCGCCAGGCTCGAAACGGGCCCGACGCGGGTGACATTCTTCCGCCGCACCTGCCAGCACAGCACGGGATGCTGCTCGAGGTAAAAGCTCAACAACGCCTCTTGCGTCGACACGTCGATGTGCTGGCCAGCCCCGGTGTGCCAGTCACGGTGCAGGAGCGCTGCGACGACGCCAACGGCGGCGTAGAGGGCCGGTGCAAAGCGCGATTGGTTGTTCCCGAGCCGCATCGGCGGCCCGTCCGGATCGCCGGTGACCTGCATGAATCCGCTCGTGGCCATGGCGATCAAATCCGAGGAACGGTAGTGCCGGCGCGGCCCGGTTTGGCCGTACGGGGTGATCGATGCCATGACCAGACGGGGGTTCAGTTCGCGCAAAGCCGCGTAGCCGAGGCCCCGGTCCTCAAGGTAGCCCGGCGGAAAGGTTTCGATGAGCACATCTGCCCGGCGAACGAGATCGCGGAAACAGGCGCGGCCCTGCGGGTGGCCAATGTCGAGTGCGAGCGAACGCTTGTTGGTGTTGCAGGCGAGGAAGTCGAGGCTGGTATCCAGCGTTTCCTGATCGTGGAAGAACGGCGGCCGCCGGCGATCAGGTCCCCCAATGGGTGGCTCGACCTTGATCACCTCGAGCCCGAGGTCGGCGAGGAGCTTGCCGCCGAACGTGCCCGTTTCGCCAGCGAGGTCGAGCACGCGATAGGGAGGTAGGAACAACGCCGGCTCGGTCATGCTCGCGGTCCCGGAGAAGGCCCGTGCCGCGGCGTTGCTGGCTGCACGTGCTCCCGGCGCACCGGTATACGGAGCTGGCCGAGTTTCATTCGGTCTGCTCCCCTGGGTGCTCCTCGCCGAGAATCGCCGCGGCTTGCCTGACCACGTACGCCACCACCTCTGCTGCAGGCCTCACGTGGTGCAGCATGCCAACAACCTGGCCAGCGGCGGTGGCGCACAGGTCTTTCATGCGGGCGCGGCCCGCGCCCGCCAGGACGGGCGACGAGAGGATCGTCTGGTACGGCATCGGCAGCGCCTGCAGGCCGGATGCCTCGAATTCTTCCACCCACTTGTTCTTGAGCTGGCGCATCGGTTTGCCGGTTACCGCCCGGCTCACGACCGTCCCTTCCTCGTCACTCTCCAGCATGGCTTCCTTCAGAAAGCCGGAGAGGGCACCTTCGTTGGTGGCGCAGAACACGGTCCCACACCACACGCCCACCGCGCCTAGGGCGAGAGCAGCAACCAGGCCGCGACCGTCGGCAATGCCCCCGGCAGCGACGATTGGCGTCCCGGCCGCGGCATCGACGGCTTGGGGAACGAACGCCATGGTGCCAATGCGACTGTTGTGGCCGCCGGCCTCCGTGCCTTGTGCGACAATGATGTCCACGCCGCCAGCGTGCATCCGCCGCACGTGCCTGACGTTGCCGGCAATCCCAATCACCTTGATCCCGCGAGCGTGAAAATCCTTGACGAACGGGGAGGGGTCACCGAGTCCGGCGGCGTAGACCGGTACACGCTGATCCATGATCACCTCCAGCTGGCGGTCGAAGAAGTCATGCGTCCAGTCCCAGGCCAAGTCCTTGGAGAGGCCGTCGCGCGGCGGGTCGGGGATGGCGTGCCGTTCCTTGAACTGGCGGGCGAACGCGATGTGGGTTTCCGGGATCTTTTGCCGCAGCCCGCTCTTGGACCCGCTGCTGGGTACCCGCGCCGGCAACAGCGTATCGACGCCGAAGGGGGCCGAGGTGAGGCGACGGGTCTGCTCGATCCACTCGTTCAACATGTCGGCACGGAGCGGAGCACCACCCAGAATACCCAGGCCGCCCGCGTGGGATACCGCCGACCCGGGAACGTTCGGTTCCAGGGAGACTTCGATGAAAAATAGAACACGCCACGCGCCGACCCATTTTTCGGAATTCCTCGACCATTGGCTGGACGCCCGCGCGCT
>JBHHYR010000065.1:0-17312 GCA_046757585.1 Binatia bacterium | reverse complement strand
CATACAGGAACCGGCGGCCCGATTGCACATTCGTTTTCGAACCCTTGCGGCCGGTCTGCTTCTGTTCGGGGCCCTGGCATTCCTGCGGCTGTATCGGCTCGAACAGTATCCACCGAACCTGCACCTCGATATGGCCCAGTGGACGGTTCATGTGTTTCGCCTCTTGGATGGGCAACCGTCTACCATTTTGTCCCACGGATTCGCCGAAGTGCCATTGCTGGGGCACCTCTGGTCGGCGCTGTGGACCGCCATCGCCGGCCGATCCCTGGCCGGCGCGCGGTTCGCCTCCGTCGTTGGCAGCCTCCTGGCAATCGCGGGCGTCTTCTTCTTGGTCCGCCGCTTGTACAGCCCATGGGTTGCCCTCGTCGCTGTGGTGCTGTTGGGAGTCAATCACGGATTCCTCCATTTCAGCCGTATCCAGGCCTACATGGACCCCATCCCCTTTCACGTCTTGGGCATCCTGGGCCTCGTAGCCGGTCTCGAAAGCGGACGCTACGGCTGGTTCGCACTCGCCGGCTTGGCAGGGGGATACAGCGCCCTGACCTATCACGCGGGCCGCATCACTCCGCCGATCATGATGATGCTCGGGGCTCTCATCCTCCTCCGGTATCCACGCGTCATCCTGAAACGATGGCCCGGTCTGGTGCTCTGCGCCGTCGCATTGCTGGGCATCGTTGGGCCCCAGGCCATCCTGTACGGCACCGGCCGCCTCAACGCGCTTGGCAGGCGGGAAGTGTACCCGTTCATTGTCAGCGGGCACGTCAACCCTTCGCTATTGTGGCAGACCGTGAGCCACGGCCTGCCCCGCGTGTTGGGTGCCTTCTGGTTTTACGGGGACACGAGTACCCAGTACGGCTCGGCGTGGCCCGTATTCTTCCCGCCCGCTGCAGCGCTTTTGGGAATGGCGGCCGTGGCTGCAGTGCTCCGTCCGTGGGATATCCGAGGTCTCTGGGTCGTGCTGTGGGGTTTCGTGATTCTGTTCGCGGGCGGCGTGCTCACCATCGACCCCCCTTTCTGGCCCCGCTTTGTCACTGCATTCGTGCCCGCAGCCATTGCCGCCGCCGTAACGATTGGATGGCTCACGCGCGGCGCTACGGTTGCCGCCGGGCGTGTCGGGCGTGTGATTGCAGTCGTCAGTACGTGTGCCCTATTGGGTTTGACCTCCTGGCAACAGCTCGACGCGTACCGCAAGTACTGTGCAGGGATTCCACCGAACGAATCCAAAGCACGCTACGCGACCCAGTGGGTGCAAGGGATCATGGGTCGCGACGTTCAGCGCTGGGGCCGGGATGCCATGATGTATATTGTCGCTGCAAACCCAAACTGGTACTCCTGCCGCCATCCGACCATCGAGTACTACGCGTACGACGCCGACGTGCAAGACGCGCGGGACGTTACGCAGTACCTGCCCTTCAAGGATCCGCGTACGATCGTCTGCTACTTTCTGCCGGGGCGTTCTGACCAAATGGCCGCCGTCCGGCGCATGTACCCGCGTGCTGAAAAAAGGGCTTTCTCCAACAACGTGGGGCAGCACATTTTCACGCGCGTGGTCATTCGCGCCCCGCACGCGCGAACCGCGTCCCGTTCGGGAGGCTTGCCAGCCGGGCCCTGACGAACGCCCAGACACCCTGTGGATCCTATCATTGCACTCCTTCACCCGGTACACTGTGTGCGGCATGCGGTGGCTTGTCTTCATGCTCTTCGCGCTGGGCACAGTCTTCATCCCTGTGCTCGCACCCGCCGTTTCTCTCAGCGGCATCATGGTCTACTCGAGTGACGATTTCGGAAATCCGAGCGGGTATGACTGGGACACCGACCGGATTGCCACCGGCGTCCTGTGGCGCACCGCCCCGCACCCGCATTGGTACGGGTTGGGCGTGCTCAACGGTCTGCCGCCGGAGAGCCTGGCGGACACGCCGATCAATGCGCCCGATTTCACGGTCGACATTCCTCTCGCCCCCGGAGAGAACACTTTCACCTTGGTGGGAGAACCCGGTGGCGGGGGCGGGGGCGATTTTCAGCGCTTCGTGCTTGATCTCTTCTTCGATGGGGCACTCGATTATCCGGGGATCTCAATTTTGATGCCCCGAAGAGACGCACCAGTCACGAGCGCGCCCATACCGAGCCGGGCGGACATCATGCTCACGTTTTCGGTGCAGCCAGTCAGAAATGGACCCGACGGCGGGATCACCCCCGAGGCGTCCTACAGTGATGGCGAGACTACGGTCTTCGTCGGCGCGGCGTCCTTCGGATGGTTAGGGAAATTCCCCGCTCCCGACTTGATATCGGGAGGCACACTGGTTCCCAACGGGACCGGTGATGTCGTGGGGTTCATGACGATCGTGGTCGAAGAGACGCCTCCGCCAGCACCAGCGCCGGCTCCGGCAGGGGTGGCCCCGCAAGAGTTCGGCGTCGTGCCTGGCGGAGGGCCGTCGCGCGCCGACACGAACACGACCCAGCCTGTGCCAAGAATCTTGGGCGCACCCAGGCAGAACCGCCCGGTCCCATACTACGGCCCGCCTGTCAGTTCGCAGGAATTCCCCCCGCCCGCCACCCCGGAGCAACCGGACGACGAAGCACGAGTGGATGATGACGGGCGGACGCCATCCGCAGTTGGCACAACGCCCCCAACACGGGGAACAGCCACTCCTTCCGGCATCGCAGGCGGTACGCCAACTTCCCGGATCACATCTAAGGCGTCGACACCAACCCCGCAGGGAACATCGGCCGCCTCCATGCTTTCCCCCGTGACAGCGACCGCCTCCACTCCCGAGCCAAAGAAAACGTCAGACTCAGCCACCCCCACGCCACGAAGCAGCGCGCGCCGGACCCGCAGTCGTCCGGTCGGTGGGCATCAGGCCACGCTCACCCCACAGCGGCTGTGTTCTGCCGGCTCAAATCCGATCGGGGCTAGCCAGTGCGTTGTCGCGCATTCCTACGCCAATACACGATGCCAAGTGGGTCGGTGATCCATTGAACGTAACGCTCGGCGAGGACCTTGGCGAGACCGAACTCGAAGCCGCCGCGTACGCGCCGCATACGCTCCTCGGTGCCGTGTGAGATGAAGATAAAGGTTGGCTGGCGCATCAACGCACTCGCCCACACCTGGCGCACCCCAGGCGCCGGCGAGTCCTGATAGATGAAACGCGTCATCGGCGGCATCCCCGCATAGAGATAGAGATCGAAGGGCTCGTCTTTGACGAACAGGGTGTCGCCAGGCCTGGCAGCGGCGTGTATGCGGAGGCCCAGCAGCGCATGGGAGCCGATGTGCCCCGTCAGGTCTCTGCGTGACGAATAGTAGACGCGCCAGATCCCCCCGTAGACGAAAAGCGCGACCAGCACTGCACCGACCAATCGCCTCTTGGCCTGTGCATGGGTACGCATCGCCCCGCTGCCGAGCGCTTGCTCGAACACAATGCCCACGGTGAGAGCAAGAGCAGGAAAGGACGACATGAGGTAGTGCCACTCGTAACGTGGACCAACGACAACGACCAGGTACGACGCCAGCAGCCACAGCCACGCGACTGCTATCCAGCGTGACGGCCGCAGGATCGTCAGTGGTACGAGCACGGCTATGGCCCCCGCAAACGGCCACATGCGCTCCATACGAAATATCTGGCCCACAAGCTGCGACGTGGGGCGCCAAGGAAGACTCGTCCACGGCTCCTTCCCCAGCCCCGCGTATCGGCTGCCGTCGACAATGACCGCATCGTACAGGGCCTTGGCCGCCCCATGCCACGCGAAGTAGGCAACGACGATCCCGATAACCAGTGTAAATCCGAGCGCCAACGCCGTTGCACGCGTGAGCACGTCGCGCGCCTTTCCCCAGAGCCCATCACCGCCGTCCCAGAGCCACAGCTGTGCGGCAACCGGCACCACCCACAGCACGGCAGGCTGTTTCCCGAGGGTCGCAAGGGCCAGACATGCGCCGCTCCCGGCAGCCCACCGGATTCTGTGGCTCCCCTGGTACGCAGCCGCGCAACCAAACGCCGCAGCCCCGAAAACAGCAGCCAGCAGCTCCGTGTTCGGAGAAACCACATGCCAGGGGTTGGCAACGACCAGCGTCATCAATCCAAGCGCAGCCAGTGGCGCAGCGAGCAGGCAGCCGGCTCTCCGGAGGCCGACGTATGCCGTGAGCGCCCCGAGCGCCGTCAGGATCACGACGACCCGGTGAAAGCTCTCCGCATCGTATCCCCAGAGCGCGTATCCGGCCCGCAAGGCCACAAGAATCAGTGGAGGCTTGAAATCCCACAGGTCACGATAGGGGATCAACCCGTCCTGCCAATACCGAGCAATCGTCGCGTAAATCTGGATGTCCCGGCCGGCATATTCGTTCCAGGTAACGACCTGAAACAGGTCGATGACGATGGCGAGGATGATGAGCGGACACAGCGCCTCGGCAGCGATGCCGAATATGAAACTGCCCCACTGCCGGAGCCGTCCCATCTCCCCACCTCACAGATTTCAGATCGAACGTTTCATGCAGGGGACAAGGTCGTCGCGGGACAAGTCAGTCTCGCCGAGCCGCCAACGCGATCAGCGATGCCCCTTGCCAAGGCAGTGCCCGGTCCAGCTGGCGAAGCAACCCAATCGAGAGGTTCATGACTTTGAGCTGCACCTTGCTGAAGCGCCGCGATTTGAGCACGCGACCATTGAGCCACCACGCCGGCGTCGTCGCGCGGTTGAAATCGAACATCGCCTCGATCTCAAAGCCCTCGCTCTCGATCACGGCCCGTAAGCGCTCGCGTGTGTACCGGCGCTTGTGCCCCAGGACTTCATCCAAGGTGCCGAACAACGCAGGGTTCTGGGGCACCAGGATGATTGCTCGACCACCGGGTGCCAACACTGACCGAAGGTTCCGTAGCGCGCGTGTCTCTTCTTCCACATGCTCCAGCACATTGAGGCAGAGGGCCGTATCGTAACGGCCCGCCAACGGAGCGAAGTCCTCCTCGCAGACGAGATCGACGTGCCGCACATCCATGTAGGGTTTCCCTTCGGCGAAGTTGCGCAGGTAGTCGAGGTAGTAGGGGTTGACATCGGAGGTCGTGTAGTTGTCCCGGGGCACCAGCGCTGCCGTCAAGTTCCCGATGCCGGCGCCGACCTCCAGGACACGTGCTCCCAGGTACGGCCGGATGCTGTCCGCCATCCACCGGTTGAAGTGTGGCACTGCCGACATATCCACCAGAATGTTCGAGCCGTACTCATCCGGCATGTAGATGTCATCGATCAGCCACCAATGGAGCATCGCCCCGAAGGCAAGCACGGCATCCTTGAAGCCGATCTTCTTTCCCTCTTCATAGGTCCGCCCGGCATATGAGATCGGCACCTCGAAGATGCGTGCGCCCCGTTTGGCGAGCTTGAACGTGAGCTCCGGCTCGACGCGGAAATCCCGGCTGCGGATCGGAATGGATTGAAACAGCCGCGTGCGGACGGCTTTGTAGCAGGTCTCCATGTCCGTGAAGTTCATGTCGGTCAGGAAATTGCACACCCCAGTGAGCAGCCGGTTGCCTATCGCATGGCGATAATACAATACGCGGCGATACTCGCTGGTCAGGAAACGGGAGCCGTAGACAGCATCGGCACCATCGTGAACAAAGGGTACCATCAGCTTTGCCAGGTCCTGCGGGTCGTACTCGAGATCAGCATCCTGCACGACCGTGACCGAACCGCCGGCACGGGCGACCCCGGTGCTCACTGCCGCCCCTTTGCCCTGGTTCCGCTCATGTTCCACGTAGGTGATGCGGTCCGGGTACTGGGCCACGAGCCGCCGGAGAACCTCTCGTGTCCCGTCAGTGGAACCGTCATCGACGACGATGAGATCGAGCCGCGCGATCAGCGGACTCTGCACCGCAAGCACCCGGCGCACGGCCTCCGCCACCAGATAACGCTCGTTATACACAGGCATCACGACGGACAGGTGTTCCGGCATCATGCCGCCACTTAGCCGGCAGTGCGGGACGGCGCAAGCACATCCACACGGGAAACCTGACGAACCGCCGCGCGCGGCCTGGCGGGTGTACTTGACTCCCTTCTGCTTATCTTTTACCGCACTTTCCCGTGACTCGCTTGTGGCACTGTCAAACTCGCTCCTGTAGCCCGGCCGCACACGCGTGACCCAGCAAGCCGCGTCCTCGCGACGGACTGCCGGCAGTCATCAGGCTGTGACAGTGCTACTCCTGAAACTTGCTGCACTGGCCGCAGTGAGTGGCGCGCAGGCGGTGGTGACGATTCGACCCTGGCTCAGCGTCGCTGGGGTCGCCTTCGGCATGCTGCTGTTCGTCGCCGCCGAGCGTTTGATGCCTGCGGCACCTGAACCCCTGGAGCAACGCGGGGCGCCGCCGCCACGCCGCTTCTGGTGGCTGTTTGGTGCCGGCTCCCTAACCTGTTTTGTGGCAGGCATCCTGACACGCGGCCATGCTCCGCCGCCAACAACACAGCCTGTGTGGCTCTGTGGGATGCTGCTACTGGCAGCCAGTGCACTGCTCCCCTGGCGGTGCAGGCGGTGGCATCTGCCCTCTCCCAGGGTGCTCGCTGCCGTCCTCCTCATCCTCCTGTTCGCGTCGGGGCTGTTCGGGTGGCACCTGGCCACCACTCCCCCGGAAGTTCATGGCGACGAAGCTGAGGTGGGCAACGACGCTCTTCGTTTGCTCCAGCGGTCCCCATTCAATCTGTTTACGACCGGCTGGTACGGGCTCCCGATGTTCCATGCTGTGCCCGCAGCGGCGGGTCTCTCCCTGTTCGGTGTGAATCTCCTGGGCCTTCGGCTCCCGAGCGCTGTGATGGGAGTAGGATCCGTGCTGCTGCTCTTCGTTCTGGCGTATCGATTCTGGGGCTTCGAGGTCGCATGCATCTCCGCCGTGCTGTTGACATCGGCGCGCTTCTTCATCCACCTCAGTCGTACGGGCTATCATTACATTGGAACGCCATTCATCAGCGTCTTGGTCGCATGGCTATTCTCACGGGCGTGGGAGGATCGGAGCTTGCCTGCGGCCGTGTGGTGCGGCATCGCGCTCGGTCTCGGCATCCAGGGTTACTTCGCCACGCGGCTGGTCCCTGTGCTGCTCACCTGCACCTTCCTGCTCTGGCTCGCGGGCAGCAAGCGGAGCCTCGTCCGGGCACGAACCACCGGCTTTGCTGTGATCGTGGTGGCCGCATGTGCAACCGCAGCACCGATGATCGGCTACTTCTCGCACCACTGGGGCCTGTTCTGGGCACGCACGCGCGGCACCAGCGTGTTCACCGAGGGTGCCATCGCGCATCTCTCGTATGGCTATGGGACCAACGATCTTGCAAGAATCCTGCTCATCCAGGCACGCAAGGCGTTTACCCTCTTCAACGCTACAGGCGATACCTCGTTGCAGTACGGTTACGTCGCGGGTGGCTTGTTTGATCCGCTCACGGCCGTCCTATTCCTACTCGGTTGCGCGGCGCTCTGTGCCCGCCCGCGGCAGCGCGCGCATCTACTCGTGCTTCTGTGGATTATCATCCCGGTGGTTGCCGGGGCCGCGCTGACCATCGACGCACCATTCTTTCCGCGCATCAGCGGGACGGTGCCATTCGCTGCCCTCGCGGCAGCCGTAGGCCTGCGCAGTCTTCTCGCCAGCATCCGCGCTGTGCTCCCTCGTTCATCTGGGCGTGTGGCAGCGGGGGCTGTAGCAGCAAGCGTCTTGGCAGCGGTATTCGCCAACAACGTCCACAGCTACTTTTGGGAGTACGCCCCGCACCACCGTCACGGGCCCGCAGTGGACATCAGCGCTTGGATTCGCGCCCACGGGGCCGGCAAGACCACCTACTTGGTGGGTGGCGCGCCGAGTTTCTCCATCAAGCACGGCACGATTCGCTTCCTCACGCACGGGCTCACGACCCGGGACATCCCCGATCTTGACGCCTACCTGCGTAGACGCCACCTCGACCCGGCGTCCAGTCTGTTCGTCATCATGCCCCGCGGGCATGACCTGGTGCGGAAGCTGAGCGCCGCTGTCGGGCCGCTGGCCGTCAAGGCCCACCGTAACATTCACAATCAGATCGACTTCTATACAGGCGTCCCGCTCAAGGGCACCGAACGCTCGTCGCACAACGATGGCGGCGCTATAATTGCCGTGCGATGACGCGCAGTTTCCGGCCCAACAAACGGCGCCGTTCCGGCACACCCAAGGCAAGCGTTGACGACGTCATCAAGGCGGCGCGCGCTGCGGCACTGGCACGCCAGCAGGGATACCGCGCCCGCTCGCTGGAGATTCACGGCTGGATCTGCGCCAAGTGCGCGCGCGAGTTCGACGAATCGAATCTGCACCTACTCACCGTACACCACAAGGACGGCAACCACGACAACAATCCCGCCGACGGCAGCAACTGGGAAAATCTCTGCGCGTACTGCCACGAGGCTGAGCACAGCCGGGACCTGCTCGGTGACTACCTGACTGGCCGAGACTAAGTGCAGCCGTCCAGAATTACGGTGACGTATTCCGCGGGGTTCCCCCTTTTCGAAAACGGGGTCGGGGGAGGTAGAAGTTCGCCGATCGCAACCTCCCGCTGTCCCTCATCCTTGCCAAGGAGGGGGATGATCCGAAAGGACCCCGCGGTCGCGATCAGTCGCGCCGGCTCTCGCCGCGGTCCTCGACGACGCTGAGCCGCTCACACACACGTAGCTTGGCACTCGCTGCACGCCGGTTGGCAGCGACCTCTGCATCGCCGGGCCGAATCGGTTTCTTGGTCAGAACGCGTACGCGCCCGGCTTGACGCTGTGCCACAAAGAACTGCTTCACGATCCGATCCTCGAGTGAGTGGAACGCGACGACTGCCAGCCGACCTCCGGGTGCCAGGAGCGAGAGCGCTTGCGGCAACACATCGGCAATGGCATCAAGCTCGTCATTGACCGCGATCCGCAACGCCTGAAAGATGCGCGCGGCTGACCGGGCAGCCCGCCACCGCACCTTGGCCGGCAGGGCCGCGGCAATGAGCTCGAACAGCTGTGTGGTGGTCCGCACAGGCTCGCCCGGCCGCCGGGCGACAATGGCACCTGCGATCCGACCCGCGTAGCGTTCCTCGCCAAACTCGCGGAAGATCGTTGTCAGCTCGGCAGCGCTGCGGGAACTCAGCACATCGGCCGCAGTTTCCAAGGAGGGATCCGACGGATCGAAGCGCATGTCGAGCGGTTCGTTGCGCCTGAAGCTAAATCCCCGGTTGCTGGCATCGAGATGGAACGAACTCAGACCCAAGTCCAAGATGACCGCGTGCACCGGCGTGAAGTGGCGTATGGTGGCGATACGTGCCAGCTCGCGAAAGTTCCCGCTGGCCAGATGCAGGCGTCCCGCTTCGACGGCTGCTGCCAACCGGCAGCGCACCGCCGCCAGCAACTCCGCATCCCGGTCCAAGCCGAGCACTTCGCCGCCGGGCGCCGTACGCTCGAGGATGGCTGTAGTGTGACCACCCCCGTCGATCGTTGCATCGATGCACCGTACCCCTGGCTTCAGCTGCAGGAGATCGAGGAGCTGCGCGGTGAGAACAGGGAGGTGGACCGGCACATCCATCCAGTCCCCCGAGTGAATTCTCTCAAGCGGTCAGCGGGTCCTACTGAGCACCGCGCGAGGCGAGGCGGCCGATCTGATCCGGCGGCAGTGCCCGATTGTAGACCTGGAACTGGCTGATGGTCGCCCCGGCGCTGGGCCCACCGTTTGGAATATCGGATCCGATATGCAGCGGCGTGCCAGGCTGCACGTCTAGCGTCCCGGAGTACGTCTGCTGGCCGATCAAGTGCCCGTCCACATAGAACGATTGCAGCGCTTCCCCCCATGTGGCGGTGATCTTATGCTGCTGGCCGGGCTCCCAGTTATCGATCGTCGTCGCTATGTTCCGTTCCTGGCCCGTGTTGTCCGTGAACAAGAACCGAAGGTAGCGCCCGTTCTTGAAAATCTGCAGTCGGTTTTCCCACACATCCGGGGTACGTAGTTGCACCAGCGAGGCATCTCCCTCATCTCCGCCGCCCCACTGTGGCTCCAGCGAGAAGCTGAGCGTTCCCGCGTCCCCCTTGATGTTCCCGGCGTTTGGTACGACGAACTCCGAGTCGGCTGAAAATACGGCCCCTTTGCCGTCGAACGTCACACCTTTTTCAAAGACCGCGGTCTCCCCATCTTCCGCCTCAGGCGAGTCTTCCAACGGCAACGACAGCACCGGCCCACTGTCTTCGTCTTGTCCATCCTTCAACTCGCCCGTCGGTCCAGTCAGGAAGTCCGCGGGGACGCGGTTGTATTCCTTCCGCTCTTCCCTCTGCTCGCGAGACATGGCACGCGCCCCTTCGAACGGAACCAAGGAAGCTTCCATAGAGACGCCAGCGTGAATACGACCGGAGGCGGGATGTCCCGAGCCGCCGCGCACTCTGCTCGTACCAGTGCGCGGCCGCTCCGTCAGGATGGTCGCCGCGCCGTGCCGCTTCAAAACGCGCCCATCGCGCTGCGAACCACCTGCTCCTTCACGCCCCCGCCGGCCGACGTTCGCATTGCTCCGCACCGTATCACCACCCGCTTGATGAACTGGACCGCTATCGCTCAAGCGGGCAATCCAGCCGCTGCTTTCGGTACTCGCTCTCTCCGGAAGCGAAGCGAGCCGGACCGGCGCCGGTCCCCGTTCGACGCTCGCGCGCCGCGACCATCCGCGGCCCATGAGGATCACGAAAAGCCCACACACACCGGCAAGCGCTATGGCCCATGGTCTAGTCATCACTACCGGCTATATGCTGTTGCACGCACGAGGCAAAGTCAACCCCGATCTGTAGACTTATGTCCGCTGTGGCAGACGGTAAGCCTTTGTTGACAAGGAAGCTGGGCACAGATACAGGAGAGCGTCTTCCTGCCCGGCACAAGAGGCGGCAGATGTCCCGATTTTTATGGCTCAGCGTGCCCCCGATCGCACTGTGAATCCTCCACGCGCTAGCGCGCCGCCCGGGCCACTTGACCGCAAGATTCTTGGCAACCTCAGCCTTGAGCACTGCCTGTACATCAGCGTGTTCGCCATCGCGGTCCTGACACGGCTGTACATTCTCGGCGTCCGGCCCTACCATCACGACGAGTCCATTCACGCATTCTTTTCCTGGAAGATCACCCAGGAGGGCTTCGGCAGCTACCAATATGATCCGGTCTACCACGGACCGGTCTTATACTACGCGACGGCAGCGATGCTCCGCCTCTTTGGCGATTCTGACTTCACGGGTCGGCTGAGTGCAGTTGTGTTCGGGCTGGGGTTGGTGGCCTTTGCGTGGCCACTGCGCCGCTACCTCGGCCGTTGGGCTGCCCTGTCCTTTCTGCTCCTCGTGACGTTCTCGCCCAGCCTCACTTATTTCACCCGTTTCCTGCGTCACGACATCTTTCTCGCCACTTGCAACCTGGCCGTGGTGTACTTCGCGTTCCGATACGGCGAAACGCGCGTCGCTCGTAATCTGTACTACAGCGGTGCAGCGCTGGCACTCGCGTTCTGCACGAAGGAGGACATGTACGCGCTCGCTCCCATCTTCGGAATGAGCCTAGTGTGCATGCTCCTGTGGGAGGTCGTGTACACATCCGAGCGATGGCCAGTGGTGCGTTCAGTCGCGGCAGAGGTGGGAGGGTTTTTCAAGCAGGCCGCCCTGCCGCTGCTGACCAGCATCATCATTTTCGCGGTCATCTGGCTAATTTTCTACACCTCGTTCCTCACGCATCCGAAGAATTGGAACGGGGTCACGAGTGCGCTGTCCTATTGGTGGGGACAACACGAGATCAAGCGCATCGGCGGGCCTTGGTGGTACTACATGCCGGACCTTGTCGCGTACGAACCGTTGATTTTCTTCCCCGCGCTCCTGTTCCTGCTCGCACCACTGCTGCGCGCACGTTCGGGCGAGCGTGTGCTCACGCGCGTGCTGGCCTCGGCTACCTGGGTCACGACCGGGGCCTTCGTCGTGTGCCTCGTTGTCGAGCCAGGGTGGGCGCCGTCCGTCTTGCTGCTCGCCTTGGTGTTCGCTGGGCTCACCCTGATGCGGCGCTGGCTCCCCGAGCGCTTCACCCGTTTCGTGATCATCTGGACGCTGGGCAGCGCCGGCTTCTACAGTTGGGCGCAGGAAAAGGTGCCATGGCTCTTGGTGCCAGTCCTGTTGCCCATGGTAATCCTCGCGGCGCTGTGGTTCCGCCAATTGATTGAAGACCGAGTGCTGGGCCGGCCCGTTCCCGTGCTGCTCCTGACAGGCACGGCTACATTCACCCTGTGGACGTTGATTGCGAGCAACTACCTCTACGACGCGCCGCGACCAGCAGAGGCACCCGGCCCGCAGCACGCCGAACTGTTGGCCTACGTGCAGTCGACCTACGATATCACCAACAAAGTGATGACCCGGATCGAGGAAGTCGGCCGGGCGCTCGGCACCGGCGCGCAGACACGTCTCGCGGTGTCCGGCAATGCGACCTGGCCGCTCAGTTGGTACCTGCGCCACTACCCGGTGAACTGGTCCGCAGACGTGCGGTCCGTGGACACGCCCGTGGTCATCGTCGATCGGGAAGCCACAAAGGCACTCGATAAAGCCCTGGGAGGTAAGTACGAGAAGGTGCCGTTTGAGATTCGGGGCTGGTGGGAACCTAATTGGAGACAGCTGAATGTGACAAACCTGGTACGGTTCCTCGCCACCCGTGAGACGTTCAGCCCGGTCGGTTCAAGCGACGCCGTCATGTACGTGCTCAAAGATCTCCAACCAGGTGCAGCCTTGAGCCCCATTGCCGTGAACCCGCCACCCGCGCCACGTCCCTACTCAGGAACTGTCGACGCACTCGCGCCGATAGCGGTGTGGGGGCATAAGGGCACCGCCCCAGGGGAGTTCGACGAGCCCCGTGGTCTTGCCGTTGACGCCACGGGCAACGTGTACGTCGTCGACAGCAAGAACGACCGGATCCAGAAACTGGACCCCAACGGGAAGCCCCTCGTCACGTGGGGTCATGCCGGGGCGGAACCGGGCAACTTCAAGGATCCATGTGGGATCGCAGTCGGTGCCCACGGCGCCGTCTACGTGGCGGACACCTGGAATCATCGTATTCAAAAGTTCGACGCGAACGGCAAGTTCCTGCTCGAGTGGCGCGAGCAGACGTCGGGCTTTTGGGGACCACGCGGGATCGCGGTGGCACCAGACGGGAAGACACTTTACGTGACCGACACCGGCAACAAGCGGGTGGTCCGGTTCGATACGGCGGGCAAGCAATTGGCAACCTGGGGACACGAAGGATCGAAGCCCGGCGAGTTCATCGAACCCGTAGGGATCGTGGTGGACCGCGACGGACAGGTCATTGTCGCCGACACGGGCAACCACCGCGTCCAGTTCTTCGACGCCGAAGGGACCTTGCTCAAAGCACACTTCGTATCGGGTTGGGAAGAGTTCTACACCGAACCGTACCTCGCCCTGTTGGGAGCCGATATCGTGGTAACCGATTCCTTCAACCATCGCTGCGCGCGCTACGCAGGTGGCAGGCTCGTGTACTCGTGGGGCGGCAGCGGCAACGGTGACGGCGAGTTCAACCGTCCGATCGGCATTGCAACGGATTCCCAAGGTGCCGTCTACGTGTCGGACACGATGAACCACCGGATACAGAAATTCCTCCTGCCGGCCGCCGCCAAGTCGCGGTGACGGACGCACTGAGCTGGTGAGCAATGCAGGCTAGTTACTGGACAGAATCTTCTGGCGTAGGCGGAAGAGATCGTAGAAGGCTCTGACAATGACGGACAGATGCGCCCCGGTCTGCACCCCGGCGGTGCGCGGATAGTGGTGTACGCCGACTTCCTTGACGCCGAACCCCCGCTGGACCGCCCGGCCGTACATTTCCGCGTTGATCAACGCGCCGGTTGACTCCAGGGTGATATTCTCAAGGATGTTTTTTGGAATGAGCTTGAACGCACAGTTCAGATCGCGCACCCGCACGTTGAGCAGGATCCGAACCAGCCAGCCCCCGAAGAGCTTTGCGTTGAGGCGGCGGACAAATGGGTCCTGCCGTTCGATCCGATAGCCGGTCACGATATGCTCTTCATCCGTCACCAGGGGCAGGAGGAGGTCCAGATCACGAATATCGAACTGCCCATCGCCATCCATGTAGAACACGAACCGCTTAACAGCGGCGTCAAACCCGGTGCGCAGGGCCGCACCGTAACCGCGATTCTGAGCATGATGCAACGGCCGGAGCCGAGTGAATGTGCCCACGAGCTGGTCGAGAATTTCCCCAGTGCGATCGCGGCTCCCGTCGTTGACAACCAAGATCTCGTAATCCGGCATCCGCGCCTCGAGGTAGGCAACACAACTGCGGACCACCTGTTCCACGTTTGCCTCCTCATTAAAGGCGGGCAGGATCACGGACAGCTCATGCGCAGCGCTGGTGCCTACCAGACCTGCCGCGTTGCTTTTTGACACGTTCGCCATACAATTCTCCCTCAGGATACTTCGCCGTCATGATTCTCGAATGCCCCCACTGCGCGACGCGCTACGAACTTGACGACGCGCGTCTCACGGGGCCCAACCCGATGCTCAAGTGCTCGCGCTGCCGCCACATCTTTCCAGCACCGTCTTCCGAGAAGCAACCGCCCACCCCGCCTTCGCACAGCGCCGGGAAGCCACCGCCCGCCGACGCAGAAAATCTTACGCTACCATTCGGCGCCAGCGCCTGGAAGGAAGCCGAACCGCCGGCCCGTGACGCGGACACGCTCGTACCTGACGACGGCTTTACGCTGGGCGCTGAAGAGCCGGCCGGACACACCGGGCGGTCACGTGATCCGCAGCCAGACATCAGCGCCACAGCCGACGATGAGCGCACGGTGGAACCGGACGCTGGCATGGAACCCGCTCGTGCTCGCAATGGCCGGCAGCACCGGATGGGCAGCAGCGACCCTCGGCGGAGCGCCACTACCAGACGCGACCGCAGCCGCATCGGACCGATCTTCATCTTCCTCGCACTGGTCGCCGTCGGATATGCTTTGCTCACCCGCGCGTTGTTCGCGAACCCTGTGCTTTGCGACAGGCTGCTGCGCCGATTACCGCTGATCGGCGCGTGGGGAGATGACCGGCTCCTGACGCGGAGCGTAACGCTCTCGAAGGTTGGGGGACAGTACCAGCGCATCAGGGACCGTCATGAGGTGTTCGTCATCACTGGCACGGCGCTCAACACCGCCCCCGTCGCGCTGCACAGCGTACAGATCATCGGGAAGCTGTACGACAATGCCGGCACAGCCGTCGACCAGAAAACGATCTCGTGTGGAAACGTAATCTCGGCAAAGGTCCTCAAGGACCTGACCCGTCAAGAGGTGTCGATTCTGCAGCAGTTGAGTCCGCCGCGGCGTTTTGCGATCGACCCGGGCGAGTCCTCGAGCTTTGTCATTGTGTTCATGGACCCGCCTCCCGGCGCGGTGCAGTTCAGCGCGCAGGTGCTCGCCGCACAGCGTCACGCCTGATTCTTGTCTCTGTCCTGCTGTTCCTGGCCTTCCTTCTTGGGCGTGATATCGATTTCGTCCGGCGCCTTCACGGATTTGCGAAAATTCCGAATGCCCCGCCCCAGCCCTTCCCCGATTTCCGGCAGCTTACCTGCACCAAACACGATCAGGACAATGACGAGGATAACCAGTAGCTCACCGATACCCAGACCGAACATTCTACGGCTCCGTGCCTGCAACTATACGCGAAGGCGCACGGCGGGCGCAAGCAACCTTCCACGTGTGCGACCCCGGGTCGCGCCCCTCACGCACACAGCCGTGCCAAGCTTGCCGCCACAGTGGCTGCCCCGCTAAGATAGCTGTTGATGGCGGACCAGTCGCGCCTCACGTGGGCATTGGTGCTGTCGGTGCTCCTGCACGGCCTCGTGCTCAGCCTGTTTCCCATCATGCGCCGCTCCCGTCTGGAGTTCCCCAAACCGCCGGCCTTCCTCGACGTCGACCTCGTGCAACTCCCCAGAGCACGGCCGGTTCCCGCAGCGCCCGCACCGGCCGCGCCCGTGTTGCCGCCAATTCCCGTTCCGCAGCAGCAAATCGTCAGTCCGCCTGACGCCGGGGAAGAGACCGAGCCGCAGGAGACCCGTTTGCTCAGTGATCGCAACAACACGGTCAAGGAAGAAAGGATCCACCACGGTGAGCCGGCTGCCGGCAATCCGGAGACGGAGCGTCAGGCACCTCCGCACCAGAGGGCAAGCGCAGAAGCCGGCCGGGCGCAGCCGGCCCCCAAGACCCGCGCCGAGCAGTCGCGAGCCCACACGCAGCTCGCCGCGCTGCCGAAGTTAGATCAACTCTTGCCACGCGCCGGCGATGTGATCCGCGACGGCTTGGTGCAGTCACAAGAAGCCACACCGGCTGCGGCTCCTGCGCAGGAGGCCATACACCAGCGCAGGAACCTGCTCCGCCACGGAGACCCGTGGCGCCGCAGCGGCCTGGGAGGCTTCTTGGACTTCCTACCCACGGTTCGCGAAGGCGACATCACCCTATTGAACACCAAGGCAGACCTGTTTGCTCCGTTCGTCCGCCGCGTCGCGGTTCGCGTGTTCGAGAACTTCCAGATTCTTCTCCGTCGCAGCGCGAACTCGGGTTCTGTGCAGTCCGCACAGGAGTTCGCGACCATCGAAGCAGTGATGGACAAGCAGGGACAGCTCGTGGCCATGCACACCAAAGATCGTTCCCTCAACGGCGCTTTTGTCGTCGATCGCAATTTGCGATCCGCCTGCCGGGAGGGGTTCTTCGATCGCAATCCCCCACCCGGCGCCGAGGCCAACGATGGCAACATCCACTTTCTGCTTGACGCCCGGGTTTCGTTGCAAGTCGACCCGCGCCGAGGTCTGGTGGGCTACACGCTTTTTCAGGCCGGCTTGCTGTAGTGGTGGCAGGGATGCGGCCGCAGGGCGCACGTCCAGAGCGAGCCACACAGACCGGCGCCGGCTCGCCTTGGTAGGCGGCGCCTGAGGGCGGGTATTGCAGCCCCGTCCGACCTCCGCTAGCTAACTGAGGCGAAACCGGCACGTCGCGCCCCGCTCGGGCACCGTGCGGGGCGGCTGGTGCGTGTTCGATCCATGGACGGAGGAGGACTTGTGCAATGCGGACAGTGACCCGTTTGTTGAGCGTGGCGACGACCGCGGTTGGATTGCTGGCACTGTGTACCGGGTGTAGCTATCGCGCGCACGCGGCGGGCGCACAGGACACGGTGACAACGGCGGCAGCGCCCGACGCGCCAGCGACCCCGGGAGCGGCGCGCACACCCGGTAGACAGCTCAGCCCGGAAGAACAGGCCATCCTCCGCAAGATATTGGTCTCCCTGGAAGCGGAACCGGACGAAGGGCCAGCGC
>JBHHYR010000064.1:0-17336 GCA_046757585.1 Binatia bacterium | reverse complement strand
TCTGGCGGTGGTTTGTGGAGATCAGACGCGTGGCAATCCCAGCAGCTGACTTGATGCAGGGCGTGATCGGTGGTGGGCCAGAGGGGAAAATCGTTCTGGTGGCACTGCAGGCAGAGAGCCGACCGATCCGCTGCCCGCATGCTGCGCATGTCGGCGGGGCTGACGATGTCGTCAACCTCTTTGTCCTCCTCCCGGTTCTCCGAGTGAACGCTGCCGAGACCGTGACAGGACTCGCAACCCGCAGCGGTTCCCTTATCGAAGAAGGAGACTCGGTGGTAGCTCCTCTTATAGAAGGCGGGTGCTTCGTCATGGCAGTCGGCGCAGGCCTCGGAGCCCATGGCATGCGCCGACACAACCTTGTGCGTGACGATGTCCGGTACCACAGACCGTGTACGGTCCGCGAGTGTGCAGGCACCAAACCAGGCAGCAATGCCGAGGCTGAGTGCCGCGCTCAATCCCACTGCCACCGGACGTTGTTGCAGCATGTCGCATCCCCCCTTGCGATCCAAATCAAATTGGCGTCGTGCCCGGCCTGCTACTCGACGATGATCCTGGTCACGCGTGTCCGTTGCACCGGCGGCACGAAGCCTCCACGTTCGGCGTTTCCGAGTATCGCCAGCGGCCGCACGAAACAGTCGATGTCGATGCGCCGTTGGTCCGTGCACTGTCCCGGGACGGCCGGGTTGCCCCCTGCCTCCACGACCAGCGGCGGTCGCACTACCTGCGTGCCGATCAGGTTACGCAGGAACCGCATCGGGAAGTGCCGGTTCATGATCCGAGCTGCCACCACGAGTTCCCGTCCCCGAAACCGCTCGGGAATCCGGAAGTCGTACTTGAAGGTTCTAGGTTGGAACGGCGGCAGGGAGTTGAAGTTGAACGGGTGGTTCTGGATGAATACCGACTCCGATGCCCGCCCGTTCAGCTCCAGGTTGGCCTCCACGTTACACGCTGCGCCACCGCAATCCTCCTGAAACGTGTAGTTCGTACACGGGGCCCCGGTGTTCTCGCATTGGCCGTTCACCAGACATACGGCTCCGCTCCCGCTCGCGGTCCGCACCGCGGCCAGCAGGCAGGAGATGTTCAACAGGCAGGGGACCGGCTGCCCGCCGCGATCGAGGACGGGGATTGGGACGCCGTCCGGGATGCGCGGATTGGCGGGATCGACGCACACGCCATTCGTTGTCGAACGGAATTGATTCTGGAAGTTGACGATCCCACGGTTTTCGATCTTGCACGGCCCGACATCACCGCAGGTGGCCCCGGCACCCGGGCAGTCAGCGCTGCCCGTGCACACCTGTCCCGAGTTACTCCCACCGACGCAGACGCGCGGCTCCAAGATGCACGGCCCTTCGACACCGAGCCGGGCATAGTGCCGGCGGCAGTCGTCACTCGTCGTGGGATCACAGCACTCGAGCTCCGGTAGACGCGTGCACCGGAAGAGGCACGGCCCGTCGTCGCCGCACTCGGCGTCGCTCTGGCACATGGCTTTGGTTAGATTGCGGGCACAGCGGCCGCGCTCGTTGCCGTCACTCAGCTCGATTTCCTGCACGCACGGGCCGAGATCCTCGCCGTTCTCCATACAGTCCGGGTTCCCGAAGCCCGACGGCGTGACACCGGTACCCGCCGGGTTCGGGCTGGGCTGGCGGCAGAAGCGCACTTGGTGCGGGAAACTGGGATCGGTGCCGAGGTCGATGCCCGTCCCGTCGCGGACACCAGCCCGATAGGCTTCTTCCGTAGCCTTGGCGCAGATATTTTGGATAATCAGGGCCCGGCCCTCGGCACCAGGCCTTATTTCGACGCGCGGACTGCCAACAGCCCCGCGGACACGGGTCCCAGCGACGACAAAGAAATCTTCCGGGTCCTCATCGCTGCCGCTCCCGTCTGGCGCGTTTTCACCGGTTTCCGGGTGCGCCTTATCGAGCACGAAGCCAGAGCGGTATACACAGCCCGCGTCGGCGAGAGCCGCTGCCCCCTCCGGGTCACGTGCGTCGTCGGCGCCGGTTGCCACGTTCCGTTGCAGGTTGCACGGCGCCGCAGGGTCAAACGGATCCCGCGTGCCAAGGGCCGCGGCGTCCTGCACGAACATCTGCACCCAGAACTGCCGCTCATGCGAGAAGCCGGAGGGCACCCGATGCCCAACGCCGACGTTCTCAATTGTCACCTCCACCTCGGCTTCTTCTCCTGCCACGGCGCGCGTCGGCGTCTCGTCGAGTGTGACCTTGAAAGAGGCGTCAACCAGTGCCTGCCGCCGCTGATCCTGAATGCTCTGGCCCGGGAAGGCCACCAAGGGAAGATCGACACCGCTCATGAAATGCGTGGAAACGCGCCGGCGCGGCAGCGGCTCTGACGGATCGGCCTGCGAGCCTTCCAGAGCAGCCAGATCCTCCGAGTAGAGATCATTCTCCGCTGTTACCGAGCCGTCACTGCGGATCAGCGGAACCTCAGGGAAGTTGGACATGTGGCAGTTCTGGCATGTGATGACACGTCCGAAGGGGCTGCGGACGTTACACGGCCCATCCAGACCACAGTCGGCATCAGTGGCGCACGCTTTGAACGAATCTCCCTGGCAGAAGGTCAGTTCGGGATGGTTGTAGACGCTGAGCTGCCACTCCGAAAAGAGGTTCTCCACCCGGCGAAAGCCTGTGTTTCGCGGATCGCCGGCTGGGAACGGACGGACCGCAGTATTGTTCTCGGCGACGCAAGGACCGCAATCATTGTTGGAGCAGCCGACGTTGAGACCCCTGCAGTCCGCGTCGGTGGCGCACACGTGCGTTTTTTGCAACTGGCAAGAGCGCAGAATCATATTGACCTGCGGCGGGCGCACGTCATGGCACGTCGCGCACATCATGCCGCTGCGAAAGTAGTTCCCATCCGTGCGATCAATCGTGCCCCTGGGACCAAGTGGTTGCCTGGTCAGCGGGCCCACCGTGCCGTCGGCGATGCCGCGGTCTAGGACCGTCAACCCGGCATTGGCCGGCCGGCCGCAGTCGGTGGACGTCAAGCAGGGGGCGCCGGCTGCTGTGCCGCCACAGCGGTTGCCAAGCTCGGGTGACCCGGACACCGGTCCGCACCCGCCACAGTCGGCGTCAGACATGCATAGCGCGCCCAAGTTTTCCCCTCCTTCGCAGCGGCCGGCACTGCAGTAGGGTAACTCGGCGCACGTGAGCTCCGTGGGCCGCGCGACGAGCGCCGAGGCATCGGGGTTCGTCACTCCGTTTGCCCGATCTGTGGAGCTGTACGGCACTGCGAGTGGACTGTCGACGCGGGCGGACTCATGGAACGGGTTGCTTGCCGGCGCGATGGCGTCGTTGGGCCGTCCGAGATTGCCGCTTCCCGACTCGAGCGGATACGGCCCCAACCGTAGCCGCGCGCCCGCCGTGTTCGTTCTCGAGGCGACGTCGAAGGAGAAGGTTCCGACCGCATCGGAGTTCCGGAACAGCTGGCAGGCGCGCCGGAAGTTCGGCTGCATGTTGTGGCAGGTCTCACACGAGATGCCTTCTTGCGCCCTGGCGCTGAAGAACACGGTGCTGGGGGTCAGGATGCACGGGCCGGCGTCGCCGCACTCCGCATCGCTGGCACAGGGCCGCAGCTGTCGGGGAAAGCTTATTCCCGGCGACAGCGGTGGTGTATTCGCGCAGGCCCTCCCCTCGAACTGGCTGCATTGGCCCGGCTCGCCGCAGACTTCCCGAGACGTCTGGGCGGTGCACGGCACGACCCGGCTTTCGGCGAGCAGGAGGTTCGCGCACACGAACGGAAACTCGGGTTGTACGTTGGCGAACCCGTCGTTGTTGCCGCCTAAGCTGCCACGCTCGCCGATGAATGCCTGCGGTCCATGGCAGGGCGCGCAGAAGTTGCCGACTGCCCCCCCGACGGAGACGCCATCGATGACCACGCCCGCCCCGCCATTTTGCCCTGCGGCCATCAATGACCAAAAAGTCGGGCTGATCCCGCTGTACGCGTGCGGGCTTGTTTTCCACTCGTTGACCTGCCGCGGGTGGCACTGCGCGCAGTCATTCGAGGCACTGAACGGGATAACCGGAGTTGGAGCCGGCGTCGGGCCGAACGTGGATGTCGGCGTCGGTGAGCCGCTCGGCGGGCACCCGTTCAGGGCATTATTCACTGCGGTGAGGATCTCATCGATCGTAATCTGGCTATCGTTGTTTGCGTCGCCCGCGGCGCACGCAGACACGGGTGTGTTGCCGAGAGCAATGCTCACGAGTGCGACGATCTCATTGACCGTCACCGAGCCGTCGCCGTTACAATCCCCGAGACAGGGCGTCTGCGCCTGCGTAGGCAACGCAGCGATTATGACAAAGGCACTGCTGAAAAGAGCCCGGTGAGTGATCCGGCGCACAAATGCCTGCACTCCCAGGTGAGTCAGAGCTTCCGCTCGGTCGAACATGCGACGCGCCCTCCCCCCGATTCCGGCCCTTCCTCTCGAAGGTGGCAGAAACCGGCTCGCCGACCTTGGCCGAGTTTTCTACTTCTCACTGAACCTGCTTTTGCAGGCCCGCATCTTCCAAGTGCGCGGTTTCTGTAATACGTTCGGCTCCACGCGTCAAGCAAAACTCCTCGAGGAAAACCACATTCCTCCTCCGGAGCAGGTTGCTGAAAAGACCCGCGCCCCTGCCTCGACAGGGCTCTCTTCAGCGAAGTCGAACGCTTCCGCAGAAGCGCGCTTTCCTCTCCGGGCGCGGCGAGATCCTCCCCTTGCCCTGAGCCTGTCGAAACACTTCCAAAACGTTCTTCAGCTACCCGTCAACGGAACCCAAGCGAACGCCGCAGGGCATCAAGGCGGCTGCCAATCCGTGTGGCGTCGCCCGCTGCGGGGATTTGCTGGTGCACGTACGCGGCCTTGCTTGCGTACAGACGCGCGCGGTGCCGCCGTCCGTCGGCAAGAGCGTTTTCGGCCCACGTGAGATACTCATGAATAATCTTCGCCGTCTGACTGAGCGCCCGCTCGTTGCTGGGGTCCACCTCCAGAACCTCGCGATAGGCGTAGACGGCGCTCCCGTCGGGTGGCGTGGTGTAGCGGTACTCGATAAACGCGACATCTGCCTCATAGAGCAGCTTGCGGATCCGTTCCTCTCGCTCGCGCACCAGCGCCGCTGCCTGCTGGCGTTCTAGTTCCCCCGTGGGTTGATCGTGCGCCCTCTGGCGTTCGTGTACCGCGTCGCGGGCCGCGGCCAGCGCTGCGGTGCCGTCACCGCCGGTGGGATCGCCGCCGGCCGCTGCATCACTTCCCGGTCGGCCGTCAGAGGATAGTCCTGGCGAAACAATCCGAGGAGCCGGCTGGCCCCAGTCGCGCGCATAGAACGTCACCGCGCCAGCTGCGATGAAAACAATAGCTACCGCGAAGCCCAGCATCGCATGCGTGCGTGGTTGCGACGGCGGCGGACCTTCGTCCTCTACGCGGTAGACGAGGCGCTCGTCTGCAAGCTGAATCCGATCTCCATCGTGGAGGAGTCGCGGCTGCGTGACGAGCTCGTCATTGACGAACGTGTTGCGGTAGCCTCCCACCGGAGTGAACACCCATTCACCACCGCGCTGCGTAATGCGCGCGTGCTGCCGGGAGACAGTTGGTGCGGAGAGCACGATGCCGCAGTCCGATGCGCGTCCGATCGTTACCTCGGATTGAGTAAGTGGAAATTCCGTCTTGCCGCTGCCTTGACCGTGCAAGACCAAACGGGGCCGCCCGCTACTGGGAGTCGGAGCGAGCATCTGCGTTGGCTGGTCATCGGCGTGCTGGGCGTCAGCATCCAGGATCACCGTGCGCTCATCATCACTTTGGTCGCCCGCAGCCGGTGGCGGTTCAGGGGCCACGACGCCTGATGACGGCGATGGAGAGGTGGGAAGCGCGACCGTCTCATCGCCGAGCTTTCCCGCGCCGGTTGTTTCCGCCGCAGTCGAAGCTTTGTCCGACAACGGCGCGTCCACCGCCACCGTTCGATCGTCACCGTCCGCTTGCGCCCCATCCGGAGAGGTAGCGCCTGAGCGGCCCGTCGGTCGATCAGGTTGATCGGTCATAATGGAGGTCCCCCCTTGCAGACCGGCAGCCAGGTTGTGTTGAACGGCACCGACAATAGCAACGATAGTGCGAACCGGCAAGAAATCGGATTGTCTGCGGGCAGCAACGGACGAAATCTTGCGTCCTCTTGTTGGCCCATATACAGTCCCATTCACGCGTGAGTTTGGAAATCAGGGAACGTAGGCGACCGACGCCGCGTGCAGGTGTGGCGTCAGGGGCCAGGCGAGGGGGGGCGCCATGATCAGGATCCACGTGGAAGACGGCAGCGGCCGCTCGTTTGCCGGCATCTGCCCGATCATAATCGGGCGAGATCCCGGCTGCGACCTCCGCCTTGATGACGAAGGGGCTTCACGGCGCCACTTGATCATCCGGCGCGAAGGCCCGGACTATGTCGGAGAGGATCAGCGGAGCAAGAACGGCACCTTCCTCTGCGGGCCGGACCGGCGGGTCGAGCGCGCGATCCTGCGCTCCGGTGACGTGCTCATCGTGGGAAAAACACGCTTGCGGGTGGAGATCGAGGCGGGACCCGTGGACACACCCGAGGACCTCATCCGCATTGCCATTATCGAACCGGCCGCCGCTGCCGGGGTCGTCACCAGCCGCCAGGAGAACATTACCATTGGCCGCCACCCCAGCTGCGATGTGGTCATTGCAGACCCAACTGTCTCGCGCCGTCATGCGATCATTGTTCGTACCGCGGCCGGTTTCGTAATCAACGACCAGAACAGCCTCAACGCCATCTTTGTCGGCTCACCGCCGGAACAGGTCACCGCTGCAATCCTGCACGATGGGGAAGAGATTCGCCTCGGCAAAGCACGGTTGCGGGTCGCGATTCCGGGGACGTTGGGTCCGGCACCGGAGGCCACGCAGATCGACGCCACGGCCATCACTCTCCCCCTCGACGTCCCGCGCCCAGCCGCGGCGGTTTTACAAGCGCGACTGGCGCGTATCCCGCTCTTCCAGGATTTCACCAACGACAACTGGAAGACCTTGGTCACCGTCTATGAGCGCGAAACCGAGATGCGTGTCGAGCACTTTGCGCCCGGCGAGACGATCTGCGAGGCGGGGAAGTACGACCTGTCCTTCTGCATCGTGCTGAAGGGTACCGTGGATGCGGTCGGCCGGAACGGTGCAGCGGGCAAGATCGCCTCCTATCACGCTGGTGACTTCTTCGGCCTGATTGAAGCGAAGCGAGCCCTGCCGCGCGCCGCCACCCTGGTTGCGGCGACGGACAGCTATGTCTTCTACGTACCGCGACATCAGATTCGGTACATTGAACACAACGCCGCGGCACGGGCGCTCCTCGCGGCGCGTTACAAAGAAGAGGCGTGGCGCGTAATGGCGGCGCAGCTCGATCTGTTTACTGGCGTTGCCTCCGGCCTTGTGGAAGAGCTTGTCGAACGGTCGGAGATCCTCTTCTACGACAAGGCCGGCATCACCATCGTCGCGCAGGGGAGCCCGGGGGACTCCTTCTACATTGTCCGGGACGGGTTCGTGAAAGTGGTGCAGCACCGGGACGACGGTACCGACCGTGTCCTGGCATACCTTCGGCCGGGCGAGTTCTTCGGTGAAATGGCTCTCCTGGACGAGGTGAGGCGCGAGGCGAGTGTGCTCACCGCCGGCAAGGCAGAACTGGTGAAGATCGCGCGCACGGAGTTCGCCGATCTCTGCGCGCGCTCCCCGGAGCTGCAGCAACACGTCCGAAAGGTCGCAGCGCAGCGTCGCGAGGCGAACAGACATGTCACCCACGCGCTCTCCCAGCAGCTCGATAAATGGGGGCAGGGGTACATCCAGGCGGACGCGCTCCTCGTGATGGACCTGGACCTGTGCATCAAGTGTGACCTGTGCGTAACGGCCTGCGAGACACTGCACGGGGAAAGCCGCCTGGCGCGTACGGGAATGCAGCTGGGTAAGTATCTCGTACCGAGTGCGTGCCGTCACTGCGATGATCCGGTCTGCATGTTCTCCTGCCCTACTGGCGCCGTGAATCGCCGCCCCGAGGGTGAGATCTTCATCAAGTACGATCTCTGCGTCGGCTGCGGCGCGTGCGCGATTGCGTGCCCCTACGACAACATTTCCATGATCGAAACGAACAAGTTTGACGCCGCGCAAGCGCGCAAGCAGGCGACCATGGGTGACCAGGAATTCTTCCGCCCGTACCCAGTAACGCGGGACCGGGAAAGTATGGGGTGGCTGGAGCGCCTCGGGTTCCGTAAGGTCGCCGACGCTGCCACACCCCGCGCACCAGCCGCAGACCCCGATCCTGCGCATCCGGTGCCGCCGCGGTATCCGATCAAGTGCGACCTGTGCGACGGACTACCGTATATGGGTTGCGTCCACGCCTGTCCCACTGGAGCGGCCATCCGCGTCGATCCTCGTACCATCCTCAAGGAAAGCGGTGCGGTGAGCGTCGGATCACGCATCAACAAGGCAGGCACGGTGTAACACAGTGCAAACCGTAACCCGAGAGAGGTACTGGTGGCACAGGCTGAGCCCTAGCGTCGCTGCCCGCCAGGGACCGCTGAGCGTGGTCGTGTGGGCGGCAGCCGTCTGGCTCACCCATACGGTTTGCGCGCAGCTCGGAGTGCGGGTTGGCGTGTACACGAGTGGGCTGCTGACTGTGGCAGGCATGTTGGCCGCGGGCGCCTATGCCGCTCGGCGGCGCGTGCTGATCCTGTCCCTGTATCTCCTTCGTCCGTTTGTCGCCGTACCAGCCCTACGCCCGTTCAAAGCACTGGCTGTTCGTTTGGACCAGCTCCGCAGCTGGCGCCTGGCGCACTTGGCAATCGGAAGCCTCGTACTCTTGCCCCTATGGTGGCACGTGGAGGAGGCGCAAGGCGGTCTGATCGAGACAGCGCTGTTGACGCTCGTGGCCCTGAGCCTTGCGACCGGTGCCGTAGGAGTCGGACTGCAGTACGCCCTGCCGCACGCCTTGCTGCAGACGCTCGAGCGCGAGGTGCGGACACGCGATGTGGAGCAGAAACAACGGGCGATCTTCGTAGCGGCTGAGGAACGGATTCTCGGGCGCTCCGAGCCTCTGGTGCAAGCGTACCTGGAAGCGATTCGCCCGATTCTGCAGGGGGACACCCCCCGGCTCCGGTTGCTGGAAGCCACGCTGCGCGGCCAGGACCCCGGGGCACTCGTCCGCGGACGGCGCTTGCGTCTGCTCGAGCAGCTCGACGAAACCGACAGGCCAGTGTTCCACGAACTGCTTGATCTGGCGGAGCGCAAGGTCCGCTTGGACCTCAATGCCTTCCACCTCCAGCTGGGTACGGCGTGGCTGACTTTCCACGCTGCGGCCGTGGTCTGCGCTGCCGCCTTAGTCGCCGTCCACATCGTCTCCGTGTTGTACTTCGGAGGCGTATGACTAGCCGCACGATTGCGGCGGTGACAGGTGCCCTGGCGCTTGGCGCAGGTGCCCTCCTGCTCAGCGAACACCGCGCGGTCAGCCCCGGGCCCCTGAGCCAGACTCATGCAGAGCTGCATGAGAACTGCCGCGCCTGCCACACCCCGTTCGCGGGCACCGGCGCCGGCTGCGTTGCGTGCCACGGCGGGTTGCCAGCGAGGAACAAACACGCGGATGCCGGTCTGAGCTGTGACGCCTGTCATCAGGAACATCAGACTGCGAAGCTCGCATTGGTAGCCACGGCTGGGGAAGATTGTACCAGCTGTCATGCGCACCCATCGGTCAGCGCGGTGAAGCTGCACCGGGCAGCATTGATCGAGCGGCCACTCGAGCGCGAGCCGCACCGCCTCGATTTCTCGCACCGATTCCACTTCGACGAGATTCAGGATGCGATCGATGATGGCGAGGTCGTCGGAGACACGCACGACTGCGTACGCTGCCACCTCGTAGGTGCTGCCGCCCGGAAGGCGGCACATGCCGAACAAGCGCTCAGCTGGAACGGCTGTACGCCTTGCCACAAGGATTGGAAAGATGCCGGACTCGAGGATGTGCCAGCCGGGGAAGCAGTAGTGCCGTTCCCCCGCTTCATCGCCAGCGCACGCCTCTTCCGAGTTCGCTTCCGCCATTCACCGGGACACCTGCGGACCGCCTGCCGAGAGTGCCACGTGAACGTGGCAGAGGCGGAAGCGATCCAGACCCTTCGGGACAAGCATGGACGCGGCGGGGAGGGGAAGGGGACCACGGCGGCAAAACGCACGCGGAACTGCTTTGCCTGCCACGCGCATCGCGGCGCTGGCATCCCCACCGCGCCATCCCAGACGGTCGTGTGGAGGACGGGCGTCGCCCTAGCGGCCGAACCCCACCTTGCTGCCTGCACGGATTGCCACGAGTTCCACGGTACTGGTGGGCGCGGCGACTTTACCCACGACCCGCTGGATAACCCACGGCCCGCATCGTGGGATGCCTTGGCGCGGATCGGTGGCTTCCTCGTCACTCCTTGGCTCCTCGGGTTTGTTGGATTCGGCGGCATCGGCTACATTGCGGTGCTACGCTGGCTTCCCGGCGGCCAGCACGAAGCGGTACAGGCGGACCCGGACGTTGCGCCGCAGCGTGTTTCGGAGGTGCCGGCGCTATCGCCGAGCTACGAGAGCTCGATCCCTGGCCTGTACATCGTCGGTGAGTTGGCCGGCGTGCCGCTTATCAATCGCGCCATGAAGTCCGGGTTCGACGCTGTGGACTTCATTAGCAACAAGCTTCAGGTCGAGGGCCGCGCGCCGGAAGATCGTGTGGTGGATGTGGTCATCGTCGGCGCGGGGCCGGCCGGGTTGGGTGCGGCGACGCGCGCCAAGAGTTTGAAGCTTTCGTATGTCGTCTGTGAGAAAGGCGGTGCGGCGGCAACCATCCGAAACTATCCGCGGGCGAAGGTGATCCAGACTGCGCCAATCGATATCCCTGAATACGGCACCTTTTTCCAGGAAGATGATGAGTCGAAAGAAGCGTTGGTGCGCCGGTGGCAAGACATTATCGCCCGCACGGGCCTGGTCATACATGAGCGCCAGGAGCTGCTCGGCGTTACCCGCGAGGCGAGTGGACTACTGGTCACCACCGTGCAGGGGGACGAACACTATCGCTCGCGGTTCGTGGTGTTGGCCCTCGGCGTCCGCGGCACCCCACGCCGGCTTGGCGTGCCGGGCGAGGTGCCGGAGCGTGTGGCTTACGGCTTGATTGACGCTGCCGAGTTTTGTGAACGGCGCATCCTTGTCGTCGGTGGGGGCAATGCGGCCTGCGAGGCGGCGCTGGCCCTGGCCGCGCCCGCACTGCTCAACGAAGTCACACTCTCGCATCGGGGGCCTGTGCTGAGGGACGTCACGGCTCAGAATTCCCAGGCCGTTGATGTGGCGGCGCGCGAAGGGCAGCTGCGGGTAGAACCCGACTCCCAGTTCAAGGAGATCCGCCCGACGTCGGTGCTGCTTGCGACCCCTAGTGGGCCCAAGGAAATTCCCAATGACTTCATTTTTGCGTTGATCGGAGCCGAGTTGCCCACCAAGCTCCTACGTGCGATCGGTGTGAAGCTGGTGAAGAAGGGAGGCTTGTAGGGGACCAGCGTGCGGAGCCTGGCGTCTCGCGCTGACGTGCTGCTGTTGACTTTGCAGCAAAAGGTTGGTTTCGGCTGCAGCGCACTGAGGGGGGAACGATGAAGCGTGTCGGTCTGTTGAGCCTGGCAATCGTGTTGGTAGTGCAGCTGTCAGCGGTGTACGCGGCGGAGCCGAGTGAGCAGGGGCTCAGTGCCTACGTGACCGCCCTTGCTTTGCATGTGCGGTCCGGACCGGGCGTGCGCAACCCGGTGCTCGGCACGCTCCTCGAGTACGATCCGGTGGTCATCCAAGACCATGCCCGGGCCGGTGGCACCACCTGGTACGCGATCGAGGCGGCTGGGGGATACGTGGACGGCTGGGTGAGCGGAGCGTACATCGCTTTCGGAAAACCTCCCATCGGCTTCACCGCCGCGGTCGACTACGGCAAGCCTGAGACGCCGACCTTGGTCAAGGGAGCGTTCAAGTACGTCGGCGTTGCCGGCTGCAAGAAGTGCCACGTCGAGTCGACCGGCGACTTCCCGAGGGGTGCCTACCCGGTGTGGAAGGGACATCTGCACTCCTCCGCGTATCAATCCCTCCAGCGCGCCTACACCAAGGTCATCGCCAAACGCCGACGCGGCGTTGACGATCCCGCCACCGACTGGCGTTGCGTGAAGTGTCACGTGACTGCGTACGGCGCCGAGCCTGCGCAGCTCGCCCCGTCGTACCGTCAGGAGGACGGCGTGACCTGCGAAGTGTGCCATGGACCCGGCAGCGCCTACGCGGACATCGACCATGGGCCCTCGAACCCGGCGCGCTTCAACTTGGGGTTTAATAAACTCGTCGACCTCGAGGAGCGAGAAGCACTCTGCGTACGTTGCCACAACCCGACGAGTCCGACCTACAAGCCTTTCAACCTGGAGGCGTTCTCCGGTGCGATTCTGCACTGGGTGGATATGAACGATGCCGCGTACACCAAGTTTGCCGCCGCTGCCGCCCGCAGGCGAGAGCAAGCGCTGGCGCGACGCAAGAAGCCGGCGACACCCGCCGGCGGAAAAAGGCCAGCCCCGACGGCTGCTGCGACGGCGGCTGTGGTCGAAAAGAAAGCGGCGCCGACTGTTGCCGAGCAGGAACCTACGCGGCCCATGGCGACGCGGAAGCCCGCCCCGACCACCCCGCGAGCTCACCGGACCGCAACGGCCGTCGCAACGCGGCCGCCCGCGACAGCAGTGCCAACTGCGCCTCACCCCCCTGCTACGCGGGCGGCGACGCCCACACGTACGCTGGGAGCTCCTACTCTGACGCCCACCCGAGACAGAGGGGCGCAACGTACGCAGACGGCGCGGGCGCGGTCCACCCAAGCCGCCGCGGCCGAGGCAGCTCTCAAGCGTAAACGAGAGTCCCAGGCAGCTGAAAGAAAGCGACAGGAGCGGGAAGCGCGGGCGGCCGAATCTGCAGCCAAGGAAGCCACGGGCCTGGCGCGTTACCTGCGCGGGTTGCCGGAGGTCTTTACGCTCAACAAGGATGGCAAGAAGTACCTGCCAGTGCGCTTCACGCACGCCACGCATTCCTCGAAAGGCTATGTTCCCGGCAGTACGTGCCAGACCTGCCACCACACGCAGGAGGGGGACGAGAAACCTGAAAAGTGTAGCGAGTGCCACAACGTTGGTGGGGACGCAGAGGAAACAAAGGCGAAAACGAGAGCGACGCACAGCAAGCAAGACCCCTTTCCCAAGGAGCCGGGACAGGAGGCGGTCAGCTGCGTTGGCTGCCATCTGGCCCAGAATGCCCTGCTGGAAGAAGGAAAGCGCTCGGGTAAGGAGGCACCTAGGAAGTGCACGGGCTGCCACAAGAAGAAGCGGCGCTGAACCGCGTGTGGATCCTATGGCATTGCCTCGGAACGAGCCACTCTAGCTCTAGCGGTGACCGGCGTTGCCGTGTCGGGTTCGCAGCGTGGGTGCATGGCTGCACACGCAACGCCCGGCAGGCCGGGAGTTGCCCCTGATCGCCGCGCTTGCTCCTAGCCGGGCGTTCAGGCGATAATACAATCACTATCACACCGGGCGGTATGAAGATCAACGCGTGGTCAATTTCGGAAATTGGTCACACGCGGAAATCGAACCAGGATTATGTGGGCCAGTTTCCAGAGCTGAATTTGTTCATTGTGGCCGACGGTATGGGTGGCCATGCCGACGGCGACGTGGCCAGCCGTATGGCGGTCGAAGTGATCCACGCCTTTGTCAGCAGCGCTGCTGGTATACCTGGCGGCGCCTCCGATCCGGACTGTCTGAGCCGTGCGGTCGAATCAGCGAACCGGCGCATCCACGAGGAAGGTGAACGCACCACCACACAACAGTCGAGTACGCGTCCCCTTGGCACGACGGTCGTCGCACTGAAGGTCGACTTGGACGCATGCCGGGCGTTCTGGGTCCACGTGGGGGATAGCCGCCTGTACCGGCTTCGCGACCGTGAACTCACACTGCTGACTGCGGATCATACCCTGTTCGGGCAGGAGTACTGGGGCAAGGACAGCATTCCGATCAACCTGCCTCATACGAACAGGCTGGTGCAGGCCTTGGGTATCAACGAACACGTGGAGGCCAGCGCCGGTTGCGATGCAATTGTCGCCGGCGACCTGTACCTCCTGTGCAGCGACGGAGTCTCCGGGCAGCTGGATGCGGCCGTGATGCAACGGGAGTTGACTGCAACCGACAGCCTGCAAGAGGCCGGCGAGGCTTTGATCCGGCGCTCGCTGGATGCGGGGGGGAGGGACAACGCCAGCGCGGTGCTCGTGCGAGTACTGGGCAACTGAGATTCGGGCGCAATGGCAGAAGCCAGTCTCATCAAGAATAAGTACCGCATCCTCCATCAGGTAGGGCGCGGCGGCATGGGCAACGTCTACGAGGTCGTGCACGAAGGGCTCGGGACAACCTACGCGCTCAAACAGCTCCACCTCGAGTTGGAAAATAACCCGGAAATCGCCAGTCGGTTCCGGCACGAAGCGCAGATGATGGCGCGGCTCCAGCACCCAAACATCGTCCGCGTGTTCGACATCGATTCGGAGCCGGGGTTTGGCACCTACCTCCTCATGGAGCTCATCAAGGGGGTGGACCTTGGCAAGATTCTCCGGGCGCAGGGGCGCCTGAAGTACGCCGAGGTCCTGCGCACCGGCTTGGCGATCGCCTCGGCGCTCGATACCGCTCATCGTGCGGGCTTAGTCCACCGCGACATCAAGCCCGGCAATATTCTCATTGAAGAGGCGACCACCCGCGCGGTCGTGACCGACTTCGGCATCGCCAAGCAAATGGAGAGCGATGGCGACGATAACGTCACCCGGACAGGGAGTTTCATTGGCACCTACCGCTACTGCTCGCCCGAACAGATCCGCAACGAGAAAGGGGTCAGGATCGACGGTCGTGCCGACGTCTACTCGCTCGGAGTGGTGCTCTACGAAATGTCTTCAGGGAAGAAATTTCTCGACGGCATGTCCGAAATGCAAATCGCGCACCACGTCGGTTTTGAAGCGCACTGGAAGCCTCCCTTGGAGTTCCCGGAGCCCCCGTCGCCCGATTTCAGACGACTCGTCGATCAGTGTCTGGCGCATGATCGCGAGCAACGGCCTACGGCAGCAGAGGTAATCAAGCGGCTCGATCAACTGCTCGAGTCGGCGTCCGAGGGCGAACATCAGGAGGCGATCCGAGAATTGCGCGCCGACGTAGCGGCACGGTCTGAGGAGTTGCAGCGCTTGCAGCAGCAGCTCGAGGCCCTCGACGTTCCGGCCGCTGCATCACAGCAAATCGATGATCTGAGCCGACAGCTGGAGGCCATCAAGCAAACTGAGGATGCGGGGCAGCTGCAGGAGGCCCACGCAAGCCTGCAAAGTCTCAAAGATCAACTATCCACCAGTAGGGACGAACTGGCACGAATGCTACGGGAGCGGCTGCGCGCCATGCTCGTAGACCTCGGTACCCAGTGGGACGCCTTGATGGCTCGATCCGGTGAGTACGTGACGCCAGAACAGTCGGTCCAGTTCGACGGTGTGATGCAGGACGCTGAGCGTTTCATCGCCAGCAACGATTGGTCGAGTTGCCAGGTCAAGATCGAGGAAGGCGAGCGCTTCCTGGAGCAGACCAAGGCGAGCCTGCACGACCAGGCGCGGCTGGCGACTGGGGCAGTGTTGGAGCAGGTGCGAGCGGCACTCGACGATCTGCGTGCCAGGGCTGGGCCCGGCGCCACCCGGGCGATCGTGAACCTCAAAGCCGTCGAGGAAGAGGTCGGCGGTCACATCGATGCCGGGCGCCTGAACAATGCCAAAGTGTGCGCGGAGCAAGCACTGGCAGCCGTCACCGCAGCACTCCATCAATCCCTGCGCGAACAGCGGGAAAACGCCGCCCATGCCCGATCGAAGCTCGCTGACGTGCTGGCGGGGATCGACGAAGAGCTCGCACGCGCGGTCGCACCAGAGCAGCTGGAACGTGCAAGTCAGGCACGTTCGGACGCGGCAGCAGCTGAGCAGCGCCGCGACTACGCAGCAGCCGCCGCAGCCTACGAACAGGCCGCGGCGCAGTACGAAGCAGCCTGGCAGGAGGTGTCTCGCCAGCAATCAGGCCAGTTGGCCGCGGTCGAGCGCGAACTGCGGAGGTTGCTGCAGCGTGCCACCGACGCGCCAGCGGTAATCGTTGGGGATGCCCGTGCAGCCGCCCAAGCGCTCTGCGACGGTCCCCGACCACAGAAGTTTTCAGAAGCGCTGGCAGCAATGGAGCAGGGGCGGGCGCGCCTGGCGGCCGCCCTGGACGAAGCGGAGCAGCACGCGGAGGTCACCGCGCGCCAAGCGGCAGCGGAGGCGGCGCAACAGCGCGTACGCGACCTGGGACCGTCTCGACACGAGCTCCGAGGAGCGGACCAGCTGATGAAGCAGGGAGCCGCCGCCTGCGCTAAGCGGCAGTGGACCGGTGCTGCACAATACTATGCCCAAGCTGTTGACGCATTCTCCGACCTCGAAGGCCGCCTGCAGGCCCGTGTGCAAACGCAGAACGAGACAGAACACGCCGCAGCCGCGCGTGCGAAGTTGGAGAAGCTGCTGGCGGGATTCGATATCGAAGCGGCTCGGGCGGTGGCAGGGGAGGAACTGGCCAGGGCCAGCGCGGCGGCGGTACAGGCCGCTGAAGCCGAGCAGCACCAGGAGTATGTGGTGGCCGCGGCACGTTACGCGGAAGCTGCCGGTCACTATCAGGTGATCAAGGATCTTGTCGCCGAACAACAGACCGGTCAACTGACTGCTACGCAGCAGGAGCTGCGAGTGCTGCTGCAGCGTGCCGCAGACGCACCGGCTGCCATCGTGGCGAGCCGCTGTGCGCCAGCACAAGCAGCCTTGGACGCCTCCGGAGGGCAAGAGGTACCCCTCGCGCTCGCGGCGGCAGAACGCGCGCGGTCGGGTTTGGTAGCAGCACTCGATGAAGCAGCGCTGTACGCGGCGGTAGCCGAAAAGCGTGACGCGGTCGAGCGCCGCCAACAGCGGGTGGCCGACCTCGGACCAGCGCGCCGGCAGTTGCGGCCTGCCGAGCGGCTGATCAAGAACGCAGCCGCCGCCATGAAGAAACGCCAGTGGGCAGTGGCGCGGGAACGCTATCAGCAAGCCGACACGACCCTCGCCACGATCGAAGAGGAACTGCGGTCGGAACCCACCGTGGTAACGGCACCACAAGCTGGGATGGCGGACGCGGCCACGAAGATGATCCCCGCGAGTGAACCGTTTGCTCCGGCGACGATACCATCCTTCCCCACCACCGTGTGGATCGGGAGTGCAGCCACCGCAGTCGCAGTAGCC
>JBHHYR010000063.1:0-17606 GCA_046757585.1 Binatia bacterium | reverse complement strand
AGCGCTGGCTGACCGTGCTGGCCCCGTGAAAGGGCGGCGGGATACGGTTTTTCCAAGGTATTTTTGTTGACACCGCCCCGGGAGGAGTCTATAAAGCCCGGACTTGCGGCGAGTGTCGCAAGGAGGTGGCCGGGTGTCAGGTGACGCCCGGACGAGAGATTCCCGGCGCGGTGATGCGATCGAGGAGTTATGGGAGCGATGGGAAGTGCGAGGCGGCTGGGCTGGCGTTGGGGCATGGCGGTGTCCCTCGTGCTTGCCGTCAGCGCAGCGACCGCATGGGCCGACGTCACCACCGAACGCAGTAGCTCGATCCTGATTTTCCCGAAGGTGCTGTTCGATACCACTGGAACCCAGACCGGTGGCATTCCGGTGGATACGATCATACAGATTTCCAACACCTCGAACTCGATGGTGTTCGCACACTGCTTCTACGTCAATGCCTCACCCGTCGACCCGACTCGTGCGCCGGGTTCGACGAACCCGCGGGAGTGGCAGGAGGTTGACTTCGACGTTTTTCTGACCAAGCAGCAGCCAACGCATTGGCTCGTCTCAGCGGGGCGCAGAATCAACCCGGTTGACAACCAGGGCTGCAGCGTGGATTGCTCCAACGCCGGGTTCGACCCCGGCGCGATTCCGCCGGTTCCGGATCACTTCACGGGCGAACTGAAATGTATCGAGGTCGATTCGTCCGGAGCACCGATCAACGGCAACCACCTCAAAGGCGAGGCGACCATTGTCACACTGGACGGACGGGCTGATACGAGTAAGTACAACGCCATAGGCTTGCTCGGCCTCAATACAGATCTGAATGCAAATAACGGCGACGACACCTTGTGCCTCGGCGGTGGCGCGACGCCGGGGTGTCCCAACGGCGCCGAATATAATGGCTGCCCCCAGAGGGTGATCCTCGACCATTTCGCGGAGAATGCGACGGATCCGGTGGTTGAAGCACTCGGCAACGGCGCGTCGCGGGTCTTTACCGAGCTCACCATCGTGCCGTGCAGCGAGGACTTCGAGAATCAGATCCCTGCGACGGTGACGGTCCAGTTCCTCATGATCAACGAGTTCGAACAGACCTTCTCCACGAGCGCGCCTGTCACGTGCTGGGCGAACCTGCGCCTGAGCCAGATCGGGAGTATCGGCCGGATTTTCGACGTCAGCCTCTTGGGCACCCGGTTCGTCCAGACACGCATGACCGCTCCCGACTTCGACGGCTCGGGGAACCCGATGTCCGGCTTCGTTGGCATCACCGAGGAGTTCCACCAGCAACCAACGTCCACAACGCCGATTGTGAGTCGTGCGGCTTTGAACCTACACGGGGAAGGTGTGCGACAGCCAGGCGACACCATCATCCTGCCCGGAGCGTTCTAGATGGGGTGCGGGAAGAAGCGACGCGTGCCAAGAAGCCTTCTGGTCGGCGCAGTGGTGTTCTGCGCTGTGCAGCTGCCGGCCCGTGCCGAGGTGACCTCGGATGCACCGGCTGCCATCTTGGTCTTCCCCAAGGTGCTGGTGGATATCACTTCACCGCAAGTCTCGCCGCCCGCTCAGATCGACACCCTCATCCGGGTGACGAACACGTCCGATCGACCGATATCCATGTGGTGCTTCTACGTGAACGCCACGCCCCACTGCACGAATAACTCAGGCAGTTGTCTCGCCAGACCTGTAACGTGCGACCCGACCGCCTGTCTGCCTCAGTGGCAGGAAACTGACTTCGTCGTGAGCCTGACTCCCGGGCAGCCGATTGCGTGGCTCGCATCCCGCGGCGGGGTGCCGTGCCAAGAGAGTGCCCCCGGGTTGCCGTGCTTTTCGCTCGGCGTCCAAGGGCTGCCTCCGAACCGCGTGCAGCCAGTGCCGGAAGATCCGTTCCTTGGGGAGTTGAAGTGCATAGCGGTGGATCGAAACCTCGTGCCGGTGGCGCGAAACGAGCTGAAAGGGGAAGTGGAGATCATCCGTTCGGGCGTGAGCCCGGACAGCATCGATGTGGAAGCGTACAATGCTATCGGCATTCCCGCGATTCGGGGTACCACGGATGGAGACGATACGAACAACGGCGATAACACGCTGGTCTTAGGTGGCGGGGTTTGCATCGGCGGTGCGAATGCACAATTGCCCTGCGCTGCCGTTGCGGACTGTCCTGGTGGCCGGTGTTCCGCCGAATACAGCTCCTGCCCGAACATCCTGATCCTCGACCACTTTCTGGACGGTGCGGCGGACCCCATCTCGGGCAAGAAGGTTACGACGCACGTCACTTTCGTACCGTGTTCCGAGGATTTCGCAACGCAATCCCCCACGACCACCACGGTCCAGTTCATTATCTTCAACGAGTTCGAGCAACGCTTCTCCACGAGTCGCCGGGTGACGTGTTTCCAAGAATTCAAGATCTCAGATATTGATAAAGCTAATGAGAACAAGTCGATTTTCAGCGCGGCAGTGAATGGTACTTTGACGGCGCAGACGCGGATCCGTGGCGTGGCGGATGACGATTCCGACCACGGCCACACGCTCCTGGGCGTGGCCGAAGAATTCCGCGAGGGTGGGGGGACGGCGGCTTTGAACTTGCATTTCCACGGCCGGCGTCCCCAGAGTGACTTCATTCGGCTCCCCTAGGGAGGACACGGAAAAAAGGGCCTTTTGACTTGACAACTTTTGACCCCGCAGATATAAGGCCGACACTTGGTCGAGGGGTTCGCCATGGCGGATATGGTGTGGCGTGATCGAAAGGAGGAGGGTAATGCGTAGGCAGCGAGGGCTACTTGGGCTCATGGGACTCGCAGCGCTGGTTGGGTTGGGACTGGCCCAGCCGAGCGCAGCCGTGGTCACCACGGAGCAAAGCGCGTCGATCTTGGTGTTCCCAAAGGTGATCGCGGATGGGACGCGCGACACGATCATCCAGATTACCAATACCTCCAACAACATCCGGCACGCGCACTGCTTCTATGTGGATGGTGCGTTGCTCGACCCGACTCAGCCGCCCGGGGCGGCCAACCCGCCGCGGTGGACCGAAGTCGACTTTGATATCTGGTTCACCAAGCAGCAGCCCACCCACTGGGTCGTCTCAACGGGTCGTCTCGACAATCCATTGGATGCCGGGTGTCGCGGCTCCACCAGCTGTGATGCCAGGACAACCGGGGGCCCGAATGCCGACTGCTGTGACGCTGGCTTGGATCCGGGGCGCATACCGCCAGTGGTGCCCGGCTTCACCGGGGAGCTCAAGTGCATCGAAGTGGATGCCGGCGGATTCCCGATAGGTGGCAATGCCCTGAAGGGGGAGGCAACGCTGGAGGTCAGAGACCCTGACTTCTTCCAGAGGAATCGCGGAGACGTGTCCAAGTACAACGCGATCGGGCTGAAGGGTTTCGACACCAACAATCTCGATGGCACGCTCTGTCTGGGAGGCGATGTGAGTGCACAGTGCCCGACCGGAGCTGAGTACGAAGCATGTCCGTCGAAGTGGCTGCTGGACCACCCGTCAGTCGGTGCACCCGACCCGGTTGTGGATCAACAATCATTCTGCAGCGCTCCTCCGTGCAGCAGGGTGGATACCAGCCTGACTGTGGTGCCATGCACGCAGAACTTCGAGGCGCAAAATCCGCAGGTGGTGACATTGCAGTTCGAGATCTTCAACGAGTTTGAGCAGCGGCTTTCGGCATCGACATCGTTTCAGTGTTGGGCCTCGTTCGATCTCGCGGACGTCGGCCTCGGGGTCTTCACGGAAAGCGTCGTCGGTGGCGATATTGTTCAGACCGTCATGCGGTCAGCTCGGGGTACGCCGGGTGGCGTGATGGCTGTCATAGAAGAGAGTCACACAGATACCGTAAACGACCGCACCGCGACGGCTGCCCAGAACGTGCATACGGGCTTCGAGGATCAGACCGTATCGGACATCATCACGATACCAGCCGAACAGATCCAGGTGCAGTAGGCGCCCGTGCTGATGACGCAGCGCCCAAGAATGGCGGAAAGGAGATTGAACATGGGCATGGGACAGGTGCGATGGGCAGGCTGGACGGTGGCGATGGCAGGAGCCTTCGTTATCGCTGGCGGGGTGGCGGCGCGCGCGGACATAGCATCGGATAAACCGGCAGCGATCGTCATCTACCCAAAGGTTGTGGTTGATGTGTCGAACGGCGTTGATACGGTCATTCGGCTAACGAACACGAACCCGAGTACGCCGATTCACGTCGAATGCTTCTACCTGGACGCGAACTCCCACTGTTCTGGCGGGACGGCGGAAGGGGAGATTTGCACCGGCAACCCCACGAAATGTACCGGGGGGGGAAGCTGCGTGCCCGGCTGGCAGGAGGTTGATTTCCGCGCCTGGTTGACGGCGAACCAGCCGATCCAATGGAAGGCATCCGACGGGTTACTCGGGGGACGCGTATGTGAGGGGGGAACGAGTGCGGGCCAGCCCTGCAAAGTTTCCACGGACTGTCCGAGCGGCAGCTGCACACTCGGCATACCGCTCCCGATTGGTGTCTGCCAGCGGAACCCTTTTCGTGTCTGCACCACTGATAACGACTGCAACCCCTTCCCGGGGGGTCCTTGCACGCAGAGCAATGGCGGCACACGGATTCCCGGGGTGCCGGAAGATCCCTTCGTTGGCGAGCTGAAGTGTATCGCTCTGGATGAAAATGGCGTACCGACACCTCGTAACGAGCTGAAAGGCGAGGCCCTGCTCGAGACGTCGACCTCGGGCGACTTCGATGTCGCCAGCTACAATGCGATTGGCATCCAGGCGACTGGCGCTCAGATCGGTGCATCCAACGAGCTCACCCTGGGCGGGCCCAATGCGGAATACAATGGCTGCCCGAATTACCTGATCCTGAACCATTTCTTCGATACGGCAACAGACCCCGTGCCGGGTAGTAACAACACCATCACCACGAATCTGGTGTTTGTACCATGCTCCGAGGATCTGCTACGGCAAATCCCGGGCGCAGCCGTCGTCCAGTACTTGGTGTTCAACGAATTCGAGCAGCGTTTTTCCACCAGCAAACGGGTGGATTGCTTCCAGGATATTCCGCTCTGCAACATAGATACGCCCGATTGCTCGCGCTCGATCTTCAATGTGAGTGTGGCGGGGACTTTGACCGGCCAGACCCGTATCAATCCGATCGGCGTGCCGCCCTTGCCTAGTGGCCTGGTGGCGGTGGCGGTGGAGACGCATACAGATAGCAACACCAGGAGCGCAGCCTTCAACGTGCATATGCAGGGCGCCCGCAGCAACCCTGACACGATCACCATTCCATAGCTAGGACACTGCGGCCGGACAGTGCGATGCTTGGAACGGGGTGCCTTTTGGCACCCCGTTTTTTTTGTCGTTCTGCCCCGAGAGGCCCCTCCTCGTAGCCCCCTGTGCCTTGCCTGGCAAGGGACGTGGGCAGGCGCTGGCCGATCAGGGCGCGCGCAAGCGCAGTTCAATCTCTCGTTCAACGAAGTCGATGACGTTGCCCTCGAGGCGGACGCCGTCGAGTGCATTGATTTCCTGCACCCCAGTCGGACTGGTGACGTTCACTTCGGTGAGACAGTCGCCAATGATATCGAGCCCCACGAAGAGCAAGCCGTCTCGTCGTAGACGGGGCGCAAGGGCATCGACGATGAAGCGGTCTCGCGCGGTGATCTCTGCCTTGACGCAAGTGCCGCCGACGTGGATGTTGCCCCGGTGCTCGTCCTCCCGCGGCACGCGCAGGGTCGCGCCGAGTGGTTGGCCGTCGAGCAGGAGGAGACGCTTGTCGCCGCCACGGATTGCAGGCAGGTAGCGCTGTCCCATGATCAGGCGCCGGCCGTTGCCGGTGGACATTTCCAGGATGGCGTTCACATTCCGGTCACCACGGCGGAGGTGAAAGACACCCGCGCCACCGCAGCCGTCCAGCGGCTTGACGATCATCTCCCCACCCAGCGCTTCCATGAAGTCCTTCAGGCGGGCGATGTCGCAGGTGACGATCGTTGGCGGAATGACGGACGGAAAATGGAGCGCGTACAGTTTCTCGTTGGCGTCACGCAGACCGCGGGGGTCGTTCAACACGAAGGTGGTCGATGGATCGAGCAGGCTCAGTAACTGCGTGGCGAAGAGGTATGTGAGATCTACCGGCGGGTCCTTGCGCATGAAGACCGCGTCAAACCAGGAGAGAGGCGCCGTACGTTCCTCGAAGAGGCAGAAGTGCGGTTGGGCGCGCATGACCTCAGCGCGGCGGCAGCGCGCCGCCGGCTGATCGGCGTTGGCGAAGAGATCAGCTACGCCGCAGTAGTAGACGGTGTGCTGGCGTGCCTGGCTTTCGAGCATGAACACAAACGTGCTGTCCTTATCAGGGAGGATCCCCTCGATGGGGTCCATGATGAACAAGAAACGGTACGACATGTTCTCAGTATGCTACGAGGGCGACACCGTTGCTGCAAGCTGGCGCCAAAGACGCGGACAGGACGCTCGGGATAGGACGTGGCCGGGACGGGGTCTACACCGAGCGCTCAGCCAGATCACCCCACAGGAACTGGCAGAGGGTGGCCACGGCAAGCGCAGCCGTTTCGGCACGCAGGACGCGCGGTACCAGGCCGACGAGTTGAAAGCCAGCTGCCGCAGCGCGCCCTGCTTCCGCCTGGGTAAACCCCCCCTCCGGCCCGACGACGGCGAGCACGGAACGAACTGTCGGATGAGCCTGCTGGACGGCTGGCAGTCCCCCGGCGGGAGCCCGTTCCCAGAAGAAGAGGCGTAGCGCACCTGGAGCCTGTTGCAAGACGTCCGCAAAATGAACGGGCCCGGCAACGCGCGGCACGGTGCTCCGGTGGCACTGCTTCGCGGCACTGCGTGCGACCCGCTGCCAGCGCAGATGCCGATCACTGCGGATGTGGCTCACGGCGTGCTCACAGGTGAACATGAGGAACTCTGTCACCCCCAACTCCGTTGCCTTCTCGACGACGAGATCCAGCTTGTGCCCCTTGAGGCACGCTTGCGCAAGAATGAGATGCAGCCCGGATTCTCGCGGCAGCTCGTCCTCTTCAGCGAGCCGCACGATCGCTTGGTGGCGCCCTAACGCGTCGAGAATGCCACGTCGCTGGTGACCCATACCGTCCGAGAGAACGAGTTCGCAACCAACGCGTAGCCGGCGCACGCGCAGATGATGCAGCTCGGGGCCGATGAGGACGGCGCGGCGACGGGACAGCGCCTCCGGGCTCACCAGGAAGTGGGGCAGCGCCACGCCTAGTCGCTCCGACGCAGGGCCACCGTTACCCAGGGCCGTTCCTCGTAGCGCTGCTCGACCCTGAAGCCGAGCGCTCCGTAGGCAGTGCTGATCCCAGGCGCGTCGGTCCCCAGGAGGCCGGAGCAAATCAGTGTGCCCGTGGGCCGGAGCGCGTGTACGAGTTGCCCAGCCAGCTCTTGCAGGACATCGGCAAAGAGGTTTGCCGTGATGAGGTCGAACATACCGGGTGCATCCGCCAGGCTCGAGGCGAAGTGTGTGCACCCGCTGACCCCGTTATGGCAAGCATTCGCGACCGCGATCCTGCAGATGCTTGGGTCGTTGTCGACCCCCCATACCTCAGCGACGCCAAGCTTCGCCAGTGCAATGGCAAGCACACCGGAACCCGTGCCGACATCCAACGCGCGAGTGACGGCCCCTTCCCGAACTGTGTCCTCTAGCAGATACAGACAGCCGCGTGTGGTGGCATGCTGACCGGTGCCGAAGGCCATTCCAGGATCGATCACGACCGTGACCCGACCAGACGGCGCCGCTGGGGCCCACGGGGGGCAGACGTATAGCTTCTTGCCAATGATCTGTGGCGGAAAATGCTTCTTCCAGTTTGCTGCCCAATCCTCGTCCGGAGTAGTCCGCACCCGGACTGTGACGCCATCGGAGCCCGGGGAATTGCAACTGATGTCCGCGCAGAAGCGGCGCAAAGGTTCGACCGGTGGGTCTGTGGCGAAATATGCCGTCAGCGACACTACGCCGTTGCGCTCGTCCAACTGCAGACCCGGCGACCCGTGTTCGACCAGGAAGTTCGCTACAGCTTCACTGTGCCCTTGCGGAACGTCCACAGTGACTGCAAACCAGGTCTCCGCCATGTGGTCCCTATGACACAAGGCGTGATCGGTTCGCAACGCGTGTTCGAGCCGCGGCGTTATACTGCTCTGGCACCGTGGTTGTTCGCTTGACGGGAACGCGAGTGCTCACTATGTGAACGTCCATGAGCCGACGGTGGCTGCGCATTGCGCACCGCGGGGCATCGGGCAGCGCACCCGAGCACACGCGGGCGGCATTCGTGCGCGCGTTGGCCCTTGGTGTCGACATGATCGAGTTGGACGTTCAGCTAACCCGCGACCAGCAGTTGGTCGTGATGCATGATGTCGACTTGGGGCGCACGACGACCGGGCGAGGTCCGGTGCACGAGCACGACCTCAATGCTCTGACCGCCCTCGATGCGGGGAGCTGGTTTGGCTCCGACTTCACGGGCGAACGCGTACTCAGCTTGGAAGACGTCATCGCATTGATCGGCGGGCGTGCGCGGTTGAACGTGGAGATGAAAGCGGCGTTTTCGAGCTGGCCGGCGTTGGCCAGTCGACTCGTCGAGACGTTGCGGGCCTGCGATCTACTGGACTCTACGATCGTTTCCTGCTTCGCGCCCCCTGCGCTCTTGGCGGTACGCGAGCAAGCCTCGCAGGTGCGACTCGGACTCCTCTGGGACCGCCCGAACCTCGCGGACGCGTGGGAGTGGGCACGCAAGCTTCGCGCCGCCTCGATCCATCCTCATTGGCGACTGGTGTCGGCGGATCTGGTCCGTAAGGCGGCGGCCCAGGGACTCAAGGTGCTGGCGTGGACCGTCAACGATGTCACCACGATGCGGCGGCTGGTTCGCCAGGGAGTGCAGGGTATCATGAGCGACTTTCCGGAGCGCTTTGCAGAGATTGCCGTTTGAGTTACAGGCCATGGTCATGCACGCCTGCCGCCATTTGCGCACCTTGACTCCAGGGGCAAAAGCACTACAATATTAAGGTTTGACGCTGCACCGCTCGAAAACCGCATACGCTTACGTGGTTGCGTCCATCCCAGCGGGAGGGGGTGAGTGATGCATGGCAGGGGTTCGCATCAGCGCGAACGAACCTATTGAAAGTGCCATCAGGCGCTTCAAGAAGCAGTGCGAGAAAGCGGGCATTCTCGCCGAAGTGCGTAAGCGCGAGCATTATGAAAAGCCCAGCGTGAGACGGAAGAAGAAAGCTCTGGCTGCCAGGAAGCGTCATTTGCGTCGGGCCGCACGCAGCGGATACTGAAACGGTGACTTCGATCGGGCGTAGGACGAAGCTGACGGTACCATGACCAGCATCGACGCAGCTCTGGCTGTCGTGCTCGTGTTGTGCGCCCTGCGCGGGTACTGGCGCGGCTTTCTGCGCGAGTTCTTCGGCCTGCTCGGCCTGGTTGGTGGTGTGGCAGCTGCCTTTCAGTTTACTGCAGCGGGAGTGGCGATGTTGCGGGTTTACGCCACCCTCCCGGCACCGCTCCTAACGGGGGCGGTGTTCGTCGTGATTTTCGTCGTCTTTCATGCGGGGTTGAACTTGGTGGGTGTGCTTCTCAATCATCTTGCGAGAACACCGCTGCTGCACGCCGTCAACGGACTTGCGGGCGCCGTGGTCGGTGCGGGCAAAGGGGCTGCCGTGCTGGCGTTGGTTCTCCTCTTCCTGCACCTGTTTCCTTTTGCGCCCGCACTCGATGCGCGCATCATGACCTCAACAATCGGGCGCCCCTTGGTCAACGTGGCTGGCGACGTGATCCGAGCTGGCTCACGGGCTACCCGGCGGCCGGACTCGCCGAGCCAGGCGTAGCACATGCGAATGGCCGGCCAGATTCCCGACGACACGCTGCAGGCCATTCGCGAGCGAGTGAGTATCGTTGAGGTCGTCTCCGGCTACGTGACGCTCAAGAAAGCTGGAAAGAACTATATCGGCCTCTGTCCCTTTCATTCCGAGAAGACTCCATCGTTCACGGTCAGCGACGAACGCGGCCTGTTCCATTGTTTCGGCTGTGGGGCCGGCGGTACGGTGTTTACGTTCCTGATGCGCGCGGATCACGTTGCGTTCCCCGAGGCAGTCGAATTACTCGCACGGCGCGCGGGGGTGGGGCTGCCGAGACGTCTCCGGAAGGGCGAGGGTGGTGAACAGCGCCAAGAATTGGTCGAGCTGAACGAGACGGCACAGCGCTGCTTTCGCGCCGCCCTATGCTCAGGAAGAGGCGCCTCCGCACGCCAATATCTTGCAAACCGGGGCCTCAGCACCGCGACCGTCGAACGGTATGGCCTGGGCTATTGCCCGCCGGCCGGATCCGGCCTTGCGCAGACACTGTCCACCACACCGGCGGCAACCCGGCGAGCAGTCGATTTAGGGTTGCTTGGCCGGCGTACCGACGGGCGTCTGTACGACCGGTTCTGGGGGCGGGTGACTTTTCCTATCCGGCATGGGAGAGGCCATATTCTCGGTTTCGGAGCCCGGACGCTCGGGACCGAGCACCCCAAGTACCTCAACTCGCCGGAGTCGACCCTCTTCCGCAAGGGGCACGTCCTCTACGGGCTGTTCGAAGCACGCAAGGCGATCCGCGAGGCTGGGCGGGTGGTGATCGTTGAAGGGTACCTCGACGCGCTCGCTCTGGCGGAAGCGGGCATCGGCTATACGGTTGCTAGTCTCGGGACCGCGTTGAGCGTGGCGCAGCTCAGGTTGGCACGCCGGTTCGCACCGGAGGTGGTGGCGTTTTTCGACGGCGACCGTGCTGGACAAGATGCTGCCGCGCGTGCTTTCGCGGTCTGCGCGGAAGCCGATGTCTGGGGCCTTGGCGCGTTCCTTCCCGAGGGATTCGATCCAGATACGTACGTGCGCACGCGGGGTGCTGCCGCTACGCTGTCTCTCTTGCAAAAGGCCGTTCCCTTGGCTGACTTCTTCGTTCAGCGCCTTGACCCAGGTCCGGCTGCGTCGTTGCCCGAGCGCGCGCGCGCTGCGGAGAAAATCGGACCGGTCATTGCTCAGGTGCGCGATCCTTTGTTTAGCCTGCTGGCGCGCAAGGCAGCGCAGCAACTACGTGTCGACGAGGTGATCTTTCGAGAGATGCGCTCGTTTGGGTCGGCTCCCCGCGACCCAGCTCCGGTATCTGCTGCCACCCCGCCGCCGCGGTTTCTACCTGAGGAGTCAACCCTGCTCGAAGCGATGGCGTTGGATCGCGATGTCGCCATGTTGATTTCCAACCAGGGAGTGCTGGACTCCTTTCGGAGTACGACGCTCGCCGACGCGGGTCGCGCTCTGGTCACCGCGTGGCGCAGAGATCATAGCAGCGAGACCGCCCTCGACCGCCTGCCTGCGGAGGTTGCCGGACGGGTGACGGCAGGGCTGCTGGGGGAAGGTGCTATCGCGACTGCCGACCATCTCCAAGTGGCTCGTGACTGTATCGATCGCATCAAACGGCGCAGTCAGCAGACCCGAGCCCGGGAAGCGCTTGCGCTACTAAGAGCGGCGGAGGCGAGCGGGGATGAGGCGCGCTCGCAGGAACAACTCAAGCGACACAACGAGCTGCTGCGTGGAAAGGAGACCCGGCGTGAGTGAAGGAGGTCCGCGGGCGATCACCAGGGCAAAGGCCCGGCTCAGACTCGTCAGGTGGCACCAGCGTGAGGATCAAGATTGCCCGGCGCACCAGTTTCCCGCTCGGGTCACCCTCGTCGCGTCTGCGTCACGTGAGGGACTGTCGGATGGGCAGTGGTCCGATGCGATAGGAAAGGGAGGTTTTCGGCATAGTATGGCAGACCGGCGTACGCTTCCGTCGCTCGATGCTGCAGTCAGTATCAGCGTGCGGCAGCAGACGCGGGCAGCACTCGCCACGCTGACTCCCCGCGAACGTCGGGTCCTGCGTGTGCGCTTCGGGATCGGCGAGACCGGCGGAGCGACCTTGGCGGCTGCTGGTCCAGCATTGCTGCTGACTCATGAAGAAATCGCTTGCATTGAGGCGAGGGCGCTCCGGAAGTTGCGTTATCCTAGCCGGATCGTGCGCCTGAATCGTTGACTGCGGATGCGCGCCGCTGGAGGGCCCATAGCTCAGGCTGGTCAGAGCCGCCGGCTCATAACCGGTAGGTCCCAGGTTCGAATCCTGGTGGGCCCACTGTACTTGCACACGGAGGAAGAACGTCCTTGGACACTCCAGTAGAGACATCGATTGACCGGTTGGCGGCACTGCAGGAGATCGACCGCCAATTGCGCGAGAAGACGGAATCCGTGCAGGCCTCCCAAGAAGAGGTGGCGGAGCTTGAGAATCAACTGCTCCGACAGCGCGATGCGACTCGCGCCGCCCAGGCAGAGCGGGAGCTCGTGAACGCACGGCGCCGGGAGTTGGAAGGGCAGCTGGAGGCCGAGGAGACCAGGATGAAAGACCGGCGGATGCGCTTGAACCGTGTCCGCAACGAGAAGGAGTTGCAGGCTCTACGCCATGAGATCGAGGTGGGGAAGGAGGCGAACCAGCGAGCCGAGGAGGAGTTGTTGCAGGTGCTCGAGTCCCTGGATGCGCTGAACGCCTCCGTTGCTGAGGCGGAGCGGGGTCTTGCCGAACTGGAGGCAGCCTCCAACACGCAAATTACCGAGCAGCGCGCCCGCATGGGAAAGCTGCTTGCTGAAGTTGCTCGTGAACGCGAAGGCCGTGAACGTATGGCCGACGGGCTAGATGCCAACTTGCGACGAGAATATGAGCGAATCTTCGAACGCCGAGGGGGCACCGCGGTGGTGGCAGTGCGGGACGGAACCTGTCAAGGCTGCCACGTGCACTTACCACCACAGCTCTTCAACGAGCTGCAGCGTACCCGTGAGGTGCGACTGTGCCCCAATTGCCATCGGATACTGTTCTGGCGGCCTGAACATCTGGAACCCACGCACCCGCCACGCTAGACTGACACGGAGGCTGGAGGGGGTCGGGCGGTCGCTCGCGCTCCGTATGCTGGAGGCAGCGGGAGGAAAGTCCGGACTCCACAGGGCAGAGGTGGCCGTTAACGGCGGCCCCGAGCAATCGGGGGAAAGTGCCACAGAAAGGAGACGGCCGTTCGGCAAGGCCGAGCGGAGTCGGTGAAACGGTGAGCTCTCTCACCTGCAGGCCTGGTGACGGGCTTGTACGGCAAACCCCACCTGGAGCAAGACCAAACGGAGGGTTGCGTGGCCCGCGCTCCCTCGGGTGTGTCGCTTGAGTCGGTAGGTAACGGCCGACCGAGAGGAATGACCGCAGACCTCCCTTAGTGGGGGAGGTAACAGAATCCGGCTTATAGACCCCCTCCAGTTTTCATCGCGTCTGCTAATAGATACACGTAGCTCGATCCGCCTTTTATTCTTGAAACTTTTTTCTTGACATGCGGAACCCATCGGACTTATAGTCCGGCCGGTCGTGGGAGAAACTGGGGTTCAGTGTCATCAAAACCCATGCTAGTGGGGTATGTTTAGGGGAACGTTCGAACACACCATTGATGATAAGGGCCGCGTCAGCGTGCCGGCGCGGTTTCGCGAATTTCTGCAAGCGACCGAAGACGACCGTGTCGTGATTACGAACTTCATATTTTCTGGCATGCGCTGCCTGGACGTCTATCCCTCTACTGCATGGCGTCGGCTCGAAGAGCGGGTACTAGCCAAGCCGCAGTTCGATCAACGGGTCATGCACTTTGAAAACTACTACTTCGCCGAGGCCCGCGACTGCGTGTTGGACAAACAGGGGCGCGTGCTGCTGCCGCCGACGTTGCGGGAATATGCGGGGCTGAAGAAAGTAGTCGTGTTTGTATCCGCGATCGACAAGTTCCGTATCTGGGATCCGGAGCGGTGGAGCCAGGTGTTCGGTGCAGCCGAGCAGATCATTACGGAACGGCCCGAGGAACTGACCGAACTAGGGATATGAAATGGTGCCACGGTCGCTGGGGCGAGCGCCCGCACTTGGCGGTGAACAACACAGCTTGCAGGCCTCGCTTGCTTGGCTCAGACCGGCGAACATCGCCGCGGCGGACCGGAGCGAGGTTCGCGCCATGATCGCGTGGCTTGCGCTCTTTGTCACGCTGGCGGTGGCAATCGCGTTGGCCCACGTGTGGCTTCGCCTGAAAGTCGTCGACCTTGGGTACCGCATTTCCACGACGCGTCAGGTCATCCGGAAATTGCAGCAGGAGAGCCAGGAGCTGACGCTCGAGGCCGCGCGTCTGAACGCCCCAGGCCGATTGGAGCGAGTGGCACGTGATCGACTAGGCATGACGCGTCCGCAAAGAGACCAGGAGGTAGTGCTGCCGTGAAAACCCCAGCGCTACGGATCCGGGTAGCCGCGACCGCCGGTGTGTTCTTCATGCTGTTCGTGATCGCGTTCGGCCGAGCCTTCCAGCTCTGTGTGGTCGAAGGCCCCACGCTTCGGAAACTGGCGAACCGACAACAGCGGCAGCGCGTTGCTTTACCACCCGAACGCGGCCCTATCGTGGACCGGCACGGTGAGGCGCTGGCCCTCACGGTCGAGTCCGCTGCCGTCTATGTACGTCCCGCCAAGGTGGATCTGCACAGACACCCGGTCTCGCTGCTGGCAGAAGCCCTTGATCTCCCCGCCGCATTGGTGGCCCGCAAGATCCACTCCTCCGCTCCCTTCGTGTGGCTGTCGCGGAGCGCCACTCCCGAACAGGCTGACGCGCTCAGCGTGCTAGCGTTACCTGGCGTCGGAAGCGAATCGGCCCGGAGACGCTACTACCCGCGCGGGCCGCTGGCCGGCCAGGTCATCGGCTGTGCCGGTGTCGATTCCCAAGGTCTCGAGGGCGTCGAACTGGCCTACGATCACGAACTGCGCGGGTCGCCCGGCTCACTCAGTGTCGAACGGGACGCTCGCGGGCGGCGCATGCTGACTGACGGGGCGTTCCATCCGCTGCTGCGCCAAGGAGCCCGGGTGGAGCTGACGATCGACGCGAGCCTGCAACAGGTTGCCGAAACAGAACTGAAGGCGGCCGTTGCTGCCCGCGAGGCGGCCGCGGGTCTCGCCGTGGTGATGAACCCACAGACTGGTGAAATCTTGGCCCTGGCCAGCGTGCCGAGCGTAAATCCTAACCATATCAGCGCCTCGACGCCGGCCCAGTGGCGCAATCGCGTCATCGCCGATTCGTACGAGCCCGGCTCAACGTTCAAAGGTATCCTGGCGGCCGCTGCCCTCGAAGACGACGTGGTTCGCCCGGATGATAGGGTCTTTTGTGAGCATGGGCGGTACGCCATTGGCCGGCGCATCATCCATGATCACGAAGGGTACGGCTGGCTGACCTTTGCTGATGTCATCAAGCACTCGAGCAATATTGGGGCGCTCAAGATTGCGGAACGCTTGGGAGCCGCGCGTTTCGCGGCTGCCATCAAAGCGTTCGGTTTTGGCGCACCCACCGGCATCGACTTGCCAGGTGAAGTGGCTGGGATGGTTCGACCCGTCAAGCAGTGGTCTCGGCTCAACCTGGCTACTATCAGCTTCGGGCAAGGGATCGCCGTAACGCCGCTACAGCTGCTGCGTGCCTACGCAGCCATTGCGAACGGTGGGAAGCTCATGCGGCCGTATATCGTTCGCCGTGTCGTCGCTCCCGATGGCTCGTTGCTACGTGAACGCCGACCACAGATCGTTGGTCGGCCCCTCTCGGCCCGCACGGCAAGGACCGTAACCACGCTCCTGCGTGGGGTCGTTGAGGGCGGTACCGGGACCCGGGCGCACATCGATGGTCTAGCGGTCGCCGGCAAGACAGGGACAGCACAGAAGGTCGACCCCCGCACGGGCCGCTACGCGCCCCGACAACAACGCATGTCGTCGTTCGTTGGCTTTCTGCCTGCGGAGGCCCCACGGTTCGCGATTCTCGTGGTCATCGACAGCCCACGGACTGCGACGTACGGTGGCGTGGTTGCGGCCCCGGTGTTTAGGCAAATCGCTACATACGCCATCGACCGCTTGGGGCTCCGGGCCGCGCCCGCGCCGGTACTACCGCCCGCCGATGACAGCGTCCGGCCACAACTCGTCAATTGGACCGCGGCGACTGGGACAGGTGGTATGCCGAGCTTCATCGGCCTGAGCATGCGCGCCGCCCTCGTACGGGCGGCCCGTGCTGGATGGCACGTTCACACGCAGGGGTCAGGTTTCGTGATCGCGCAGGACCCGCCCGCGGGTTCCCGCCCGGATGAGGGCAGATCCGTCGAGCTGCGATTTGGCGCAGGGGCCGGTTAACGCTATGGGGATGGCGGCAACAGCGGAGTGCGGACGCTTCACTCCTATGCAGTGGACCTTCCGGGAGATTCTGACCGCCATGGGCGGTCGCGCAGCGGCCCAGGTGCCCGACACCGGGCGGTTCAGCTCCATCTCAACGGACTCGCGGCAGACCGAGCCGGGCGCGTTGTTCTTCGCGCTGCGCGGGCCTCGCCATGACGGCCACGACTTCGTGGCCGAGGCGTTGCGCCGCGGGGCCCTCGCTGCAGTGGTGGAGCATGATATTACCGGGGTGGCCGCCAGTACTCTGATCCGTGTACCAGAAACCCTCACTGCGCTCGGTGACCTCGCGGCCTGGACCCGCCGGCAGCATGTGCCGACCGTTGTCGGGATCACGGGCAGCAACGGGAAAACCACGACGAAGGAGATGGTCGCCGCGATTTGCGACGCCGGGCACCCGCGCCGGGGGAAGATCGGCGTGTTGAAAACAGAGGGAAACCTGAACAATCTCGTCGGCCTCCCTCTGACACTGCTCGGCGCACGGGGGGACGAGTGGGTGGCGGTGTTGGAGATGGGGATGAATCGGCCGGGCGAGATTGCTCGCCTCACCGAGATCACACGGCCCGATTATGCGATCATCACGAACGTGGCCCCGGCCCACCTCCAGGGTGTCGGCGGTACCGTCGCTGGCGTTGCCGCCGCCAAGGGCGAGCTGGTGGCGGGCCTTTCGCAGCGGGCTGTGATCGCCGTCAATGTGGATGATGCGTGGGTACGGCGGCTCTGCATGCTCTTCCCCGGTCGAAAGATCACCTTCGGTCACAATGCCGACGTGCAGGCCCGCCATGTGGTCGAGCTGGGTGCCGACGGTGTGGCATTTGAGCTGGTGATCGGTCGACAGGCGGTGAAGGTCCGTTTGCGGCTCGTGGGGGTGCACAACGTGAGCAATGCCCTTGGTGCCGCGGCGATCGGACACGCCCTGGGCCTCGACGGCGCGGTGATCGCCCGCGGCCTGGAGCGGGGGATCGGACCCGCCATGCGTATGCAGGCGAAACGCCTCCCCAACGGTGTGACCTTGATTAACGATGCGTACAACGCGAACCCGTCCAGCGTAGAGGCGGCCCTGGTAGCGCTGCGGCGCTTTTCCGGACGGCCGGTGGTGGTGTTGGGAGAAATGCGGGAGCTGGGCGACGAGAGCCGGCGCGCGGGGCGCGCGCCCCGGGGCGCCCCCCCCCGCGACTCTCGGCGTTGCACAGCTGTTTCTTCTTGGGGCGCAGGGTGAGGCTGTGGCAGAGGGAGCGTGCGCCGGCGGCCTGCCCGCCAGCGCGATCCATGTGTGCGGCTCGCATGCCGAGGTGGCTGCCGCACTGACTGCCAGCTGGCAGCCGGGTGATACGGTGCTCATCAAAGGATCGCGCAGCATGAAGA
>JBHHYR010000062.1:0-17735 GCA_046757585.1 Binatia bacterium | reverse complement strand
AAAGTCCACGGCCCTTGTCGTCGAAGCCGTAGGAGTCGATTTCCAGGGAGCGAATCGCCTTCTGTAGCGACTCCTTGAAGGTCCGGCCGATCGCCATCACCTCCCCGACCGATTTCATCTGCGGTCCAAGGACGTCCGTAGCCTGCGGAAACTTCTCGAACGTGAAACGCGGGATCTTCGTGACCACGTAATCGATCGTCGGTTCAAAGCAGGCAGGCGTCTCGCGCGTGATGTCGTTCGGAATCTCGTCGAGCGTGTAGCCCACCGCCAGTTTCGCCGCGATCTTGGCAATGGGAAACCCCGTCGCCTTGCTGGCCAGCGCCGAGCTGCGGGATACGCGCGGGTTCATCTCGATGACGACGAGCCGGCCGTTGTCCGGATGCACGGCGAACTGGATGTTGGAGCCGCCGGTGTCGACGCCGACTTCGCGGATGATCGCCAGCGCCGCGTCGCGCATGAGCTGGTATTCCTTGTCCGTCAGCGTCTGTGCAGGGGCTACGGTAATGCTGTCGCCCGTGTGAATACCCATCGGGTCGAAGTTCTCGATCGAGCAGACAATCACGACGTTGTCATGAGCGTCACGCATGACCTCGAGCTCGAACTCTTTCCAGCCGGCGATGGATTCCTCGATCAGCACCTCATGCGTCGGCGATGCATCCAGGCCTCGCCACACGTGATCGCGAAACTCTGCCAGGGTGTGCGCAATGCTGCCGCCCGTGCCGCCGAGGGTCCGTGACGGGCGAATGATGACCGGCAGATGCAGGCGCTGCAGGATTGCCGCCGCGTCCTCCATGCTTCGCGCGTAGCCGCTGCGGGGCAGGTCGAGCGCGACGCGTTCCATGGCAGCCTTGAAAAGATCCCGATCCTCCGCCTTCTTGATCGCCGCGAGCTTCGCGCCGATCAGTTCGACGTGGTAGCGATCGAGCACACCCTGCTCCGCCAAGTCGATCGCAGCGTTCAGGGCGGTCTGCCCCCCAATCGTGGGCAACAACGCATCGGGCCGTTCGGCGGCGATGATACGCTCCAGCATCTCGGTGGTAATCGGCTCCACGTAAGTCCCGTCGGCGAACCCTGGGTCGGTCATGATCGTAGCCGGGTTGGAATTGACCAGGATGACGCGGAACCCTTCTTCCTTGAGAGCCTTGCACGCCTGGGTCCCGGAATAATCGAACTCGCAGGCCTGGCCGATGACGATCGGTCCGGAGCCGATGAGCAGGATCGAAGCAAGGTCCGTCCGTTTGGGCATGGCGTCCTAGCTTGCGTCCTGCATCATGTGTACGAAACGCTCGAACAGGTAGCACGCATCGTGCGGACCAGGCGACGACTCGGGATGATACTGCACGGAAAACAGTGGGAGTGCCGCGTGGGCGAGCCCCTCGACGGTCCGGTCGTTCAGGTTCACGTGCGTGAGCTCGGCGATACCGTGCAGCGACTCGACGTCCACGGCGAAGCCATGGTTCTGACAGGTGACTTCGACCTTGCGTGTCGTCAGATCCATGACCGGCTGATTACCGCCATGGTGTCCAAACTTCAGCTTGTAAGTCCTGCCGCCAAGGGCCAAGCCGAGAATCTGGTGGCCGAGGCAGATCCCGAAGATCGGCGCCTTGCCGATCAGGTCGCGCACGATGGCCGCGTACGGGCCCACATCCGGGTCGCCCGGGCCGTTCGAGAGAAACACGCCGTCCGGGTTGAGCGCGAGCGCCTCGGCCGCAGGGGTCGATGCTGGTAGGACACGCACGCGGCAGCCTGCACGTACCAGATTACGGAGGATGTTGCGCTTGATTCCAAAGTCGTATGCTACTACGAAAGCCCAGCGGCGGCTTGCTGCTGCCCTGTAGCCCGTCTCCCGATCCCAGGTGCTCACATGCCAGTCGTAGGCCTCGGTGCAGGTCACCTCCTTGACAAGATCCCGTCCGATCAGGCTCGGCACTGCTTGGGCCTTGGCGACGACGCGGGCCGGGTCCAGATCCGTGGTCGAGATGACCGCCTCCTGGGCGCCTCGCGTGCGGATGTGCCGCACCAGGGCACGGGTATCGATGCCCTGGATCCCCGGGATGCCGTTGGTGCGGAGATACTCGGCGAGCGAGCCGCGCGCGCGCCAGTTGCTTGGCTGTTCCCAGTATTCCTTGACGATGAAACCTTCGACATGCGGCTGGCCGGATTCCACGTCTTCGGGGTTGACGCCCACGTTCCCAATCTCGGGATAGGTCATGGTCACCAGCTGGCCGCGGTACGAGGGGTCGGTAAGGATTTCCTGGTAGCCGGTCATGGAAGTGTTGAACACGACTTCGCCACCGGCCTCACCTGGCGCGCCAAAGCTGGTTCCTTCAAAGACAGTACCGTCCGCCAGGGCGAGCAGCGCCTTCATCGCGAGACACCCGGGCCCGCGGCGGCTGCAACCGAAGGCGGCCGCTCTGCTTGCGCACCTGCGCGCCAGACCACGCGTCCCCCTACGATAGTGAGCCGGGCGCAGCCACGCAGCTCCATGCCCTCGAACGGGGTGTTGCGCGCCTTGGACGCGAAGCGTGCAGCCTCGACTGTCCAGCGATGCACGGGGTCCACGATGGTGACGTCGGCGGGGGCACCGACAGCCAGCGTGCCGTGCGGAAGGTGCAAAATGCGGGCGGGATTGACGCTCATGCACGCGACGAGTGTTTCCACCGGGATGTTCGCCTCGTCTGCCATCTGCAGGGCCAGGGGCAGCGCTGTTTCCAGCCCGATGACCCCGTTCAGCGCCTGATCGAACTCGACGTCCTTCTCGTCACGATGGTGCGGTGCATGATCCGTTGCGATGACCTCGATCGTCCCGTCCGCCAAGCCGGCGCGTACCGCGTCGCGGTCGCGGGCCGTGCGCAACGGCGGGTTCATCTTCGCATTAGTATTGTAGCCGTCCACCGCAGCCTCGGTCAGGGTAAAATGGTGCGGCGTGACTTCCGCGCTCACCGCGAGCTTGCGCCGTTTTGCCGCACGAACCAGCGCCACGGCGCCGGCGGTGCTGACGTGCGCGACGTGCAGGTGCCCCCCAGTGCGCTCAAGCAGGGCAATATCGCGGGCAATCATAGCCTCCTCGGCCGCAGCGGGAACCCCCTGCAGACCCAGGCGCAGTGAGAGTACGCCCTCGTTCATCACCCCGTTGCCGGCAATGGAACGATCCTCCGCGTGCGCGATCACCGGCAGCTGGAACATCGCACTGTACTCGAGCGCGTGCCGCATGAGCCCGCCGTCCATGAGTGGGACGCCGTCGTCCGACACGGCAACGATGCCGGCCGCGTGCATCTCGCCGATCTCCGCCAGCTGTTTCCCCTTCAGCTCTCTGGAGACCGCGCCGACGGGATACACGCGCGCCAGGCCAACGGCCTGAGCGCGTTCCCGAATGTACTCGGTCACGGCAGCGCTGTCGTTCACCGGATCGGTGTTGGCCATGCACGCCACCGCGGTGAAACCGCCGGCCACGGCCGCGCGCGCACCGGTCGCAATCGTCTCCTTGTACTCGTAGCCCGGTTCCCGCAGGTGCACGTGCATGTCGATTAGACCAGGCAGCACGAGGCAGCCTGTCGCGTCGATGCGCTCCCCATGGACACCGTCCGGACGGCTCTGCGGCGCCGCCAGGGCAGTGATGACACCGTCCTGAATCACCACGTCATAACGGCCACGGATGCCGTTGGCAGGATCGATGACGCTGGCGCCGTGGATGATCATGCCGGTCACCCCGCCTTCCGGCGCAGCCGTCGCACTGGCGCACGGGCCTCTTCGGTCCCGACGGCTGTCTTCGGCCGGTTGACCAAGAGATAGAGCACGGCCATACGCACCGCGATACCGTTCGTGACTTGGTCCATGATCATCGAGTACGGGCCGTCGGCTACCTCGCTGGCGATCTCCACCCCCCGGTTGAGCGGCCCTGGATGGAGGATGATTACGTCGGGCTTGGCGCCGGCGACCACTCGCTCGGTCAAGCAGAAGTAGCGAGCGTATTCATCGAGCGTCGGCAGGAAGTTCGCACCCTGGCGTTCCCGCTGGATGCGCAGCATCATAATGACATCGGCGCCGCGGGCCCCTTCGGCCAGGTTGCTCGTCGTGTCGGCCCACGCTTGCAACTCCGTGGGCACCAAGGTTGGTGGCCCGACCAAGCGCACGGTGGCGCCCAGTGTCTTGAGTGCAAAGAGATTCGAACGCGCCACGCGGCTGTGCAGGATGTCGCCGACGATCGCCACGGTGAGGCCCTCGATGCGCCCCTTGCGCTCGCGGATGGTCAGGGCGTCCAGGAGCCCTTGCGTCGGATGCTCATGGGCACCGTCGCCCGCGTTGATGACGGGACAGGCGAGCCGGCGGGCGAGGAAGTGCGGCGCACCAGCCGCCGCGTGGCGGAGAATGATCGCGTCGGGCCGCATCGCCGCCAGGTTGCGCGCGGTATCGAGCAGGGTTTCCCCTTTCGTAGCACTACTCGTCGCGGCCGACAGGCTAATGAAGTCGGCGCTCATCCGCTTGGCTGCAATTTCGAAGGACGCCCGGGTGCGCGTGCTCGGCTCATAGAACAAGCTCACGATGGTCTTGCCGCGCAGCGTTGGCACCTTCTTGATATCGCGATCAGATATTTCCTTGAAGGATACCGCCGTATCCAACAGGAAGGTGAACTCTTCGCGGGTAACGTCTTCGAGGCCGAGCAGATGCTGATGTGTAAAGGCCATGTCAAGGCTCCTCGGAACGGGTGATCACCACCTCGTCGCGCCCGTCGCTTTCGACCAGTCGGACGTGGACCGACTCCGTGACCGCCGTGGGCAGATTCTTTCCGACATAGTCCGCACGGATCGGCAGCTCCCGGTGGCCGCGGTCGACAAGGACGGCGAGTTGCACGCTGCGCGGCCGCCCGAAATCGGTCAAGGCATCCAGGGCGGCACGGATGGTCCTGCCGGTGAACAGGACGTCGTCGACAAGCACGACCTGCAGATCGTCTACGGCGAACGGGATCTGCGTGGCGCGCACCTCCGGCTGCTGCCGGCTGCGGCTGAGGTCGTCGCGATACAGCGTGATGTCCATTATGCCCATCGGGACGTCGCCGTTCTCGATTGCCCGCAGTTTGGACTGCAGCCGTCTCGCCAGGTGCACACCGCGCGAGCGGACGCCGACCAGCGCCAAGCCCATGGCGCCCTTGTTGCGCTCCAGTACCTCATGTGCCACCCGTGTGAGCGCGCGGTCGACTGCCCGCGCGTCCATGACCACCCGTTCGTTGTCGGCCATACGAGCGAAAAAAAACCTCCTCGTGCCCCGAGGAGGCTTTACACCATTCCAATACTATGTAGTACGAGCTTCATTTCCAGCCTTCCTGGCCTCACCGGACCAGCTTAAAGGTCGTTCGCGCTGTTACCGCAGTCAGTCTTACGTCTACCGTTGCCGCGTGTCTAAGTCAATAGCGTTTCGGCGAGGGCAAGGAGCACCGCTCGCCCCCCGTACGCAGCTCCTGGGTGATTCCACCGGTTACAGTCCTCGCTCCAGGGCGCGCTGCGTGAACCGTGCGTCCTTGATGCCGCTGTTGTACTGCACCTCGCTGAAATCGACGACCGTGTGGCTTCCACTCTCGACGTTTCGCATCTCCATGTGAAAGGCGGTCGGAATTTCCCCGACTTTGCGAATGTCGCTCAAGGTCAGGACTTTTTCCTGGCGGCCCGCCGTGTCATGCATGGAGTACTTGACGATCACGAGATCATTGGTCCTCAACCACGTGACGATTCTCCCGTACCCAACATCCTTCCCTGTCGGGGTAAACTCCACCACGTGGCAGGGCTGTCCATCGAGGTCCTCGTCCCGCACAAGTGTGGCACTCGCATCACTCTCCGTCCAGTCCGTGATCTGACCGATGATGGCCAGGTCATTGAAGCTAAAATCCGTCCCGACAAAGCTCTCCCGCCGGGCGCCGCCACTGATCTGCCGGACACGTTTGAGCTCGGGAAGGTAGAGCCACTGCGCATCCTTGGCGTGCGGGTCGGTCCACTGCAAGAAGCCGACGCCCCTGACCTCGGGTGGCGACTCGAAGAAGAGGATCGTGCGGTTCCGGTCCTGTGGATATTTCTTCAGATAGATGACGAGCGTACGCGTACGTTCGCCGCCACGGCGGTTGACGATGCGCAGCTTCAGTCGCTGTGTCCGGTCAGTCCACTTGCGCGTCGTCTCGTTGAGCCGGTGGACCTCGTCTAGGAGCTCACGCGCTGTTTGTGCACCGGCGGCCGGCTGTGCCCCGCACCCCGACCCCGGTATCAGCATCAGCAGGACAGTTGCCAAGAGGTATCGCGTCATCAGTCACCTCACCTCTCACTTCGATGCATCCGGCGTTGTGCCTTGCCGCTGATACCACAGCAGGCCGCTATAGACATAGTGGACGCCGGAGATGGTAGCCGTCGCGCCCGTGAGATACCACGTCACCAGGTTGATCGTTGCCATCGGCATATCCGGACGCGCCAACGCCAGCAAGGCAAATCCGATCGCGAACATCTCGCAGAAGGTGTTCAGCTTGCCAACGAACGTCGGATCGATCTCCATCGGGGTGTTGACGAAATAGATGACCAGATACCCAGAGAGGATCACCACGTCCCGTGTAAGCACGAGAATCAGGAGCCAGGAGGGGATCGCGTCGAGCCACGCGAGCACCACGAAGGAGCTGAGGAGCAGCAGCTTGTCCGCCAGGGGATCCATCGTTGCCCCCAGCTCACTCTTTGCGTTCGTCAAGCGTGCAAGCACACCGTCCACCGTATCGGTGACGCCAGCCGCCATGAACAGAACCAGGCCAGCGGCGTAGCGGTGGTTGCTGACCAGGATGAGGAACGCGGGAATCGCCACGATGCGCAAGAGCGTCAAGAAGTTCGGTAGCGTCAGCATCGAGCAATCACGATCCGCGGCGGGGCGCTGTGACCGGCGCAAAGCGTCACGGCCGCTGGGCGACTGCGGTGGCGGCGGTCACCCGCGTACAGGGTGTACCGCTCCACGCGCCAGCGCCCGGCGCACCTGCCCGGCCAGCTTCGGCGGCACCAGTGCGGTCACCTCGACCTGCCCATCCGAATACTCTTCGCGCAGCACCGTGCCGGCGCGGTGCAGGCGGGCAACCAGATCCCCGCGGCTGCTGGGAATGCGCAGGTGCAGATGCTGGCGGCCGGCTTCCAGCACGCGGCCGATCGCCTCCAAAAGCGCCGCCACCCCTTCCCCCGTTCGCGCTGAGATCGTACAGTGGAGGCCTTCTCCAACCGGCGGCCGATGGCCCGGCGGCAGCCGATCGATCTTGTTGTACACCGTGATCCGCGGCGCTGCGCCGACGCCCAACTCGCGCAGCACCTGCTCCACGACCTGCCTTTGTTCCGCCGCGTGAAGACTGCTCACGTCGACCACGTGCAGCAGGAGGTCGGCCGTTCGGACCTCTTCCAGGGTGCTTTTGAAGGCGTCGATGAAACCGTGTGGCAGTCTGTCGATGAATCCGACGGTATCGATGAGTAGCGCGACACCACCGCTGGGCAACGGTAGGCGGCGCACGGTCGGGTCGAGGGTGGCGAACAGCCTGTCCTCTACGGTCACGCCAGCCGCGGTCAGGCGGTTCATCAGCGTCGACTTGCCGGAGTTCGTGTACCCGACCAGCGCCACGGTTGGATACGGCACGCTGGCCCGGCTTTGCCGGTGCAGGCTGCGTGTACGCGATACCTGATCCAGGCGCCGCCGCAACCCGGCCAGGCGGGTACGCACGCGGCGGCGGTCGACTTCCAGCTGCGTCTCACCGGGTCCCCGCGTACCGACGCCACCGCCGAGGCGGGACAGATGCTGCCACTGCCGCGTCAGCCGTGGCAGCAAATACTGCAACTGCGCCAGCTCGACCTGAAGCTTGCCGGCAAGGCTGTGGGCCCGCTGCGCAAAGATGTCAAGGATGAGCTGGCTGCGGTCGATCACCTTCACGCCCAATCCGCTTTCCAGATTGCGCTGCTGGGCCGGCGACAGACGCTCGTCGAAGATCGCGACGTTCGCACCGACATCCTGAACGAGCGTGCGAATATCCCGTACTTTTCCCGAGCCGATGAACGTTGCGGGATTGGCACGGCGCACGGTCTGCACGGCGGTGCCCACTACGGCCACTCCCGCGGTATCGGCGAGCCGTTTCAGCTCCGCAAGCGCCTCCTCGTCGCCCAACACGCCATGCTGCTCGCCCGGTGTACCGACCAGCACCGCACGCTCCCGCCCCGCGGCGCAGCTGGACACAGCAACCCGCTGCCCGGGCGCGGGCGGCGAAGGCCGAGGAACCTCTGGCGGAGGGATGGGAGTGCGGCTCACAGAAACGACGTTACTCCGTTGCCGAACAAGCGCTCCACATCTTCCACCATGCGCTCGGTCGCCGCAACTTTCAAGTCCGCCGGCAGCGCGATGACGGTCTCCGTCCGGTCTGCCAACAGCAGATGCAGAAATGCGCTGCAGGGACCCTGGTGCCGCGTCAGGGTGGCACGCAGGGCGCGTAGTTGTTCTTCCTGAAGTCGCTCGGCCCGCAAGGCAAAGTGTACTTGCTTGGTCGCCTTCTCGCGTGCCTCCAGGAGCGCCGTGACAGAATCCGCGATCACCTGGCAGCGCTCTTCCCCGATCTCCAGCGTTCCGGTCACGCACACGGGATCATCCGAATGGATAGCGGCCTCGCAGCGACGGTAGGTCTCCGGCCAGGCGATGACTTCGACGGCGCCGAGCCGATCCTCGAGGTTGAAAGTGGCGTAGCGGTCCCCCTTCTTACTGTTCTTCAATTTCAGGGCAAGGACCACACCGGCCAGGGTCACCGTTTCTTGCTGACGGCGGTCGCGCAGATCCGCCGTGCTGGCATCGGCTAACCGACGGACATCCTGCGCGTATTTATCCAGCGGGTGCCCGGTGATGAAGAAGCCGAGCGTCTCGCGCTCGGCGCGCAGGCGCTGCTTGCCATCCCATTCGGGGACTGGGGGCAACGGGGGTGGCTGGCGCTGCAGCGCCGCGACGCTTCCCGCGGCGAACAGGCCCATCTGATTGCGCGTTTGCGGCCGGTGGCCCTGCCCCGCCCACTGGCAGGTACGATCGAGGCCCTCGAACAGGCGCTGGCGCGGCTCGCCGGTGAAGTCGAAGGCGCCGCATTTGATCAGGCTTTCGATCACGCGCTTGTTCACTTGCTGGCTCTGCACCCTTTGACAGAAGTCCCCGAGCGACGTGAATCCGCCGTCTGCGCGGGCGGCCACGATCGCCTCGATCGCCTTCGAACCGACACCCCGCACGGCGCCCAGTCCGAAGCGCACGGGGCGGCGGCCGTTTTCGCGTGCCTGACCCACGGTGAAGTCTTCTCGGCTTTCGTTCACGTCTGGCGGCAGGATCGTGATGCCGCGCTCCCGGCATGCCGCAATATTCTTGTACGTCTTGTCGGTATCGCCCATCTCCAGTGTCATCAACCCGGCCATGAACTCCTCGGGAAAGTGCGCCCTCAAGTACGCGGTCTGATAGGACACCAGGGCGTATGCGGCGGAGTGGGACTTGTTGAACCCGTAGGCCGCGAAGGTCTTCATCTGATCGGAGATCTCGCGCGCCAGCTTCTTGGGAATCTGGCGGGCCACAGCCCCCGAGATGAAACGGCTCTCCTCGCGTTCCATCTCCGCCTTCTTCTTCTTGCCCATGGCGCGCCGCAGGTTGTCGGCGTCGCCGAGCGAATAGCCCGCTAGCGCTTGGGCAATCTGCATGACCTGTTCCTGATAAACGATGACCCCGTAGGTTTCCCGTAGAATGGGCTCCAGCGCGGGATGCAGGTACTTGATGGGTTCCTTGCCGTGCTTGCGTTTGATGAACTGCTCCACCATGCCGCTGTCGAGCGGCCCCGGCCGGAACAGCGCCAGGACCGCGATGAGATCTTCAAAGCTCGAGGGGCGCAGCTGCGTGAGCAGCTTCCGCATACCGCCGCTTTCCATTTGGAAGACACCCACGGTATCGCCTCGGGCGATGAGCGCGTACGCCGGCCGGTCATCGAGCGGCAGGTTGCTGACATCGATCTCCACGCCGCGCCCCTTGCGAATGCGCTCGACCACGTCATGGATCATTGTCAGGGTCTTGAGCCCAAGAAAATCAAACTTGATAAGGCCGATGGCCTCAACGTCGCTGTACGCGTACTGGGTCATGACCGCGCCGTCCTTGTCCACGAACAGCGGCAGACTCTCGATCAGCGGGCGTTCGCCGATCACGATGCCAGCGGCGTGCTTGGAGGCGTGGCGCAGCAAGCCTTCCAGGCGCAGGGCGTAGTCGAACAGTTGTTCCTCGCGTGCCCCCCGCGTGCGCACCTGGCGCAGCCGCGATTCCATCTGCAGCGCCACCGCCAGTGGAAAGTCCTTGCCCTGCTTGGGTGCCGGGTAGAGCTTGGCCAAGCGATCGGTGTCGGCGTAGGAGAAGCCAAGGACGCGTCCGACATCCTTGATGACTTGCTTGCCCTTCAGGGTACCGAACGTAATGATCTGCGCCACCCGGTCCTCACCGTACTTCTCCCGCACGTAGCGGATCACCTCGTCGCGGCGCTCGAAGCAGAAGTCCATGTCGATATCGGGCATCGACTTGCGCTCCGGATTCAAGAAGCGTTCGAAGAGCAAGTGGTACGGCAGAGGGTCCAGGTCGGTGATACCAAGCGCGTACGCGACCAGACTCCCCGCCGCCGAGCCGCGCCCCGGGCCGACCGGAATGCCCTGCTGGCGCGCGTAGCCCGTGAAATCGGCAACGATCAGGAAGTAGCCGGCAAAGCCCATGTCTTTGATGATCTTCAACTCGTGCTCCAGCCGCTGCTGGTAGGCCTGCTCGCCGTCGGCGGTCCACCCCTCCCTGCGCCGCAGCACGGTAAGCCGCGCTGCAAGCCCGTCGCGTGCCACGCGGTCGAGGTGATCTTCGAGGCTCTCGTGGCTGGAGGTGGCAAAGGCCGGGAACTGATACTTTCCAAAGGTCAACGTGAGGGTGCAGCGCTGCGCAATTTCCAGTGTGTTGGCGATCGCTTCGGGACAATCCGCGAACGCGTTGCGCATCTGCTCAGCGTCCTTGACATAGAGCTGGTCGGTTTCGAAACGCCAGCGTTTCTCGTCGCTGAGGGTCTTGCCGGTCTGGATACAGAGGAGCACTTCGTGCGCCTTCGCATCGTCCGGCTCCAAGTAGTGGCAATCGTTAGTTGCCACCAACGGCAAGCTGAGTTCACGTGCCAGTGACTTCAACTCGCGGTTGGCATGTTCCTGCTGTGGCAGCCGGTTGTCCTGCACCTCGACGTAGTAGCGGCCGTCAAAGATCGTGCGGTACGCACACATCACTTCACGCGCGCGCTCGATGCGACCGGCAGCAATCGCCTGGTTGACCTCGCTGGCCAGGCATCCCGATAGCGCGATCAAGCCGCCGTTGAACGCGCGCAGTAGCTCCTGGTCGACGCGAGGCTTGTAGTAGAAGCCTTCCGTATAGCCCAGCGTCACCAACCGGCAGAGATTGCGGTAGCCCTCGGCGTTCATGGCCAACAGAATCAGATGATGATTGCCGCCAGCTTCGAAGTCGTCGGCCCGGCCGCCCCGCTTGTCATGGCGGCTCTTCGGCGCCACATAGACCTCGCAACCGAGGATCGGCTTGACGCCTGCCGCGCTCGCCTTGCGGTAGAACTCGATGGCGCCAAACATGTTCCCATGGTCAGTCATTGCCACCGCAGGCATCCCCGCCGCGCGAACGCGCGCCACCAGCGCTTCTGTCTTATTGGCGCCGTCGAGCAGCGAGTATTTCGTATGCACGTGCAGATGAACGAATGACATCGTTTTCCCCTCAACCCCTCCAAGGCGTACCGTCCGCTCGGCGATGCCGCTTCATCAGAGCGGCAAGTGGACAGGAACAGGTCGCGATCATTGCCGCTGCACGGAGCCGCCGGGCCCGATACCCTCACATGAAAGCGAATCGCTGATCGCCGATGCCGCTCAGGCCCTACGGTAGTTGGGCGGCTCTTTGGTCATGAAGACGTCATGGACATGACTTTCCTCGAGTGACGACTTCGACACCCGCACGAAGCGCGCCGTTTCGTGCAGCGCGGCGATAGTGCGGCAGCCGCAATATCCCATACCGGCCTTCAGCCCTCCCACGAGCTGGGTGACGATAAAGGACAGCGATCCCTTGTAGGGAACGCGTCCCTCGATGCCTTCCGGCACCAGCTTGAGCTGCTCGGCCTCGTCGTCCTGCATGTAGCGGTTCCGGCTCCCTTCGCGTTCCCGCATAGCCTCGAGCGACCCCATGCCGCGATACAGCTTGTAGGTGCGGCCCTGGTAGAGAACGGTCTCGCCGGGGCTTTCCTCCGTCCCGGCCACGAGTCCGCCGATCATGACCGAGTCTGCTCCGGCCGCCAGCGCCTTGGTCACATCCCCCGAGTACTTGATGCCCCCATCAGCGACCAGCGGGATGCCGTAATCCCGTGTGACCTTGGCGCAATCCGCGACGGCGGTGAGCTGCGGCATGCCGACGCCCGAGACGACCCGCGTCGTACAGATGGACGCCGGGCCCATACCGACCTTGACGGCATCGGCACCGGCACGTACTAGGGCGCGTGCACCCTCTGCAGTCACGACGTTCCCGGCGAGCACGTCGATGCTCGGATGTGCGCGCTTGATCTCCCTGATCGTGTCGACGACGCTGGCAGAATGGCCGTGGGCGGTGTCGATCACCAGCACGTCGGCCCCCGCCCGCACCAGGTGGTCAGCCCGTTCGAGGCGGTCCTCACCCGTTCCGACCGCGGCGGCCACCCGCAAGCGCCCGAGGTGATCCTTGCTGGCATTCGGAAACTGCGCCGCCTTTTGAATGTCTTTGACCGTAATCAAGCCCTTCAGCCGGCGCTCGCCATCGACGATCAACAGCTTCTCGATCCGATTCGCATGCAGAATCTCCTTCGCCTCTTCCAGACCGATCCCCGGCCGGCCAGTGATGAGGTTCTCCCGCGTCATGACCTCGCTCACCTTGCGGCCAAGCCGTTTCTCGAATCGCAGGTCCCGATGGGTAAGAATCCCCATGAGCCGGCCGTCATGGGTGACGGGGAGTCCCGAGATGTGGTGGCGGTGCATGATATCCAGCGCGTCCCCGATCCTTTGTTCGGGATCAATCGTCACGGGATCCAGGATCATCCCGCTTTCCCACTTCTTCACCTTTTCGACTTCGCGCGCTTGCGCGCTGATTGACAAGTTGCGGTGGATGGCACCGATACCACCTTCCTGTGCCATCGCGATCGCCGTGCGCGCCTCGGTGACCGTATCCATGGCAGCGCTGACAAAGGGAATGTGCAGCGTGATCTGCCGCGTCAGCTGCGTGCTGCAGTCCGCCTCGCGCGGCAGGAAGTCAGCCTCCGCCGGAACGAGCAAGACATCATCGAAGGTCAGCCCGTAGGGCATATCGTAAGACAACATGCTGAATACCTCCGACCTGCGGTCGCGGGCCGCACCATGCACGCAGGCCTGCGAGCCGAGGGGTGGATGGGCCTCTGAATTGTCGCGGGAGTCGTGATACTTCGAACCATGGACTCTCGTAGCAAACCGCTACCCATCTGGCAAGTACGTACCATCGCCCACTACATCTTGTGGTATGGACGCTTCCGATGGCTGCCGGTACGTGGAACACGCTGCCAGCCACGGGTCCCGCGCGCTGGACGCCAGTCCCGCCGGTCTCAGGAGCGCTGTGACCGCGGGCGGGGCCGGAAGCGCAGGCGTAGCGGCGTACCGTAGAGCCCGAACGCGGTACGAAACGCGCTGGCGAGGTAGCGCTCGTAGTGGCTCTGCACCAGGGCCGGCGCGTTCGTAAAGATCGTGATCACCGGAGGGGCCGTCGCCGTTTGCGTCGCGTAGTAGAAACGGGCGCGCCGCCCTCGTACGCTTGCGGCTGCCTGCGCCTGCGTCGCCTGTGCAAGGACGGCGTTGAGCTGGACCGTGCGTAACCGCCGCCGGTGTGCGGCAACGAGTTTTTCGAGCGCTGGGAAGAGATCATTCACCCCTGCGCCAGTGCGCGCGGAGACGAGTACGACCGGCGCGGCAGCCAGCGTCGCGTACTGCACTTGGATCTGCCGGAGAAACTGGCGTCGATTCCGCTTCGTTGGCGGTACCGTATCCCACTTGTTGACCACGATCAGGAGGGCGCGGCCCCGGTCCCAAGCGTAGCCCGCGATCCGCGCGTCTTGATCCGCCATGCCCTCGGTGGCGTCGATCAGGAGCAGCGCCACCTCGGCACGCTCGAGGGCGCGCAGGGCCCGCACCACGCTGGCGCGCTCAAGGTGCTCGTGCACCCGTGGCCGCCGCCGTATGCCGGCGGTGTCAATCAGAACGTACTGGACGTCGTTGCGGGAGAAGGGGGTATCGACGGGATCGCGCGTCGTACCGGGTCGTGCGTCGACGATCGCGCGTGGGTGCCCGACGATGCGGTTCAGCAGAGACGACTTCCCGACGTTTGGCCGGCCCACGAGGGCCAAGGTGACCGCCCCCGAGTGCCCCGGGGTCCTGGCCGGCGACGGTTCAACCGCCGCTGCCGGCAACTGCTGCATCAGCCGGTCCATCAGCGCTTCAACGCCGCGCCCATGGGCGCTCGAGATGGGGAATATCTCAGTCAGGCCCAGGGCAAAGAACTCCGCCGCGCTGTCGTCGCCTGCGAGTGTATCGAGCTTGTTTGCACCATAGACCACCGGCTTCTGCAGCTGGCGCAAGCGCTGCACAAGGTCGCGATCCGCAGGGTTCAACCCCTCGCGGCCATCGAATATGGCGATGACTGCGTCGGCTTCCGCAGCCGCCAGCGCACTCTGGGCGCGCACGCACGCTGCAAGTGTGGAACGCGCCGCATCTTCGAATCCGCCCGTGTCGACCAGCAGGAACCTGTGTCCGTTCCATTGGGCCGGCGCGATGTTGCGATCCCGCGTGACGCCCGGCCGGCTGTCGACAAGGGCACGTCGCGCACCGACCAACCGATTGAAGAACGTTGACTTCCCGACATTGGGGCGGCCAACGATCGCGACGACTGGCAGGCGCTGGGGCAGCCGATCCGATCGCTCGCGTGGGTGCTCCGTCTCTTGCATCCGTTCGGTCATCTCAGTAGCGGCTGAGGCGCGCGGCGCCCGCACCGTCGAGCCCGCGGAAACGCACCGCCGGGTTACAAGCCAAACTCTTTCAGCAGCGCCTCGCGCCTACTCCACCCCTCTTGCACCCGCACGAACAATTCGAGGTAGATGCGCCGGCCAAGCATGGCTTCCAGCTCCAGGCGCGCAGCGCGGCCGATCTCCTTGATGCGTGCGCCCCGCTGGCCGATCAGGATCCCCTTCTGCGACTGCCGTTCGACGTGAATGGCCGCGCCGATCACCGTGAGGCTGCCCTTTTCCTCGAACTTCTCCACCGTCACAACCACCGCGTACGGCACCTCCCGGTGCGTGTGAAGCAGCACCTTTTCGCGCACGACCTCCTGCGCCAACATCCGCTCGCTCTGGTCCGTCAACGCGTCAGGGTCATAATAGCGTGGCCCGGCGGGCAGCGCACGCACGATGTGGTCGAGGAGCTCGCCGAGGTTGGCCCCGTGCAGCGCGCTGACGGGGATCACATGGCGTCCCGGCAGGAGTTGATCGAGGGTTGCGAGTAACGGCAAGAGCTGCAGCGGGACCACGCGGTCGATCTTGTTGACCACGACGCAGGCCCGGCGCCCCTCCTCCCGGAGCCGCTGGGCGATCTGACGGTCTGCCGTTCCGAGGCCAGCCGTCACGTCAACCACCCACACGAGCAAGTCCGCCTCTCCAACCGCACGTTCCGCAGTCTCCACCATGCGGCGGCCGAGCAAGTGACGCGGCGCATGCAGGCCAGGCGTATCGATGAAGATCACTTGAGCGCGGGGAAGTGTCTTGACACCGAGCAGGCGCTGCCTGGTCGTCTGGGGCTTCGGGCTAACGATGGCAACCTTCTGGCCGACCAGCTGATTCAGCAGCGTGGACTTTCCAACGTTCGGCCGCCCGATGATGGCGACAAAGCCGGACCGGTGCGCTGGCTCGGCGTCCGCGGTCACGTCGGTGTGCGTGTCAACCATGCACCGGCGTGCATAGCACAGGAACCCGGGCCGCGCCCGCCACGGGCCGCGGCGAGCCCGCCCCGTCGTGCGAGCCCGCCGCCAGCATCCTCATCTAGGGCGCCGCGTTGAAGGTAACGCTGTGAATCACCGCACCGGTGCGGTCGAGGAAGTCAAACTGCGCAGTCGCTGCACTGCCCGGGGTCACCGTGATCAGAACCACGTTGAAGCGGTCGAGATCGAACTCGCTCACCTGCGTGATCAGACCGGGGAGGCTCGGCAGCAGCGACGCAATCGACGGCGGGAGCTCGCGGAAGAGGGTCTGTTCTCCGATCGAACCGGACACCAGCTCGGGAGTCTGGTGCGTCGCGTCCACTTGCTGCGGAGAGATTACCACAGCGTGCAGGTCGGTCGACAACCAGATGACGTTCTTGATGTTGTTACTCTGGATGAAATCCAGAATGTCACTGCGCTCGGCCGGCCATGCCTCCCAGCGATCGTAAGGATCGAACAACAGCTCGGTGATCGGCGGGCCGTTCATGATGAACTTGAAGGTGGCGGTGGAATTGAGCAGGCTGTTCTTGAGCCATTGCTTCTGCGCCGCACCAAGGATGGTCCGGGAGGGGTCGGCCATCGTAGACGCACAGGATGCACTTGGAAGCAATGCTTCGCCGTCCAGCCCACCGGGACAGGTCGAGCTCGCGTCGGTGCTAACGAAGCCGGACAGCGACGAGTCGGTGCAACAGGTGAACTTGGCGGAACGGTGCTGGCGGTCATCCAACAGGAAGAACTCCACGCCGCTACCCCACTGGAAGCTGCGGAAGAGGCGCATGGGGTCCGTCCCGTCCTCGCGGATCGGCTGGTAGCGGCGGAAAGCGAAGTTGCCGGCAGCCATCCGGCTCGCGAAGACCGGCACCGCGCCTGCGAAGTCGTTTCTTACCTCGTGGTCGTCCCACTGGCTGTAGGTTCCCATCGCGGCCATGATATTCCTGAGCGCCGCGTCGCGGCGGTTCGCCCTGTACTTCGCCTCGTACTCCGGGATGGTTTGCGCCACGACGCCGTCAGCCAGTGGGTCATCGCCATAGATCGTGTCGCCGATGTACAACCACGCATCCGGATTGAGCTGCCGAATCGCATCGAGGGAGGTGAAGGGTTGATTGAACGCGTTCGAATCCCCTGACCAGCCAAGCCGCACCGTGGTGGTATCATCAGCCGGCAGCGGCGCCGTGACGAGTTGCCCGACCCTGCTGGTCGCGGTGCCCTGACGGAAGCGGTAGAAATACTTGGTGTGCGGCGCAAGCCCTGTGACGTCTGCTTTCACCGTCCCGTCGCCGTCCGTCACCGTGCTGACCGCTACCGTCTCCACCCCGGTGGCAAAGGTGGAGTCCGTCGACACGTCGAGCGAGCCGCCCATACTGGGGTCGGGTAGGCGTGTCCAGAAGACCGCCGACGAGTCGGTGGCGTCACCGGCTGCCACACCTTCGGCAAAGGCGGACTGCTCACGACCCGGCAGCGCGATGGCTGCCATGCGATCGGCCACGCCGGCGGTGGCATCGGTGATGCAGCGCACGAATCGGTCCAGCACCGGGATGACGTTGTCGTTGGGCGTCAACGGGTCGGAGCTACGCATGAACGTCAGCAGCTTGTAGGTCTCGCACGGCGTGCCGAAGTCGAGGTTCGGTGGTGTAGCAGCAGCCAGCTGC
>JBHHYR010000061.1:0-17876 GCA_046757585.1 Binatia bacterium | reverse complement strand
ATACAGGGCTGCAACCCACCGCCGCCCCTAGGGTGCAGCTGGCCCCGGGGGGTGGGGGCTCACGGTGGCCGTGGTGCCATCGGCTGCCGGCAGGTGTGACATGTTCCATCCCCACTGGCGCGCGCAGGCTCTGGCCCATCTCGACGAGACCTTCGATGTGACCGTGATCGGCGGCGGGATAACCGGCTGCGGCATTTTCATGGATGCGGCGCAGCGCGGGCTGCGCGCGTTGCTAGTGGAACGGCAGGATATTGCCTGCGGCACGTCGTCGAGATCGTCGAAGCTCATCCACGGCGGACTGCGGTATTTGAAACAGATGCAGTTCCGTGTCACGCGCGTCGCGTGCCGGGAACGGGACCGCATGCTAGTGCTCAACCCCGACCTGGTGCGTCCGATTCGCTTCCTGTATCCGGTTCGCGAGGGCGACCGGACCCCAGGCTGGACGGTGGATCTGGGCCTGTGGATGTACGATCGGCTCACGAGGCGTTCGGAACGGCACACGCACCTGACGCGGGAAGAAGTGCAGGCGATGGCGCCTGGGCTTGCGGTCGAGAACCTGGATCGCACCATGGCGTACACCGACGCGGTGGTTGACGATGCAGCGCTCACCCTGGCGGTTGCTGCGACGGGATTTGCTTACGGCGGCTTTGTCCTCACCCGTGCGGACGTCGTCGAGGCGACCACGGATGCCGATGGCCGGATCAATGGGGTCGTGGTCCGTGACGCGGAGAGCGGCGAAACCAGGCAGGTGCACAGTCATCTGGTGATCAACGCTGCGGGCGTGTGGGTGGATCAGTTGCGGGCCACCTTCGGCTTGGCAGGCGCACGCCTGCGCCCGGCGCGGGGCTCGCATATCATCTTCCGTGCCGACCGCCTTGCTTTGAACGCGGCGGTGACCATCCCGTCGCCCGACGATGGCAGGCCGGTCTTCCTAATTCCACACCCGGAAGGGATCCTGATGGGGACAACCGACATCTACCACGAAGGACCACTGGACGACCCGCGGGTCACTCGCGCTGAGATGGACTATCTTCTGCGGGCGGTGCAGGCCTCGTACCCGGACGCCCACTTCACGGCGGCAGACGTAGTTGGTGCGTTCGCCGGCATTCGGCCGATCCTGTACACGCACAGTGAGAACCCCTCCGAGGCCAGTCGGGAAGAAGACATCTGGGAGGAGCGCGGTATGCTGTCCGTAGCGGGCGGCAAGTTGACGACGTGGCGCCGGACCGCACAGGAGGCGGTCAATACGGCTCTCAAGTACTTGCCGGACGAACGCAGGCATACCGTGGCCCCTTGCTACACCGCTGGCACCCCTCTGGTGGATCTTGCGCCGCCTGACCTGGCAGCCCGCCTGCGGGACACGCATTCCGTGCCGGTCGCAGTGGCAGAGGGCATGGCGCGCCGCCTACGGAGCGCCGCCTGGTGGGCGCCCCGTCTGGCGCGGCAGAATCAGGGCATGCTGCGGCGCCTCCGTGGCGCCGCCTGGTGGGTGCCGCGCTTCGCGCGCAGCGATAAGGAGCTACTTCCTCTCATGGACGGCACGGACCTCAGTGCCGCCGAGGTTCGCGTGCACCTCGCCTTCGGAGCGGTGCTGCATCTCGAGGACCTGCTCCTGCGGCGGGTGCGCGTCGGGCTGTGGCAGCCGGCGCTGGCGCTGGAGTTGGTGCCCCGGCTGCGGCCGCTGTTCCAACAGGAACTCGGTTGGAAGAGCCGCCGCTGGGATCGAGAGACGCAGGCGTTCGAGGCCGCCTTGCAGGGCTGGTCTCCCGAAGGGGTGCGGTGACGGTGCCGTGCAGGGTCGGCGATGACCGCGGCTGGCCAGCGGCCCGGGCTCCGGGACTGGCTCAGGGCTGCAGGCGCTGCAGCAACGTGCGGACCGTAACCGTGCCCGGGATGGTGATGGTTACGGCGAAGCGTTCGCGGGGATCCGGTTCCCGCGCCAGTGCGTAGTCGGTGTGCGGGTACAGTCTGGCCAAAAGGTCCGAAAGGGCTGGCCGTATGGCGGCCATCGTCGCTTCCGTGTTCGGAGCTGCCAGGCGATCGTTGGCAATGAGGTGCATCGCCGCGCCGCTGAATTGCAGGCGGCCGTCCAGCTCCGGAGCCTCTTCCAGAAGGCGGCAGGCATGCAGTGCCTGGCGGCACACGAACGCCAGCCGCTCCGGCAGCGCCCCGTCCATCGGCTGCTTGTGGGTGTACAGGAGGCCCAGCCGGCCGTTTGCACCGTCAAGGGCGTAGTTGCCCGCGTGGGCGATCAACATGATGCCCGGGCCATGGTGCACGTGGCTGTAGTTGGCAACGTCGATCGGGAGGCCGGGGATCGCGTTGGTCTGGATCCAGCGGTGGAAGGTCGGGATGAGCTCCGGCAGCCGGACCGACGCATGCTCGTCCGCGAAGAACTTGATGCCGACCCGGTGGAGCTCCATCCGCCTGTGATCGGGAAACAGCTCAGCCAGCGGCGGAAGGTGTGACTGCTGCCCCGGCTCGCAGGCCACCCGCAGGGGGTTCCGGCGGCGCAGGCTGCTCGGCGACGCGTACTCGGCATGCGTGTGCGGCTTCAATGAAGAGCTGGGCTTCCTCGATCAAATGATGCGCGGTCTCCCGGCTGTACACGTGGCTGGTGTCCTGGTGACGGCGGAAGAGATATTGGGCGAACTTGCTGCCCGCGTACTTGTCGGCGAACAAGCCCGTCTCGTAAAAGCGCCGCCGGAACTCCTGCACGATGGTGTCCGGCTCATCCGCGACATCGAGATACTGAATGCGAATCAGGGCGCGTGCCGCTTGCAGCATGGCCCGGTACGCCGTGTCGTCCGCCGCGCGGTCGTCGCCCTCGTCGAGGCGTAGCTGCGCCTCGAACGCCAAACGCTCCGCCGCCTGAATATCGAAGTCGAACGCCGAGACGACTTCGCCGGCACATTCGCCCTTGCCCATATCGCCGATCGTGAACTCGCGCGGGTCGCCCCAGTCGGAGTAGTAGGAGCGATCGACGCTGTAGGGCGGTACCTCGGCGAGGTCCGTAAACATCTCCCGGAGCGCCTTTTTTCCGATGCGCTGGATGAACGCCTGGAAGCTCTCGTGGTCCAGGCGTTCTTTCACGTAGCGTTCAGTGATGCGGGTGACGACGTCGGGGATGCGCTTGGACGGAACCGCTGCGATGGCCAAGCCGTATGCACCGGCGTTTTCTTCCCACTTCCCGCCAAGAACCACCAGGAAGTGCGGGACCGTGGTACCGCCGATGTTGCGGCTGACGCCGTAGAAGCCGAGGTCGGAAATGTGATGCTGGCCGCAGGAGTTGAAGCAGCCGCTGATCTTGATCCGCAGGCCGTTGACCGCGGCATCCAGGTTGTGGGCCTGGGCCGCAAGCCGGGTGCGTAGCTCATCGGCCAAGCCGCGTGCCGAGGCGATTCCGAGCTTGCACGTATCGGTGCCGGGGCACGCGGTAACGTCCAAGATGGTGCCGGCGCCCGGTAGCGCCAGGCCGATGCGCTGCAGCTCCCGGTACAGGTCCGGTAGGTCGCGCTCGCTCACCCAGCGCAGGACGATGTTCTGCTCGACGGTGGTGCGTACCGAGTCGCCGATGAACCGGCGGGCGATGTCTGCCAGCTGGCGCATTTGCCAGGCCGTGATGTCACCCAGCGGCAAGGTGACGGTAGCGACGACGTAGCCAGCCTGTTTTTGCGGGTGGACGTTGGTGCGCCGCCAGGCGTCGAATCCCTCCGGAAGCTCGGCGCCGTTCAGTGGTGCTCCCGGCTTCAGCGGCGTCTCTCCGTAGGCCGGCAGCTCGGCCAGGTAGGCCGTCCACGTGCTGTCTGCAGGCAGCTGCCGGCGCTCATCGCCGACGAGGCGGCGGAACTCGTCGATGCCGAGCTTGTTCACCAGAAACTTGATGCGGGCGCGAGCCCGGTTCCGCTTCTCGCCCAAACGCGCGAACACGCGTGCGATCGCCTGGGCGAGCGGGAGGATCTCATCTTCCGGGACGAACTCGTCGAGCAGTTTCGCCTGATACGGCACGGTTCCCAGTCCACCGCCGACGTACACGGCAAACCCACGCTGCGCCTGGCCGTCCACCAGCCGCGTGCGGGCGAGGTAGCCGAGGTCGTGCAGGGCCACCAGTCCGCAGGCATGCTGCTGGCAGCCCGAGAATGCGATCTTGAACTTGCGGCCAAAGTCTTGGACGTCGGGGTGCCCGAGCAGAAAGTGCGCAGTCGCCTTGGCATAGGGGGTGACGTCGAATGTCTCGTCGCGGCACACACCGGCCAGCGGGCACGCCGTCACGTTGCGCACGGAGTTGCCGCAGGCCTCGCGGGTGGTGATGCCCACGGTCGCAAGGCGCCGCATCAGCGACGGGGTGTCGTCGATGTGCACGTAGTGCAGCTGGATGTCCTGGCGCGTGGTGACGTGACAAATGGCATCGGAGTATTCCTCGGCGAGAGCTGCCAGGGTTTCCATCTGCTCCGGATTCAAGCCTCCGAACGGAATCTTGATCCGTTGCATACCGGGTGCATCCCATAGGGTCTCCGGTCCCTTGGTGAGCTCACCTGAGGGATACCCAAGTTGTTTGGTGGTCACGCCGTCATGCCGGTGTCCGTTATCGTAGCGTTGACCGTAGACGCCCCGGCGCAAGCGCGTTTCGGCGAACAGCTTGTCTTCGATCTTCCCCTGACGCTTGAGCTCGAGCTGGGTCTCGTAGATATCGATCTCCCTGGCAAGCGGCGGGGGCATCTTATCCTGTAGTCGTTCCTTCCACGTCGTCATAACGTGCACCTCATGCGCCGGCCGGCGAGCACACTTCCCACCCCGGCCTCAGACAAGGCTCTTCTGGGGCCCCGGGGCGGACACCCCGGCGTTTCGCTTGTGGCCTCTACGTCCTACGTAAACGCCCGTGGGCAGTAATGCAAGCGCAGCCGGCGGCGCCCCGTCCCTGCACCCACCGGGGCGAGCGCTCCCGCTTTCAGGTGCGTGCTGTCGTGCCTATTGTGAAGCTGGTGGTGTCGGCGGTCCGCCTCCCAGGGGAACGGCATCGTAGTCCCGCGATTCGCCTGCTGCCGGAGCGGCGCGGATCGCCGCGACGATGTCCGCGATGCTCACCTGTTCCGGATCGTATGTGACATGCACTTTGTGGGATGCGAGGAACACCCGGGCCTGCTCAACTCCGGCCAGCCCTAACAGGGCCAGTTGCACTGCGCGTGATCCCTTCTGTCACGTGGCACCAGAGAGCTCGAGAGTGCGTTCTACCGTGGTGGCCTCGGCCGCCAACGCTGAGAGGAGCAGGCAGACACCGAGAATCCTTGTGACGCCTTTCATAACGATTCCTCCTGACCGCAGCGTTCCACAGACGCCACGTTGAGGCAATTGGGGTCAGCGAAATGCGCTACCGGACGCGCGGCGCCCCGGTAACCGCAAGAGGGGCTCGCGTTCAGCTGGCCGAGAGCCGCCGTGCCACGCGAACGGCGTCCACCACCGACCACAGGGCAATGGCGGCGAAGGGCAGCGTCGCGAGCAGTACTTTGTGCAGTCCGCCAACAAGGTCAGCCGGGTCGATGTTCACCTCGAGCGGGTTGAAGGGTCCGAACGCGGCGAACCGGCCTGCGACGACGAACAGCAGCGCCTTCCATCGTTCGCCGTTATAAAGTTGGCCGAGGCCCGGAAAGAGGCCGGAAAGAAAAACAGCTAGCAGAGGGCTGCGCCGGCGCCCGGGACCAGATGTCGTCTGTGGCTTGGAGTCCATACGAAGTTCCTGCAGCCGGGCTCAGTATAGGCCCGCGGCGGTGGCGAGTAAATTGCGGGTTACACCACGCGGCTGCTGTGCAGCTCCTCGATTGCGCTGGCCGAGTAGCCGAGCTCGCGTAGGACCGCGTCGGTATGTTCGCCAAACGCGGGCGGCGGGGTTGGTCCGGCCGCCGGCGTGTCCGAGAACTTGAGCGGCGAAGCCAGTAGAGTGAGCCCTCCGACTTCGCGGATCATACCACGCGCGCGTACCTGAGGATCGGCAAAGCTCTCCGGAATGGTGTTCACCGGACCGAAACAAATGTCGATCGGTCCTAGCTCCTGCAGCCACTCGGCCTGCGTCTTGCTCCGGAACTTCTCCCGCAAGGTGCGGAACATTTCCTCTCGGCGCGGACCTTCCGCGTACTGATCCGGGATGAACGCTTCCAGCCTGAGTGCAACGCACAAATTGCGCCAGAAGTGCTCTTCGATCGCCCCCACCGTGACGTACTTGCCGTCCTTCGTTTCGTAGACGGCGTAGCAGGGGTGATGGCCGGTCAACCGCGTGCCGCCACGTGCCGGCTGTTCCCGGGTAACCAAGTACATCAGAGTGTGAAAGACGTTCCAGGCGACGCTCCCGTCGAGCATGGAGACGTCGATATACTGGCCGCGGCCGGTGTGTTGCCGCGCGATGGTGGCCGCGAGGATGCCGGCCACGGCCATGAGTGCCCCGCCTCCGATGTCCGCGACCTGGACCGGCAGGACGGTGGGTGGAGCGCCGGCCGGTCCGGAAACGCCGAGGACCCCGGCGTAGCCGAGGTAGTTGATGTCGTGCCCCACCTTGTCGCGATACGGCCCGTCCTGCCCGTACCCGGAAATCGAGCAGTAGATGAGGCGCGGGTTGATCTGGGCCATGCTGGCATAGTCGATCCCCAGGCGCTCGGTCACCCCGGGTCGAAACCCCTCGAGGAGGATGTCGGCGTCGCTGGCCAGCTGCTGGAAGATCTTCTTCCCCGCCGCTGACTTCAAGTTCAGGGTCATCGAGCGCTTGTTGCGCTGGATGAGGGGAATGCCGATGCCCATGACATCGGACGGCGACGCGACCACGAGCACGTCGGCGCCAAGGTCGGCCAGCATCATGGAGCAGAACGGTCCAGGGAGCTGGCGCGACAGGTCGAGCAGCTTCAGATTGCGAAGGGGTGGTGCCATCTGTCCTCCCAGAGCGTATGCTTGCGGCGCCGGAAAGGTAGTCCAGCATGGGGTACACCGCAAGCGGCGCAGAGGCAGCACGGGTGCCGGTGCATGCCGGTGCACGCGGGCTGCAGCAGCGGATTCGGGAGGAGGCGCGGCACATCGGCTTTGCGCTGTGTGGTTTCGTGCGTATCGAACCGCTCGCGCATACCGACTTCGTACGCCAGTGGCTCGCCGCCGGTCATGCTGCTGGCATGGGATACATTGCACGCGGCTTGGCGAAACGCCTGAACCCCAGGCTGCTCGTTCCGGGTGCACGGAGTATCATTACGCTTGGCTACCGCTACCTGCCGCCCCCGGTGCCACCCGTGAACTGGCAGGAGCAGCTGCGCGGTCGCATTGCCGCCTACGCACTAGGCACCGACTATCATCTCACCGTTGCCGGCAAGCTCCGGCAGCTAGCTGCTTCAATCACCCGGCTGCACGCTGATGCGGTCGTGCGGCTGTACGTGGACACGGGGCCAGTGCTCGAACGCGAGTGGGCCGCCGGCGGTGGCGCCGGGTGGTTCGGCAAAAACACGAACGTCCTCCACGTGCACGAAGGATCGTATTTCTTTCTGGGCGAGCTGCTGACGAATCTGGAGCTCGATCCGGATCCTCTGGTACCGGACCATTGTGGAACGTGTACGCGCTGTCTGGACCTGTGTCCGACTGCAGCGTTGAAGCCCGGATACGTGCTCGACGCGCGGCTGTGCATTTCGTACCTGACGATCGAGCACCGCGGGTCGATCCCCGTGGAGCTGCGGGCCCGGCTGGGGAATTGGATCTTTGGCTGTGACATCTGTCAGGTAGTGTGCCCGTGGAACGAGAAGCTTGTGCGCCGCCACGGCGCACCGGAAGCCGGGGCGTTGCTGCCGTTCCTGCCGGAGCTGCTGGCATTGGATGCCGCCGAGTTCCACCGGCGGTTTCGGCGCAGTGCGATCCACCGGGCCAAGCGCGATGGCCTCGTACGCAACGTTGCTGCGGCTCTCGGCAACACGGGCAACCCGGCGGCTGTGGCGCCGCTGCGCCGGGCACTGCACGAGGACCCCGCGCACGTGGTACGGGGGCACGCCGCGTGGGCACTGGGCAACATCGGCGGTCACGCGGCACGCCGGGCCCTCGAGCTGGCCCGGCGGAGCGAGCCGGCCGGCGAGGTACGGGACGAGATCGACGGGGCGCTCGCCGCGTTGGCCTGACCGGGGAGACCGAGCCAGGCTGAAAGCCAAGAAACCGAGGGGGGCTACTCGCGCCGGGTGCGTCCGCTGCTCAGACCGCGTTCCATGGCGGAGACGATCGCTCGGGCGGCCTGCACCGGGTCCGCTGCCTCGCGGATGGGTTGCCCGATGACCAGGTAGTCCGCCCCGGCACGAACGGCGGCCTCGGGCGTGGTGACGCGCTTCTGGTCCTCCCAGTTGGCGCCGTGCATCCGGACCCCCGGGGTGACGACGAGAAAGCTGCGACCGCACATGCTACGGATCGATGCGATCTCGTGAGGTGAAGCCACGACACCGTCCATGCCGGCCTCCTGGGCGAGGCGCGCCAGCCGGACGACTTGACTTTCAACGCGACTGACGACGCCGACGCGCTTGAGGTCATCGCGGTTCAAGCTGGTCAGGACCGTCACTGCCAGCACCCTGGGCCGGCGCAGGCCTTCGGTCCGACATACCTTCGTGACCTCTGCCGCCGTCCGCTGCATCATCTCGAGACTCCCCGAGGCGTGCACGTCGAACATGCGCACACCCATCCGCGTGGCCTCGGCGGCGGCCTTGGCGACGGTCCGGGGGATGTCGTGAAACTTGAGATCGAGGAACACCTCGCCACCGCCCTCGCGAATCATGTGGACGACCTGTGGGCCGGTGCGCAAGAAGAGCTGCTTGCCGACCTTGAACATACCGACCTCGGCGTTCAGGCGGCGGACAAACTCGGCTGCTTCGGTGATCGAGCTGACATCGAGCGCAAAGATCAGCCGTTCGCGCATCCCTGCCTGCCTGAGACTGGAGGGCGGCCGCGCCTTCATACGGCCAGTCCCTGGTGTACGAGATCGGCGAGGCGCGCCGCCGCGTCGGCCACAGGCAGCTCCTGAACGGCCGCCTCGCCCCGGCGCTTGAACTCGACGCAGTGGCGCTGCAGGCTCCTGACCCCCACGGTGAGGCGCAGCGGGATGCCGATGAGGTCCGCATCCTTGAACTTGATCCCCGGCCGTTCTTCGCGGTCATCCAGGAGCACCTCGACGCCGGCGCTCTGCAGTTGGTTGTACAGCGTTTCAGCCGTTTCGCGCAGGCGCTGGTCAGCCCAGCTGACCGGCACGATGTGCACGTGGGCCGGGGCCAGTGGGAGGGGCCAGATGATTCCCTGCTCGTCATGGAACTGTTCGACGGCAGCGGCCGCTGTGCGCGTTATGCCGATCCCGTAGCACCCCATCTCGATCGGCTGCTCGTGGCCGGCAGCATCGAGAAAAGTGGCCTTCATGGCGACGCTGTACTTCGTCCCCAGGTAGAAGATGTTGCCCACCTCGATGCCGCGATGGCCGGCAAACACGCCACCGGCGCAGCGTGGGCACGCGTCACCTGCCCGTGCGAGGCGGAGGTCGGCAAATTCGACCGCGGGGAAGTCGCGTTCCTGGTCGACGTCAACGAAGTGATAGTCGGTTTCGTTCGCGCCGGTGACCGCGCCGCGGATGCCACGCAGGGCTTGGTCGGCCAGCGTGCGCAGGTGCAGCCCGATCGGCCCCGTGAAACCTACGGCGGCGCCGCTGTGCCGCGCCACGGTTTCGGCATCGGCCATGGTGACCCACGGTACCCCGAGGACGTTGCGCAGCTTCAGCGTACTCAGTTCGTGGTCACCGCGAACCAGGGCAGCGACGGTTTCACCGGTGCTGGTCAGGTACAGGAGCGTCTTGACGAACCGTTCAGGTGGTACGGCCAGAAAGGCAGACACCTCTTCGATGGTGCGCCGTGCGGGTGTGTGGACCTTCTTCCTGCCCGCCAGCGCACTACCCGGGCTCCCGGTTGTGGGAGCCGGGGAGCCGATCTCGGCTTTCTCGACGTTGGCTGCGTACGCACAGCGCGTGCAGCTCACGATGGCATCTTCGCCCGAGTCGGCCAGGACCTGGAACTCGTGTGCCTGGCGGCCCCCGATCGCGCCGGTGTCCGACTCCACTTGCCGGGTACTGAGACCGCAGCGCTGGAAGATCCGCTGGTAGGTCTCGGCCATGTGCTGGTACTCGCGGTGACAATCCTCGGCATCGGCGTGGAAGGAGTAGGCGTCCTTCATGAGGAACTCGCGGCCGCGCATGAGACCGAAGCGCGGCCGGATCTCGTCGCGAAACTTGACCTGGATCTGGTAGAGCGTGATCGGCAGCTCCCGGTACGATCGGATCTCGCGCCGCACGATGTCGGTCACGATTTCCTCATGGGTCGGACCGAAGCAGAAATCGCGCTCGTACCGGTCCTTCATGCGCAGCAGTTCCTTGCCGTACTGCTCCCAGCGCCCGCTCTCCTGCCAGAGCTCCGCTGGGCAGACGGCGGGCAGCAGCACCTCCTGGGCACCGGCGCGATCCATGCCCGCGCGTACGATCTGCTCGACCTTGCGGATAACACGTAAACCGAGCGGCAGAAAGTCGTAGATGCCGCGCGCAATCTGGCGGATCATGCCGGCCCGCAGCATGAGCTTGTGACTCACAACCTCGGCATCGGCAGGGTCTTGTTTGAGGGTGGGGATCAGCGTCCGGCGATAACGCACGATGCGCGGACCTTAAAATGCCCTGCCATGCGAGGTCAAGGCCACGTGTACCGGGCAAGCGGGGCAGGGCGTGCGCCGGCACAAAGTTTGACTTGGTTCCGACCTCTGCTATACAGATTCTTCTGTAGTTCGTCGTGTCTCCGGATCCCCGTTGATGGACTCACAGGTGGTCGCCATCATTCCCGCGCGCTATGAGTCCACACGTTTCCCTGGAAAACCACTCGCACGCATTGGCAGTAAGCCAATGATCCAGCACGTCTACGAACGTGCCCGCGCCGCCACGCTTGTGCGCACGGTGCTGGTGGCGACCGACGACCGCCGCATCGCCGACGCCGTCCGGGATTTCGGCGGGCAGGTGGTGATGACACGGCCCACGCATCAGTCGGGAACGGACCGCGTTGCCGAAGCGGCGGCGGACCTCGACGACGAGATCATCGTCAACGTCCAGGGCGACTTCCCGTTCCTGGAGGGGCCGATGGTCGAGGCGGTGGTGGCGCCGATGCGCGCCGACACGGCACTGCCCATGGCTACGGTCAAAGCGCCGATCCACGACGGCGCCGAGATGACGAACCCCAACGTCGTCAAGGTGGTCACCGATCGTGACGGCTACGCGCTGTATTTCTCCCGCAGCCCACTGCCGTATCGGCGAGACGGCGGCGAACAAGCCCCGTATGGGCACAAGCACATCGGCCTGTACGCCTACCGCCGTGACTTCCTGCTGTCCTTTGCTCGCCTGCCGCCGACGCCACTCGAACGGGCGGAGAAGTTGGAGCAGCTGCGGGCGCTCGAGTGGGGATTTCGAATCAAGGTGGCCGAGACCAATGCCGCCGGGGTGGAAGTGGATACGCCACAGGACCTGGAACGGGCGCAAGCGCTGGCGGGGAGCTGAGGGGAGCGCGGTGATGGGGGCCAAAGTGAGGCGGACCAAGTTCATCTTCGTGACCGGTGGCGTCGTGTCGTCGCTCGGCAAGGGGCTTGCCTCCGCGTCGATCGGTGCCCTGCTGGAGAGCCGTAACCTGCGGGTGACGATCTTCAAGATGGATCCCTATATTAATGTGGATCCCGGGACCATGAGCCCGTTCCAACACGGCGAAGTGTTCGTGACCGACGACGGCGCCGAGACGGACCTGGACCTCGGTCATTACGAGCGGTTCCTCTCGTCGCGCATGACGCAGAAAAACAACTTCACCACCGGCCAGGTCTATGACCGCGTGATCGCCAACGAGCGCCGGGGAGATTACCTCGGCGGGACGGTGCAGGTGATCCCGCATATTACGGACGAGATCAAGCGGCGGATTCTTGCGGCGGCGGAGGGGTACGACGTGGCGATCGGCGAGGTCGGCGGGACGGTCGGAGACATCGAGGGCTTGCCGTTTCTCGAAGCGATCCGGCAGTTCCGCTGGGACCGCGGCCGCGACAACGTGCTGTATATCCATCTGACCCTGGTGCCGTTCATCAGTGCCGCAGGCGAGGTGAAGACCAAGCCGACGCAGCATAGCGTGAAAGAGCTGACGGGGCTTGGCATCCAACCCGACATCCTGCTGTGTCGCACGGACCGCTTCCTGGAGCACAAGATCAAGGCGAAGATCGCCCATTTCTGCAACGTGGACGAGAACGCGGTGATCACTGCCAAGGACGTCGACTGCATCTACGAGGTCCCCCTCATCTTCCACGAGGAAGGCCTGGACGAGCGCATCGTGGAGAAGCTCAATATGTGGACCGGTGGTCCGAACCTTGGCAAGTGGGCCAAGGTGGTCCACACGGTCAAGCACCCGCGCCACCGGGTGTGCATCGCCATGGTCGGCAAGTACGTCGACCTGACCGACTCGTACAAGAGCCTGAATGAAGCCCTGGTGCACGGTGGCATCGCGAACGAGTGCAAGGTGGACGTCGAGTACGTGGATTCCGAGGAGATCGAGCAGGAGGGGCTGCCACGCGGCGTCAAACGGGCCGACGGTATCCTGGTACCCATGGGATTCGGCGCGCGCGGCAGCGAGGGGAAGATCGCCGCAGTGCGCTACGCGCGGGAGCAGAAGATTCCCTTTCTGGGTATCTGCTTCGGCATGCAGATGGCGGTGATCGAGTTTGCCCGTCACGTCTGCAACCTCGCCGGGGCCAACTCGGCCGAAGTGGACGAGCAGACGCCCCATCCGGTGATTGCCCTGCTGAGCGGGCAGCGCGTGGTGACGACGAAGGGTGGCACCATGCGCTTGGGCGCCTACGCCTGCGTCCTGAAAGAGGACTCCCTGGCGTTTCGCCTGTACGGCAAGCGCAAGATCAGCGAGCGCCACCGGCACCGGTACGAACTGTCCAACGCGTACCGCGACACGTTATCGCAACACGGGCTGATCATGAGTGGGCTTTCGCCCGATGGTTCCCTGGTGGAGATCATCGAGCTGGCCGATCATCCGTACTTTCTCGCCAGCCAGTTTCATCCGGAGTTCAGGTCCCGCCCGCTCGACTGCCACCCGATGTTCAAGGGGTTCGTCAAGGCCGCCTTGCAGCGCCGGACCGAGACGGCGCAGGCGCCGCTGCTGAGCGCGGTGTCGCGGTAGGCTGGAGCACATGCCGCCGTCGAACGAGGTCGCCATCGGGTCGCTGCGCGTCGGCGGCGGGCGGCCGTTCGTGTTCATTGGCGGGCCGTGTGTCATCGAAAGCCGCGACCATGCGCGGCGGCATGCCGCCGCCTTGCGCGAGATCACCGACCGGGTGGGCGTGCCCTTCATCTTCAAGTCGTCATTCGACAAGGCCAACCGGACGTCACGCACGTCGTATCGCGGCCCCGGCCTGGAGCAGGGCTTGGAGATCCTCGCCGCCGTGCGGCAGGAGGTCGGCGTGCCCGTCCTCACCGACGTGCACGAGCGCGAGCAGGTGCGGCAGGTGGCCGCCGTGGTCGATGTCTTGCAAACCCCCGCCTTTCTCTGCCGGCAGACGGACTTCCTCCTGGAAGCAGCGGCGGCGGGTAAGCCCGTGAATGTCAAGAAAGGTCAGTTCCTGGCCCCTTGGGACATGCGGCCGGTGCTGGAAAAGCTCGAGAGCACCGGGCAGCGCCAACTGCTGGTCACCGAACGGGGCGTGTCGTTCGGCTACAACAACCTCGTTGTGGACATGCGTTCCCTGGCGATCATGGCCCAGTTCGGCTATCCAGTCGTGTACGATGCCGGGCATAGCGTGCAGCTGCCGGGGGGACGTGGCACGGCCTCGGGCGGCCAGCGCCAGTTCATTCGCACGCTGGCCCGTGCCGCCGTTGCCGTCGGAGTCGACGCCGTTTTCCTCGAAGTGCACGAGGATCCGGAGCATGCGTTGAGCGATGGACCGAATTCGTATCGGCTCGAGGAGCTGGAAGATCTGCTGCGGGAATTGAAACGTATCGATGCCATTGCCAAGGAAAGCTAGGCGGCCGCCTGCGGTGCGCCGCGCCCGCGAAAGTGACGGCGTACGGCACGCGCGCCGCGTGCTGGCCATCGAGGCCAACGCGATTGCTGCCCTCGCGGCCCGCTTGGATCGTCGCTTTGATCACGCCTTGCAGCTGCTCGCCGCGCGCGCCGGCAAAGTCGTGGTCACCGGCATGGGCAAGTCTGGAATCATCTGCCGGAAAATCGCGGCCACCCTAACCAGCACGGGCACGCCGGCGCTCTTCCTGCATCCCGCCGAAGCCGCACACGGCGACGCCGGCGTGTTCATGAAGGACGACACGATCATTGCCCTGTCGAGCAGCGGGGAGACGGATGAAATTCTCCGCTTGCTGCCGCTGATGAAACGCCTGGAGCTGCCGGTGATTGCCTTGACGGGCGAGACGGCGTCCACACTGGCCCGCGCCGCGGACGTGGTGCTGGACGTGAGCGTCGCGGAGGAGGCGTGCATCATTGGCCTGGCACCGACCGCGAGCACGACGGCAGCGCTGGCCATGGGCGATGCCTTGGCAATGGCCCTGATGCAGCGTAAAGGCTTTCGCGCCGAGGACTTCGCGGTCCTGCACCCGGCGGGGGCGCTCGGCCGGCGCTTTCTCCGGGTCGAGGACCTCATGCACACCGGCGATGCGGTGCCGATCGTTCGGACGACGACCCCGTTTCGGGATACGTTGCTCGAGATTACAGGCAAACGGCTGGGCGTGACGGGCGTCGTCGATGACGCCGGGAGACTGGCAGGGGTCATTACCGACGGCGATCTGCGCCGAGCCCTGGAGCGCCCGGACGACGTTCGTGCCACGGTCGCGGCGCAGATCATGACCGGCGAACCGAAGACCATTGCCGCGTCAGCGTTGGCTGCCCGGGCGCTGGCACTGATGGAGCGGCATAGCATTACATCGCTGTTCATCGTGGCGGAGGGTGACGTCCCCAGACGCCGGGTCCCGGTGGGCATCATTCACCTGCACGATCTCCTCAAGGCTCGTGTCGTGTAGGCGGTGGAGACGAGGTCTGAAAGCGCAACGCAGCAGGTGCATCGTAAGCTGGCTGGCAACGGCGGCTTTCGCCCATGCGTCATCCACTACGGCGTATCGCTAGGATCTCCCCGCGGCTGCGGCGGCTGTGGCGGCGCCTGAAGAACGCTGGGGTCTCTGCTCTGGCGCGCTTGGCGTTGTGGTCAGTTGGCCGCCTGTCGCTGGAGCACGCCGTGCGCACCGGCGAGGTCGTGGGCGGGGTCCTGTATCGCTTCCTGCCCGCGCTGCGGCGCCTGGCGCTCGAGCACCTCCGCATCGCGTTCGGCGACGAGCTGACACCGACGGCCCGAGAGCATCTGGCGCGCGCTTCGTTCGTCAACGTCGCCCGCAGCTTCTGCGAGCTCGCCAAGATTGACGAAATTCGCCAGCGCCGCGACGAGTATTTCGAGCTCGAAGGCTGGGAACACGCAGAGCAGCTGCTGGCGGGCGGGAAAGGGGTCGTGGTCGTCACGGGACACATCGGCAACTGGGAGTTGCTCGCGGCCTATTTCGCCTGGAAGGGACTGCCGGTGGCAGCGGTCGCACGGCGCATCTACGCCAAACGCCTCAATCAGCTCCTCGTCGACTTCCGCCGCCGCCAGGGAGTCGAGACCATCTTGCGCGAGAGCCCGCAGTCGGCGCGGCAGATTCTGAAGGCGCTCAAGGCGAATACCCTCCTTGCCATGGTCATCGATCAGGATACGGAGGCCCCATCGGTGTCCGTGCCGTTTTTCGGGCGCCTGGCGCGTACACCCGCGGCGGCGGCTTCCTTGGCACTGCGCAGTGACCTGCCAATCACGACCGTCTTCATCAAGCGCCGCCCCGAACCCGGGCACCGGATCACTATCTGCCCCCCGGTTGAAGTCGCACGCAGCGGCGATCGGCAAGCTGATATCCGGGCCTTGACGCGGCAGTTGAACGCCGCGCTGGAAACGCATATACGCAAGAACCCGGCGGAATGGGTCTGGTGGCACCGTCGCTGGCGCCGGGCCCCCCTGCCTCACCTTGATCTGGATAGAGATTTTCAATATACGAGCCAAGACAGCGTCTTGCGGGGCGGGGGCTAAGGAGGGTGCACAATGGCTGTAGACCCACGGCTGATCATCCTGTTGAACTACTATCGCGATGCGGAGCTGCGGGGAGCTAACCTCCTCCTGCGCTTGATGTCTCACCTCACCGACGCAGATTCCCAGGTGAAACTGTCGCTGCATCTTGCCGAGGAAACCCGCCATGCGTGGCTGTGGACGAAACGCATCACGGAGCTTGGTGGCGTCCCGGCCAAGGTCGCTGACGGCTACCAGACCCGTATCGGGCTGCGCGTGGTACCCCGCAACGTGATCGACATTCTGGCGCTGACCGTCGTGGTCGAAGAACGCTCCCACCAGCGCTACACCGAACACGCGCAGCGCGCCAACGTCGACCCGGGAACGCTCGAGGTCCTGCACCAGGTGACCAAGGATGAAAGGTGGCACATCTCCTGGATCAGGACGAAGCTGGAGGAGATCGTGGCCGCGGACGGGAACGTCGAAGGGATGAACCAAGCGCTGGAGCGTTACCGGGAAGTGGACCGCCAGGTCTACGGAGAGCTGCAGGCGAAGGAACGGGCGGCATTCAGTGAAACGGAACTCGTCGCTGCGGTGGTTTAGCGGACGCGCCCGAGGGGGTGTGCAAGGGGTTTTGCGAGAGGTTTCGAAGGATTCCTGGGTTCACTGACCGGCTGGAGTACGGGCTCTTTCGTCTGACCTATGCGTTCCTGGCCGCGTTGCGGCCGCGCACGGCGCTGCGGTTCGGTGCGTGGCTCGGCGCGATCTTCTACATCGCCGATTTCCGCGACCGCCGCGTTGCGCTGCTCAACCTCGCCATAGCGTTTCCCGAGAAGACCGTTCGCGAACGGCGCAGGATTCTGCGTGCCAGCTGCCGCAATCTGGGCCGGGTGGCGGCGGAGTTCTGCCACCTGCACGAGCTCGATGCCAGTACGCTCTCCGACGTTGTGCGGATTGCCGATCGCGGTGCGTGGGAGCGTGCGGTCGAACGGGCCGGCCGGGTGGGCGCCATTATCGTGACGGCCCATTTCGGCAACTGGGAGCTCCTGGCCTACGCGCAGGGCCTCCTGGGCCATCCGGTCACGCTGGTGCACCGGCCGTTGCGCAACCCACTCGTCGATCGCGTGATAACCGGAGTGCGCAGCGGGGCGGGAACCGGCGTGATCAAGAAGAAAGCTGCGGCGAAGGAAGCCTTGCGCGTGCTCAAGCAACACCGCATTCTGGCCATCCCGTCCGATCAGAACCAGACGGCGAGCTTCGGCGTGTTCGTGGACTTCTTCGGTGTGCCGGCGTGCACGACCCCCGGGCCGGCGCGGCTGGCCATGCTGACGCGAGCAGCGGTGTATCCGGTGTTTCTGGTGCGTGAAGGCGAGGGCCCTCGCCACCGGCTCGAAGTCCTACCGGAGGTCGAAATGGTGTCGACCGGAAACCGCGACGCGGACGTGCGCACCAACACGCAGCGCTGTGCGGCGATCATCGCCGAGATGATTCGGCGCTATCCCGAGCAGTGGATCTGGTTCCACAAGCGCTGGAAAACTCGCCCCCCCGGCGAACCACGGCTGTATTAGCCTCGCTTCAACAATTGCCTAGGCAGCTGATGCGGGAAGGAGAATGTTTGATTGCGACCCGTCTGCAGAGAGGAAAGTGGACTATCCGATTTCGACCCCTCTTGTATTCTCCCCTTGGCAAGGGGAGACAGAGCGCTTCTTTTCCCTCGCCCTCCGGGAGAGGGCTAG
>JBHHYR010000060.1:0-17983 GCA_046757585.1 Binatia bacterium | reverse complement strand
GAAAAGGATCAGACGCTCATCCGCGAGAAATTGGCGGACATCAAGACCCGCCTGGACCAGCTGGAAGGGATGCTGTCATCGGGGCCGTACGCTCTCGGCGCTGCCTTTACGCTGGCCGACTGCGCGCTGGTGCCGACCATGTTCTTCGCCGGGTTGCTGCTGCCGATGCTCGGGGCGCCTGCGTTCACCGATGGACACCCGAAACTGGCGGCGTGGTGGGCCAAGGTCCAGGAACGGCCGGCGGTGCAGAAGGTGCTTGGCGAGCAACAGGCGGCACTGGCACAGATGCAGCAGCAGGGGCGCTAGTGCGCGCAGCGGGGGGACGCAGGGGCGCCGTGATGTCCGCCTCGAGACGAGGAGACCATGATGAGCTACGAATTCATCCGCTACGAGAAGCGCGAGCACATTGCGTGGATTACGATCAACCGCCCGGAAGTGATGAATGCACTGCACCCGCCCGCCAACCAGGAGTTGTCGGCGATCTGGGATGACTTTGCCGGCGACGCCGAGTGCTGGATCGCCGTTCTGACCGGGGCCGGAGAGAAGGCGTTTTCCGCTGGCAACGATCTGAAGTACTCGGCGGAGCACGGTATGGGATCCGTGACACTGGGCAAGGGCGGTTTCGGAGGGATCACGGCTCGCTTCGATCTATTCAAGCCGCTGATTGCGGCGGTGAACGGCCTGGCGCTCGGTGGCGGTTTTGAAATGGCCTTGGCCTGCGACATTATCGTTGCCGCGGAACACGCGCGCTTCGGCTTGCCGGAACCACGCGTGGGCCTAGCCGCACTGGCGGGAGGGATGCAACGGCTGCCACGACACGTTCCCCCGAAGGTGGCGATGGGTATGATGCTGACCGGCAAGCATATCAACGCAGGCGAAGCATATCGGCTCGGCCTGGTGAACGAGGTCGTGCCGGCGCAGAAGCTGTCCGCTGCCGCCGAGCGCTGGGCCGCCGAGATTCTCGAATGCTCACCAGCGTCCGTGCGCGCCACAAAACAGGTCGGCCTGCTCAGCCAAGGGCTGCCGCTGGAAGAAGCCATGCACAAGTCGTATCCGCTCGTGAGCGCCTTGTTCCGCTCCGAGGACATGATGGAAGGGGTCACGGCCTTCGCGCAGAAGCGCAAGCCGCGGTGGCAAGGGAAGTGAATTGAACTGATCAGATCTCCGCGTGACCGGCGCAGCATCGAACCTGCGGCGCGGCGGGCTCGCCCGGTGAACGCCTGACCAGGAGATCGACCGCCCGGCTGTGGATGCCTGCGGGCGCGCCTCCGTGTCGGATGAACATGTACGCCAATCTTGCCGGGGTCGAGGTCGGCGACCGTTTCCCGGTTCGTGTCGTTGGTGCCATCAACGTGAGCCCGGAGTCGTTCTATCGAGGCTCGGTGGCCCGCCGCCGTAGTGCGCTGCGGAGGCTTGCCGTGCGGATGGTGGACGAGGGTGCTGACATACTCGACGTCGGTGCGATGTCCACCGCGCCCTACCTCGGAGGAGCGATCGACGAGGACGAAGAAACCCGGCGCATGACAGCGGCCATCGATGCACTGCGGGACGTGGTGAGTGTACCGATTTCCGCGGACACGCAGCGCAGCCGGGTTGCTGCGGCCGCGTTGGACGCGGGCGCTTCAATCATCAACGACGTCAGCGGCTTCAGTCGTGATCGGGCGATGGGCACGGTGGCCCGCCGGAGCGCGGGCGTCATCCTGATGGCGTGCGAGCGGGGTCCGAGCACCGCGGTGCCCACCAGGATGATCGCGTCGCTTCTGCGCCAATGCCTCGCCCGCGCGGGCGCGGCTCACATCGCCCGCCGGCGCATCGTGCTCGATCCGGGCCTGGGTTTCTTCCGGCGCGGCGCGGTTCCCTGGTACGAGGTGGATTGTCTCATGCTCGACGCGCTCTCCCGCTTCCGCCGGCTGGGCCAGCCGCTGCTGGTCGGCGTGTCGCGTAAGTCGTTCATCGGCAAGCTCGCAGGGCGACCGCAGCCTGCCGAGCGCCTGTACGGCTCGCTCGGTGCCGTCGCTATCGCCGTCTACAATGGTGCCGCGCTGGTTCGCACCCACGACGTCGCTGCGACCGTCGATGTCGTTCGTGTGGCACAAGCTATCCGAGACACGGCGCGTCGCTACGGCTGATGCTCGACCGCCGTACTGTGCGGCCCATGCTCCCCCGTACCGAAGAGCAGGACGGTGCCGGCGCCGATAACAATGGCGAGCAGGGCGATCAGTACGCCTCCGAGTGCCCCAAGAATCCCGTGCACATGCGAGCCCTTCTCCATCGCTTCCTCCTTTGCTCGGCACTGTGTACCCGTACGCTAACCGGAAGGCGAGCGGCTGTACAGCGCGGCGAGACCTTGAAGCCGGCCGCCTCCGGCGGCGGGTGATGGACTGGCTTCGCGAGGAGCAGGCAGCAGGCGCGTTGACGTCACGGAGTCTAGCGGTCTATATTCCCCAGATGATGGGGAGGCCGGTTGATACGCGAGAATCGATCGGTCGGCCACTGCCAATGTTGCCGCAGCCAGCGCAGATGTGGGACGCGTCATTGTGGCCAGTCGCCGGGCTGGCGGTCGCGGAGTGTCGTGGTGCGTACTAAGCCGATGCCTGCGCGCAAGCCGACGCCGGAGCGGGCTGCCGGGCCGACCGACAGCCGGCGAAGCTCGATCATGAACGTGGGCCGGCGGGTGGACTACGCGGTGCGGGCGCTGTGTTATCTGGCCGCGCAGCCACAAGAACGGGTGATTCCGCGCTCGGAGATCGAGGAGCGGCAAAACATCCCGCGGCACTTCCTGTCGAAGATCTTGCGGGCCCTGGTCAGTGCAGGCTTCCTGCAGTCGATTTCCGGCGCCCGCGGCGGGTTTCGCCTTGGCCGTTCGGCGCGGCAGATCTCCATCCGCGCCGTCTATGAGAGCGTCGAAGGCGAGCTGTCCTTGATCGACTGTGTCCACCGGGGTGAAGGCTTTTGCTGCTTCGCGAACGTGTGTACGCAGATTGATATTTGGAGCGGTGCCCAGCAGATGCTAGGAGCGTATCTCGAGAACATTTCGATCGGCGACATCGCCGACCGACATGGGTTGGTGCTGCGCCTGCGGGAGCAACCACCGCAAGGCTGGCGACACGCTCATAAGGTGAACTGAAGGAGGAGGAGATGGCTTACATCATTACCCGGTTGTGCAGAGATTGTGTGGACACCGCCTGCGTGGCGGTGTGCCCGGTGGATTGCATCTATCGGTACACCGGCACGGATACGGACACCTTTCCCAACCAGCTGTACATTCACCCTGACGAATGCATCGACTGTGGTGCCTGTGAGCCTGAATGCCCGTGGCAGGCGATTTTTGAAGAAGCGGCTGTACCGGAGGTGTTCGCGGACGACACACCGCTCAACTACAAGATGATGGAGTATACGAGCGACTTTGAAGTGTGCAAGCAGGAACAAAAACCCAAGCCGACGGCTGAAGAGATCGAGGCGAACAAACGCAAGTGGGGCTGGTGTGGCTGAACGGCACGGCGCCCCCCGCTGCTCGGCCCGGGCTGCTAGGTGCGGGCCAGCCCGAACCGCCTGCCCCACCAGTCGAGCAGGGACGGGGCGAGGCTGTGCAGGGCAGCGATCAGCCTGACGCTTCCTGGAATGAACACGCGCGGGCGGCGGCGTGCGACGCCCGCCAGGGTCTTGTCCACGACTGCCTGCGGGGGGAGGCGCCGGCCCACCTTCAAGATGGGCGGAATGTCTGCCGCCTTGAGCAAGGGTGTGTCGATCAACAGGGGGAACACGGCCGTTAGGGTCACACCGTCCCGGGCGAGTTCCGAGCGCACCGCGTCGCAGAACCCCGCAACGCCACACTTAGCGGTGGAGTATGCCCCGAGGGTGGGCCAGCCGTGGACGGCGGCGGTGGACGCGAGGCAGACGATCGCCCCTCCCGCCTGCCGCAAGGCGGGTAGTGCGGCACGGACAACGTTGGCCGTCCCGAGCAAGTCGACGCGGATGACGTGGTCGAACACGGCGGCTGGTTGGTCGGCGAAGTGGCCCGGGCCGAGGATGGCGGCGCAGTGTACCAGGAAGTCGAGGCCGCCGAGCCGGCTGACAAGCTCACCAACCGCAGCGGTCACCTCTGCGTCGGCGCTCACGTCAGCTGCATGCACCTCGACCCGCTGGCCGCGCGCCCGAATGGTTTCTGCGACTGCTGCAAGCCCATCGACTGACACATCGAGCAGGCCCACTGCGGTTCCCTGCGCAGCCAGGTGCTCAGCAAAGCAGCGGCCGATGCCGCTGGCCCCGCCGGTCACAATTGCCCGCCGCCACGTTCGGTTTCCTGCCGCCACGCCTGAGCGCATAGTGCGTGCCGCTCGTGGAGTCAACGGGACTGGTTGTATGCACCGGCGGCCACCCGCGCTACGGAGCGCGGCCCCGCTGCCGCCGGGGGACAGCAAGACGGGCCGTGTGACGCGCTAGCGTGCCAGCGGCGGCGTGCTTCGTTCCTGCAACGCACGTTCGAGCAGGGCGACCGACTGCGCCAGCCGGCGGATCGAGTCGCGATGGGATGACAGCACCAGCGAGTAGTGCAGAACGATGCCGAGCAGGAAGACGAAGGCGACCAGAAAGAGCAGTGAGGGGGGGTAACTGACCCCGAGACGCACGGCGATCCAATCGAGCAACGGTCGGTACAGCGAGAGCCCCAACAACGCAGCCCCCGCGCCCAGCCAGAGAATGGCGTAGCGCTCGTTGAGGCGGTTGCGGCGGATGGCCTCGACGATGAACGCGATCAGGGTGAGGCTGAACGCGACGGCAAGCACTCGCAGGATGTACATCTGGGAATACGCGTAAGCTTGCATGGGGTTGACCTCCTCCAGGCGGCGCTGCAGCGTCAACGCCGGCGTAATCGCTCGATCAAAACGGCGAGAATGACCTTCACCATGTAGAAGCCCGAGTGGAGTACGTCGATCGACGAGCGCCCCGCAGCTCGCGCGTGCATCACCACCGGGAGCTCTTCGATGCGGCATCCGGCCCGCGCTGCCAGCAGCAGTGACTGGGTTTCCGGGTAATCGTCGGGCTGAAACTTGGCCAGCACCTGCAAGGCGCGGCGGTTGAGCGCCCAGTAGCCGGAGGTGGGATCGGTGACACGGGCGCCGACGGCGGTGCCCAAGATGCCGAGGATCACAATCCCCACACGCCGGACGAGGGTCGACTGGTACCCGCGGCGTGCCAGAAAGCGAGACCCCACCACAATGTCAGCCCGGCCCGCGGCGAGTTGCTCCACAAACCCTGGGATGTATGACGGATCGTGCTGACCGTCCCCGTCCAAACGGATCACCGCGTCGTAGTCGTGCGCGATCGCATACAGAAAGCCGGTCTGCACGGCAGCTCCGATTCCGAGGTTGCAGGGATGGCGTAGGATGATGACGTCGTGCCGGCGCGCGACGGTCGCCGTATCGTCCGTGGATCCGTCGTCGACGACCGCAATGTCGCCGCCGAAGGCGCTGCGCACGCCGGCAATCACCGTACTGATACTCGCCGCTTCGTTGTACGTTGGCACCACGATGAGCACGCGCATGCCGGTCAGTCCTTCAGCGCGATCTCGCGCACGCCCATCCCGTAGCGAGTGATCCACGCCAGAGTGCTGCGGATCGGGATGCGCCGGCGGCGCTGAATGGCGCGGCGCTTGCGCCAGGCGTGCGGCAAGCCACGGGCGGCCGCGGTGACCGCCCGGAAGAACACGCCGAGCAACGTGCCCAGGGAATGGTCGCCGACGAACCGGCCAGCGGCGCCCCGACGGGTGAGCGCCCCGATCGCCTGGGCCCCGAGGCGCAACAGCGTGAACACGGGACTGAGCACCAGGATGGGAGCGGGCAGACATTTGAGGGCCACCCACGCCCGGTTGCGCTCCACCAGGTACGCTTTGAGCGGCGAGTAGCCGGCCGTCGAGGCGGAGTACTTGTGATACACCCGCGCCGCCGGCACATACCGGCAGCGCCAGCCCGCCAGCTGGGCACGCAAGCCCAGGTCGGTGTCTTCACAGTAGGCAAACAGATCTTCGTCAAAGAGACCGATGTCAACCAGCATCTCGCGCCGGAGCAGGACGGCACAGCCGCTTGGCAGGAGAATGTCCTCCTCGCGATCGTACTGGCCCCGATCCGTTTCCAGGCGGCCGCGCCCGCGACTCACGCCGTCCGGGTAGAGGACATGCCCCGCGTTGTCGATGACGTTGCGCGCATCAAAGGAGAGAATCTTCGGTGCGAAGCTGCCGGCGCTGGGATGCTCATCGGCGGCGCCCACCAGCGCCGCCAGACAGCCCGGCGCGACCTCCGTGTCGTTGTTCAGGGCGAACAGGTAGCGGCCACGCGCCGCCCGGATGCCGGCGTTCAACGCGCTGCCGTATCCGAGGTTGGTTGCGTGTGTCAGGATGCGAATCGAATCACCAAAACGCTCGCGTGCGAAGGCGAGCGAACCGTCCGTGGAGCCGTTGTCGACGAGCAGGACCTCTGGCCCCGGCAGCGTTTGCTGCAGCAGCGAGCCGAGGCAGCCTTCAAGATGGTCGCGGCCGTTCCAGTTGACGACAATCGCTGTTGCCGGAATGCCGGGATCCAGATCGAGAAGCGCCGCCGTGTCCCCAGTGTTGCCAGTGCCCGGTGGAACGCCTTGGAGCATCTGGAACGAGGTTGCCATCAATCCGCCCTCTGCAACAAGCGTGAGCTTGCTGGGAGCACGCTCGCCCCCAGCTGGGCTCGGCGCGGCGTCGTGAGCGCTGCCCCGCGCCGCAGTCTCCGCGCACCCCGGGCACGTTCTTCGGGCGTGGCCACGGCGAGGAAGAACACGAAAACGATGCTAGGCCAGAGCTGCACGAATATCCGCAGCAGCGAGTTCCTGAGATGCCAGCTCAGCGGATGCGGGCTGACGATATACACACCAATGAAACCGGTGACGGTCACAGCCAGTACGGCAGACGTCGCTGCCGCCGGCAGACGACTGAGCGGGTCCGAGGATCGGCCCGCGAACACAGCGTAGCAAACGAGGATCACGAATATGCCGCCACCGAATCGCATCCACTGCGCAGCGAACGCCCGGATCACTTGCTCGTAGCGCCCGACATCTGCCAGCTTCGCTGCCGTGACGTTCCAGCCCCCGTTTGCCAGCAGATCATTCGGCGGCGCAAGCTGGGTCTTGAAGAGCGTGATGACGGCGAGGATGGGAAGAGCCCCGAGCACAAACCACCCGAGCCGCCTACCAGCAGCAGAACGCCAGCCGAACGCGAACGCGACGCGCACGAGGACGATCGACACGAGGTAGAGCAGACCCTCGTTCTTCGTCCACGCGGCCAGCCCAGCCATGACGCCGGCCCAGAAGAGGAAGCGAGCGTCTGCCTGGGTGAACCAGTCGTGGCATGCGCACAGAACCAGCGCAGCGAGCACAAAGTAGCCCACCGGCACATCGGCGTATTGCAACGCGGCCTGGCCGACGAACGGCGGACACGCCAGCAGGCACACGCCAGCAAGCAAGCCTTGGCTGCGGCCGCGGAGCACGGTAACGGACGCTACAGCGAGCGCAACGGTGGCGGTGCAGAACAGGAATGAAATCAGGATCGGGACGAGCCGCGCCTCGGACCCGACGTACGCCCATACCCGCGCGACGAGCCCCGGAAGCAGAAGTGGATAGTCGGGATGGGACCAGGCGAGCTGCCCGGCAAATGCATCCCGCCAGTGCACTCCACCCCGGGCCAGAAACCTGGCACGGAGATTCCAGATCGCCCACGCATCCCACCCGCCGTGCGGGTGCCGCATGACCGCCGCCGCGTACACGGCGGCGGCGGACAAGGCGATGAGGCAGAACAGCAACGCGAGCAACCAGGAAAGCGCGGAGCGTGGGGTTGGCTGCTGGCCGGCTCGGCGCTGCGGTGGACGCGTGGAACGCGTGGTGAAATAGACCCCCAGTGCCAGCAGAAACGACAGCACGTCGAAGATCACCAGCGCCCGTCGTACGGGGGTGAACAGCGGTAAGCACAGAAAGAAGAGGCACGATGCTATCCCCCAGCCCACGCCGACGGCGAGCGACAGTTTGAGAAGAAGTTGAGACCTGATCGCACGCCGCTCTGGCCAGAGGCCACAGAGGAGAAAGAAACCGGTCGCCACCGGGGCGAGTAGCGCAACGAGCGCGGTGCCGGTCACGGATCCGTCCGCTCGAGGAGGATGACGCCTCCTCCGAAATCGTGCACGGTCACCAGGTGAGGGCGATGCACACGCGCCGGCGGCGCCGCACGGCCGAAGAAGTTGGCGACCACGAACCGCTGGGTTGGGTCGTTGACGACAATCACCGGGGCCAGAGCGTACTGGGTGAGATAGAATTGTGCGATCCCCTGTACACTGCTCGCGAGCTTGTCAGGCGGCAGCGGCGACAGATAACCCACAACGCCGTGCCCCGCCAGGGCAGTTCGTAAGGCGGCGAAGCGCCCTTCGTTCATCGTGATGCGATCGGCCGGTAGACGGCCGCGGAGCAACACCGGTGCAGCGTGCCGGAGTGTGCGTGCAGCGGAGAACAGTGCGAACGCCGCCAGGAGTCCGACCGCGGCGCAGGCACGCACGCGCCCGGTCACGGCAAACCGGCTCCCGCCCGGACGTCATCGGAGCGACACCCGCCGTGCCCTGCACCAGCGCGGTCAGCCAGCCTGCCGGTGAGGACCCGCGGCGGCGTGATGGGATTGCGGGAAGGGGGCGATGTGTCCATCGTACGGGTGAAGCAGCGAACTCGCGGTGCATACCAGAACCGCCTGCTGCGGCCAAGACGCTTGCGCGGCGGCGCGGTGCGGGCTGAACCGGAGGACCCTGGGTTGCAGGCGGGACGCGACGCCGCGCCGGCACGGAAGCACCCCCTTGCCGCACGTGCCGGGGCCGCGTATGCCTTGCACGGGGAGCGCAGGCGTGCTGGATATCCAACGCCGTTGGCACGGCGGCCGGCGCAGACGGTTGCAACGAAAGGAGTGCTCATGAAGTGGTGGATCATCGTCATCGTGGCTGCCGGGTTCGGACAACGAGCAACGTCTGCACAGGAAGCTACCCCGAAGGCGCCGGCTCCCGCACAGGTGCAGGTGGAGATCGTACAGCCCCCGACCCCTATGTCTGCTCTGGGCAAGGCCGACCTCGTGTATGAACTCCACTTGACCAACTTCAACTCCCAGCCGCTCACGTTGTCGTCGATTGCCGTCTCGGGACCGCACGCTGCGGTTACTCGCTTCGAAGGCGAGGCACTGGCGCGCATGATCGAACCGATCGGTGTCGCGGCTGCCCAGCAGGCTCCGCTCATCCTCGAGCCCGGCCGGCGGAGCATTGCCTTCATGTGGCTCACGTTCCCCTCGCTGGCCGCGGTGCCACCCGCGCTGTCGCATCAGCTGACCTTCGAGCCATTGTTGCCGGACCAGCCGCCTTTGCAGACCAACGTGGCGCCGGCGGCGATCAACCAGGTGCCCCTCATGGTCATTGGCCCACCGCTGCAGGGTAGCCGCTGGCTGGCCCGCAACGGCCCGTCGAACCGCTCCACGCATCGCCGTGCGCTGCGTGTCGCGTACGGGAAGCCCGCCATCAGCCAACGCTACGCGATTGACTGGGTCCAACTCGGTGCTGACGGCCGTACATATGCCGGCGACGAGACCAGGAATGAAAGTTATCACTGCTATGGCGCCGATGTCCTTGCCGTCGCGGCAGGACGCGTGGTCGACGTCAACGACGGCATTCCGGAAAACACCCCGCACAGTGGAAAGACCGCTGTTCCGATCAATTTCACCACGGAAGCGGGCAACGGGGTCTCCCTCGACCTCGGCAGCGGACGCTATGCCATGTACGCCCACTTGATTCCGGGCAGCATCACCGTGCAGGTGGGCGATATGGTGGAGCGCGGCCAGGTGCTCGGTAAGGTGGGCAATGCCGGGAACGCGACGGAGCCCTCTCTGCACTTCCACATAGCCGACGGCCCGTCTTTCGTTGCCGCGGAAGGTGTGCCCTACGCGTTCGACTCCGTGAAGGTCAGAGCAGGCGAAGTCGTGACTGATCCCAGCGGCAGCGAGCACATCGAGGTCAGCGGCGACGGGCAGTCACGTGCCCTTGAATTGGTGCTCGAAAACTCCGTGGTCGATTTCGGCGGCCACCCGCGGCCGCGTGCGCTGCCGGTTGCCCCGGCCGCTCTGACACCCGCAACACCGGGGCGAGCAGCAGCTCCAATCAGCGAATAAGTACGGCTGTTCAGCAGCGCAGTGACATAGGGATTTGCCCCTCCTTGCCGAGGGAGCAAGGGGGAGGTCGCGACCGGCGCACCTCTACCTCCCCCTGACCCCCTCTTCGAAGGGAGGGGAAACCTCGCGGAGTACGTCGTGGGAGGTCGGGCAGGGGCTCGCGATCGGCTTCGCACTGTGGCACACCACGGGTGGCTCGAGTGGCCTCGGGTCCTTGACTGCAAATGTCCATGGCTCAAGAATCATGGCATGAAGGGAACATCGGGGGCCAGCAGGCGGCTGCTCCCGCCCAACCGGCGGATGTGGGTGCTGGGCGCCTGTATCCTGTGCGCGAGCGCGTCAGCCCGCGCTACGCAATACAATGTTCCGGGTGATTTCTCGACCATCCAGGCGGCGCTGGACGCCACGGTTGCTGGCGACACGGTCACCGTACAGCCGGGCACCTATTTCGAGAAGCTCTCGTTTCCAACCAGTGGAGACGCGACCGGCGGGTTCATCACGCTCCGAGGAGCTGCCGGAACGCCGCCGGTGCTCGACGGCACGGGTGTGCCCGGCCGCAACATGATGCTCGTGAGTTCCAAGAGCTATGTGAAGATCATCGGCTTCGAGATCCGCAACAATCTCGGCGTCAATGACGGGTCCGGCATCCGGGTCGTCGGGGCCGGCTCGCACATCGAGATCCGCAACAACCGGATCCACGATATCCGCGGCAAGGACGCTATGGGCATTACGGTGTACGGCACCGAGCCGGCGCCGATATCGGATCTCGTGATCGATGGAAACGAGATCTTCGACTGCGAGCCGTTTCGGAGTGAAGCCCTGACCTTGAACGGGAACGTTACGCAATTCCAGGTGACCAACAATATCGTCCGAGACGTAAACAACATCGGCATCGACTGTATCGGCGGGGAAACGGACATCCAACCTGATCAAACCAAGGTTTGCCGCGAAGGCGTCATCCGCGGCAATCAGGTGTATCGCGCCAATGAAAAAGGGGGTGGCTTCGCCGGTGCAATTTATGTCGACGGTGGCAGGGACGTCGTGGTTGAGGGCAATACCACGTCGGAGAGCGACCTCGGCCTCGAAGTCGGCGCCGAAAACGCGGGGATCGTCGCCAGCGGCGTGATCGTGCGCGACAACGTGATCTTCCGGAACACGAAGGTCTGCATCGTGTTCGGCGGCTTCGACGCCTCGGTGGGGCGGGTGAAGGGCTCGTCGTTTCTCAACAACACCTGTTATCAGAACGATACGCTCCGCACTGGCATCGGCGAGCTGTGGATCCAGTACGCCGAAGACAACACGGTGCGCAACAACATCTTCTACAGCACCAGCCAGAACGTGCTTCTGTACTCGGACGCGGGCAACGTCAACAATGCACTCGATTACAATCTCTGGTTTACGGAGGCCGGTGCCAGTAGTGCGACCTTCGTATGGCGCGGGACGGAGTACGGGAGCTACGACAGCTACCGGACGTCGGCGGGCCAGGATGCGCATTCGGTGTTCGGGAACCCGCAGTTCACCAGCCCTGCCACGGCAGATTTCCACTTAGGAGCAGGCTCTCCGGCGGTGAACGCGGGGGATCCGGCGTTTACGGCAGCGGTGGGTGAGACGGATCTGGACGGTGCGCCACGGCTGAGCGGCGGGCGGGTCGACATCGGGGCCGACGAGATCACCTGCGGTGACGGCGTGCTCGCCGCCGGAGAGCTGTGCGACGACGGTAACCTGGTGGATTGCGACGGTTGTGATAGCGACTGCAGGCCGTCGCGTACGTGCGGGAACGGCATCGTGTGTGCTCCCGAGCAATGTGACGATGGCAATACCAGCGGCGCAGATTGCTGCTCCCCGACCTGCTCGGCCGACCAGATCGGGGCGGCATGTGATGACCACGACCTGTGTACCGGTGCGGACGCATGCGACGGGAGTGGTACCTGTGTCGGTACAGCGAGCCCCGCCTCCGTGTGCCGCCAGCCTACCAGTTCCAGAAGGTCGCGCCTGCTGCTGAAGGATAAGAATCCGGACCGGCGCGACCTCGTGCTGTGGAAATGGACGAAGGGCGAGGAGACGCAGCTGCCGGACCTCGGTGATCCACGCACTGACACCGACTACGCCCTGTGCGTGTACGATCAGTCGGCGGCGACGCAGCCGCTGCTGCGCATCCCGGTTCCCGCCGCGAGCCTTTGTAGCGGCCACCCCTGTTGGAAGGCGACGGGTACGGGGTACCGGTATCGCGATCGAAGCGGCGCAGCCGCTGGGGTCCGCAGCCTGCTGCTGCAGGCCGCAGAGAGCGGTCGGGCCAAGGTCGTGCTGCGCGCCAAGGGCTCTGCGGTACCCTTGCCCACCCTGCAACTGACGCCGCCGGTGACCGTGCAGCTGAGAAACGGCGCCGGCGCGTGTTGGGGCGCAACGTATACGACGCCACGGACGAATCAGGCAGACCGCTTCGACGCCAGGAGCGACTAGGCGCCCGCCGCGCAGGGGCGGCGGAATCGTCTCCATGGCCTACCAACTGGTAGGTCGTTTTATGACATGGATCATACCGGCTGTGGCACCCCGGTGCTACACGGGGCCGCAAATGACAGGGACGCTGCTGGTGTGGCTCCCACAGGCAACGGAAGGAGAAGCTGATGGCTGATTTTCTGTCCGCGTACTCGATCCAGAGTTGGCTGGAGTCTTGCCCGCAGGGATACCTCGAGCGCACCGAGTATGGGCATGCACCTGGGGAAGTCGAACCGGAGCTGCTCCGTACCAACCAAGTGATCCACGAGGAAACCATCCGGACCACAGTGCAGCTGGTTGTTGGAGAGCGTTGCGCCCTGGCCGCTTCCTCGGGCCTCATCAATGCGGCTCCCGACGAGGGGAGTAAGCGGTTTCTCGCCACACAGACCTTGGACGAGGCGCGCCACGTGGAGATATTCACGCAGCGCCTGTATGACCTGGGAGTTCGCAAGGGCGAGCTGGAGAGCGTGATCCAGCGCTACGCAAACCCCAATCTCGTCAAGTTCGCGGAGATTCTGCTCGAGAAGGTCGACAAGAAGGACTTCGTGTCCGGGGTCGTTGGCCAGAACATCGTCCTGGAAGGGATGGCCTTCAGTGTGTTCGAGATGATGTATGCGATGAACGAAAGCCTGAACCCGAAGTTTGCGCACACGCTTTCGGGCACCATTGCGGACGAGCGCCGGCACGTTGGTTTCGGGGAGAATCGCATTGGGTCCCTGATCAAGGAGCATCCCGAAAAGAAGAGCGAGGTCGAACGCATGCAAAAGGAGATGTCCTACTACATGCTGGCGACCTTTGCCGACGCCTTTCGCAACAACGCTGCCGCTGCCGAGTTCGAGCAGGTGGTGCAACCGGCGGCCCGAGCGGACTGGCAAGGCGTCAACCTCACCGAGATGGCGCCCGAGGACATGGAGCAGGTTCTGGCGGACACCGTCCTGAAGGAGTTCAAGATGCGCCTCGGCCGTATCGGCATCGAATACCAGACCCCCGTGCGCCCGTAAGGGGTGCCGATGGCTCGACACCCGGCGGTGCCGCTGACTGATATCCACGATCTCGAGCCGCAGGAATTCCTGGAACAGGTCCATTCGTTCGAATTCTGGTTTCAGGCGATCGAGGGTTATTTGTCCGGGCTCACCTACGGGCACCGCCCGGAGACCCGCGACACGGCCCCCACTGACCTGGACAGGGACCGCCTGATCACCGTCCTGTGCAATTACTGCGTCGGTGAGACGGCGGCGCTCGAGGGGGCGAGCGGCTTGATTGCGATTGCCCCCAACCGCCTGGCCAAGGTGTTTCTCGCGACGCAGGTCGCGGACGAAGGGAGGCATCTCGAGGTGTTCCTGCACCGGCTCCATGACCTGGGCGTGCAGGATCCGGAAGGGGAAGTGGAACGGCGGGCCAGCCGCAGCCTACAACTCTTCAAACGCCGGCTGCTGGAGCTGGTGGCCGGGAAGGACTGGGAGGCGGCGATCTTTGCACAAAACGTGATCCTCGAGGCGCTGGAATTCGCCGTGTTCCACAGCCATGCGCAGAGTGCCGATCCGATTACCCGCGAGATACTGCTCGGCGTGGTGAAGGACGAGCGCCGGCACATCGGCTTCGGAGAAAACGAGCTCGGGCGCTGTCTGTCCCGTGCGCCCCACATCCGCGCGCGCATTGGCCAGGTGAAGCGCGAGCTGGACCATCTGGTGCTCGACACGCTCGCAGAGACGCTCGAGCACATCGGCCTGCCGCGCGACGAGCACGACCGTCTCGGCCGCATGTATACTGAGGCGGTGGAACGACTGGGCTTCCTGTGATGGTCGATCCACTCGAGCGCGAGGCGGCGGCCGGCGTGCAGACCGAGCGGCAGCGCTTCATCCTCGACGACACCGGCTTCGATGAAGTGCCCAAGGCCTACCGCCGCTTCTATCGCAAGTGGGCGGGTCCCGGGGACCGCCTGGCTCCCAACGAGGTGATCTGTCCGGTGTGCAAGGTGGTGATCCGCTCGACGCGGGAGCTGCGGCCGGGAGACCGCGTGTACTGTATGCCGTGCATGTCCCGCCTGATCGTGTTCCGCAACGACGCCGGCGCGCTCGAAGCCCGCGTCACGTACTAGATGCATCGGCCCTGCGCCACACGGGGAGCTGCCGCGGGCTCACCACGCCGGCCCTTGACCGTGCGCGGGCGCATGCGAGAGGATGAACCCAGGCGATGGGCAGCTGGTGCAGGTTCCCTCGGCAGGATGCAGGATCGGCGCCTGGCGCGCACGGATGACGCACCACGCGCTCGGATCGACCGAAGCACTGCAGGCAGAGCCGCTGTTCGAAGCCCGTGGCGTGTCGAAGGTGTATCTCATGGGCGAGGTGGAGGTGTATGCGCTGCGCTCGGTTGATCTGGACCTCTACCGTGGCGAGTTCGTCGTCCTGCTCGGGCCTTCGGGAAGCGGCAAGTCGACGCTGCTGAACATCCTCGGCGGCATCGACGCCCCCACGAGCGGGTCGGTGAGCTTTTGCGGCCACGATCTCACCGCAGCCGATGCACGTGGGCTGACACGCTTTCGCCGCGAGCACATCGGTTTCGTCTTTCAATCGTACAACCTGATTTCCAGTCTCACCGCGCGGGAGAACGTTGCCCTGGTGACCGAAATCGCCGCCGCGCCGATGGACCCGGACGAGGCGCTGCGCCTCGTCGGCTTGGGGGAGCGCCGCGAGTACTTCCCGGCGCAGCTCTCGGGAGGAGAGCAGCAGCGAGTGGCCATCGCGCGCGCCATCGCCAAGCGTCCCGAGGTCCTGTTGTGCGATGAACCAACGGGGGCACTCGACTTCCAAACTGGCAAGCTCGTCTTGGAAGTGCTCGAACACGTGAACCGCGAACTGGGCACCACGACGGCAGTGATTACGCACAATGCGGCCATTGCCGCCATGGCGGACCGTGTCGTGCGGCTGCGCAGCGGCCAGATCATCGAGGTGCAGCGCAACCGGACCCGCGCCCGGCCGGCGGATTTGCAGTGGTGACCCAACCGTGACTGCGCTCAGCCGGAAGCTGCGTCGAGACCTGTTTCACCAGCGCGGCCAGGTGATTGCGATCGGCCTGGTGGTGGCCTGCGGTGTAGCCGTCTTCGTCACCACGCGCACCGCGTACGACTCCCTGCTCTTCTCGCAGGCCACGTACTACGCCGAATACCGGTTCGCGGACGTATTCTCCAACCTCAAGCGTGCCCCGCAAGCTGTGGGCGCCCGGATCGCTGCAATTCCCGGCGTCGACGCCGTGCGCACACGGTTGGTGTTCGATGTCACTCTCGACGTGCCCGGTGTGGCGGAGCCGGCAACCGGCCGGCTGGTGTCGATTCCCGAGCGCCACGGGCCGATGCTGAATGACCTGTACATCCGCCGCGGCCGCTACATCGAGCCTGGCCGGCGGGACGAAGTGCTGGTCAGCGAGGCGTTCGCGGATGCCAATCGACTCGATGTGGGCGACACCCTCGGAGCCGTGCTGAACGGCCGGTGGGAGCGGCTGCGTATCGTGGGCGTGGCGCTGTCCCCCGAGTACGTGTACGAGATCCGCGGCTCGGACATCTTTCCGGACAACAAGCGTTTCGGTGTGCTGTGGATGAGCCGGGAGGCCATGGGTCCCGCCTTTGACATGGACGGTGCGTTCAATGACGTTGTGCTGTCGCTGGCACCGGGCGCGGTGGAAGGGGACGTGATCAGGGACCTCGACCGGCTGCTCGACCGGTACGGCGGGCTCGGTGCCTACGGCCGCCACGACCAGATTTCCCACCGTTTCCTGTCTGATGAGATCGCCGAGAACCGCATCTTCGGAACGATCTTGCCGGCGATTTTCCTCGGTGTGGCTGCCTTTCTGCTCAACGTCGTCTTGTCGCGCCTCGTGAGCCTGCAACGCGACCAGATCGCCGTGCTCAAGGCCCTCGGATACAATGACTTCTCCGTTGGGCTGCACTACCTCGAGTTTGCGCTGGTGGCTGTGTTCGGTGGTGCAGTCGGGGGGAGCGGGCTGGGGCTGTGGCTCGGCGCGCAGCTCAACCAGCTCTACGTCGAGTTCTACCGTTTCCCGGTCTTGCGGTATCAGGCTGGACCTGCAGTCGTTGTGCTGGCGTGTGGGATTGCGGCGGCGGCAGCGTTGCTCGGTGCGTGGGCGGCGGTGCGGCGCGCCCTTGCTTTGACGCCCGCCGAGGCGATGCGGCCGGAACCTCCTCCGGGGTTTCGCGCGGGAATGCTGGAGCGCAGTGGCCTGCAACGGGTGCTGTCCGTGCCCGTGCGGATGATTCTCCGCAACATCATGCGGCGCCCGCTGCGGGCAGGCCTGTCCTTGCTGGGCATCGCGTTCGCGGTGGCGATCTTGATCCTGGGCCGCTATTTCGTCGACGCGATCCAGCGCATCGCCGATGTGCAGTTTCGGATCGTCCAGCGCGACGACGTGACCGTCGCCTTCCACGATCCCCTTCCGGCTCGGGCGCGCCATGACATCCGCCGCCTCCCTGGTGTCCTTGTCGCCGAGCCGTACCGTGCCGTACCCGTACGCCTGCGATTCGAGCACCGTACGCGGCGGACGGCGCTCGTTGGCCTCGACCCCGGCACCCAGCTCCATCGTCTCATCGGTCGCGATCTGCGGCCCATTGAAGTGCCGGACCATGGGGTGCTGCTCACCACGAAGCTGGCGGACCTGTTGGGCGCATCACGTGGAGATGTGCTGACCGTTGCGGTGCTGGAGGGTCAGCGGCAGGTCCGCCAGGTACCCGTAGTGGGTTCTGTGGACGAGTTGGTGGGCGTATCGGCCTACATGAGTCTGCCCGGCCTCTCGCGCCTGTTGCGTGACGGCGGTACGGTGTCAGGTGCGTTTCTGAGAGTCGACGCGCTGGCGACGCCGCGCCTGTATGCGGATCTCAAGCGCCTGCCGGCCGTGAGCGGCGTGACGCTGCGGAAAGTCGCGCTGGCGAGTTTCGAAGAGACACTGGCCCGGAGCATGGGCATCTTCACCTCCGTGCTCATCGTGTTTGCCTGCGTGATTGCGGTTGCGGTGGTGTACAACGCCGCCCGGATCGCGCTGTCGGAGCGGGCGCGCGAGCTGGCTAGCTTGCGGCTGCTCGGGTTCACGCGCGGCGAGGTCTCCGTGATGTTGCTTGGCGAGCAGGCAATTCTGACCGTGCTGGCGATTCCGCTCGGCTACCTGATTGGATTTCGCCTGTGCGTGCTCCTTGCCAGTGCATACCAGTGGGAGCTCTTTCGCCTGCCGTTGTTTGTGAGCACGACAAGCTACGCGTTTGCGTGTCTGGTCGTGGTT
>JBHHYR010000059.1:0-18519 GCA_046757585.1 Binatia bacterium | reverse complement strand
GCCGAAGCCCCTGTGGTCTTATCCGGTATTAGCCCGTCTTTCGACAAGTTATCCCAGTCTTGGAGGTAGGTTACCTACGTGTTACTCACCCGTGCGCCACTTTACTCATCTCCGAAGAGACTTTCTCGTTCGACTTGCATGTGTTAGGCACGCCGCCAGCGTTCGTTCTGAGCCAGGATCAAACTCTCCAGTTGCAGGCTTGCGCGGCGCCACCTTGATGCACCGCGTCATCTGTCAACGGGTTCCGTCACATCCGAACTCACTCGGTCTGCCAACGCCCCTGCGGGCTTGGCAGCCTGGCACTACCACCTAGTTTTCAAAGACCGACCGCACCGTGGCGGAACGCAATTTATAGGCTACGCCCTAATCCAAGTCAACCCCCCCACTATCCTGGGTTCCGGGAAAGAAGACGATGCCTCGCACGCGCCGAGATCCGACTTGAACGACCACCGTGCCCTTCGCTGGCACAAGGGTGGCGCGAGGATCGGTGATGCGCCGCCCACCGACGCGAACCGCTCCCTGCTGAATCAGGCGGCGCGCTTCACTCATCGATGCCGTCAGTCCCGCGGTCGTCATGACCGTCGCCAGGTTCAGGGCAGGGGGGGGTCACTTGGCCACTGGAACGTTGGAAGCTGCGCCGGGAGCTCACGGCGCTGGAAGCGCCGTTCGAAGCGCTCCTGCTCTCGTTGCGCCGTGTCGTCGTCGTAAAAGCGCGCCACGATCAGGCGAGCCAGTTGCTTCTTCGCCTCCATAGGGTGCAACGCCCCGGAGCTGATCCGCTCCCGAAGGGCTCTCACGTCCTCGGCAGTTAGCAGATCGTAGTAGCGCAGCATCATCAGGTCGGAAATGGACATCAACTTGCCGAACACGTCTTCAGGGGGATCCGCAATCCCGATGGCGTTCCCCAACGACTTGCTCATCTTGGTGAGGCCATCCGTCCCTTCCAGGAGGGGCAAGGTCACCACAACCTGCGGCGACTGGCCGTATGCTCGCTGAAGTTCCCGCCCCACCAGGAGATTGAAGCGTTGATCCGTGCCGCCCACCTCGACATCGGCGTGCAGTGCCACGGAATCGTAGCCCTGGATCAACGGGTACAGAAACTCGTGCAGCCCGATCGCGCGTTCTTCCTGGTACCGCCTCGCGAAGTCGTCGCGCTCGAGCATGCGAGCTACCGTGTAATGTGCACATAACCGCACCATGTCGGCTGCTCGCATGTGTTCCATCCATTGCGAGTTGAAGCGCACCTCGGTTCGCTCTGGATCGAGGACCTTGAAGACTTGCCGCCGGTATGTCTGCGCGTTGGCGCTCACCTCGTCGCGCGTGAGCGGCTTGCGGGTCTCGGACTTCCCCGTCGGATCGCCAATCATGCCCGTGAAGTCGCCGATCAAGAAGATCACGACATGGCCGAGATCCTGGAACTGCCTCAGTTTGTTCAACGCCACGGTGTGGCCGAGATGCAGGTCCGGCGCGGAAGGGTCAGCGCCGAACTTCACGCGGAGCGGTTGTCCTGTCCGCAGCTTTGCAACCAGTTCGTCCTCGGGCAAGACATCGACGGTCCCCCGCCGAATAGCGGCCAGCTGCTCCTCGGCGGACTTCATGCTTCCCAGAGGTGCTGCAAGCGGCGAGCCTGCTTTGCACGGCCGGCGCCAATGGCCGCACCAGCACCCTGTACCAGCACCGAGCCGCTCGCCACGTGCTCGGAGTTTACCTCACGACGCATGTCGACCAATGACCATGATCACGCGCGTCACCGGACGCAACCCCGGGAGGAGGGTTTCTGCGCCGTGCGCCTTGCAGAGCCACCGTCACCTCGCGATATCGGTGGCCCGGGTTTCACGAATCACCGTCACCTTGATCTGACCTGGATAGGTCATTTCGCTCTCGATCTTCCGCGCCACCTCTTGAGCCAAGGAGCTAGCCCGGCCGTCGCTCACGGCTCGGGGCTCGACGATGATCCGAATTTCCCGGCCTGCTTGGACAGCGAAGGACTTCTCTACCCCTCGGAAGGAGTTGCTGATCCGCTCCAGGTCCTCCAGGCGTTTGACATAACCTTCCAGTGATTCTCGCCGGGCGCCTGGGCGCGCCCCGGACAATGCGTCGGCGGCGTCGACCAACGGTGCGAGGATCGTTTCAGCCTTGACTTCCTCGTGGTGCGCGGCGATCGCGTTGACGATCTTCGCCGACTCGCCATACTTGCGCGCGATGTCTGCACCAATGATGGCATGTGAGCCTTCCACCTCGTGGGTCAAGGCCTTCCCAATGTCGTGCAGGAGCGCTGCACGCCGTGCCTGCTTCTCGTTCAGACCCAGCTCCGCGGCCATGGCGCCGCAGATGAACGCGGCTTCAATCGAGTGCATCAAGACGTTCTGCGCATAGCTGTAGCGATATTTCAGCATGCCAAGCAGCTTGACGATCTCGGGATGAACCCCGTGGATGCCAACTTCGAAGATCGCCTTCTGTCCCGCGTCGCGAATGTGTTCCTCGAGCTCCTGCTCGGCTCTGCGCACGACCTCTTCGACCCGTCCCGGATGAATTCGGCCGTCAGAGATGAGGCGTTCGAGGGCGATCCGCGCGATCTCTCGCCGAATCGGATTGTGACAGGAGAGGATCACGGCTTCCGGCGTATCGTCAACGATCAAATCGACACCCGTTGCGGCCTCAATGGCGCGGATATTTCTCCCTTCTCGGCCTATGATGCGTCCCTTCATGTCGTCGCTCGGCAGCTGCACCACCGAGACGGTCCGTTCGGCAATGAACTCACCCGCCAGACGTTCGATGGCCACGGTGATGATCTTCTTGGCGCGCCGGTCGCAGTCTGCACGCGCTTCCTCTTCAACCAGTCGGATCCGCTTCGCCGCCTCGTGCCGAGCTTCATCAAGCATCTGCTCGACGAGGCTGTGCTTTGCCTCTTCCCGCGTCAGGCCAGCAACGCGCTCGAGCTGTTGGCGCGTTTCGTCGATCATCCGACCACACTGCTCTTCCCGCTCCGCCAGCTTGTGCTCGCGCTGCGCGAGTGTCTGCTGTTCTTTGGTTGTCTCGGCTTCGCGCCGTTCAATTTGCTCCGCACGCTTTTCTAGATTCTCTTCTCGTGTCACCAGGCGCCGTTCGAATTGTTGAAGGTCGCGGCGCCGTTCACGGGATTCTTTGTCCGCTTCTCCTTTTGCCTGCAAAATAATATCCTTGGCCCTGATTTCCGCTTCTTTCCGAATGGCTTCCGCCTCCGCACGCGACTCCGCCAGAACGCGCTGCGCGGTTTCTGCGGCATTTTGAAGCTGCTGGCGCGTTTGCTGCCGGCGTACGAGCTCGAACAGGGCCGCGAATGCGACGCCGAGGAGCACAATGACCAAACCGGGAACCACGTAGCTCATGACAACTGCCCTCCTCCTCTCTGGAGCCACTCGTTCCGCGCTGCTCCAGCTCCGCACTGGACCACCCCTCGTGCCGTAATCACGTAATGCAGTGGCACGTCCCACGGCTGCGGTTGGATCCGTGGAAACTCTTGAAAATCGTGGGCTAGCCCCACCCGGGTGATTCCTTGAGCCAACTTGCTGAACACCCGGTCATAAAACCCACCACCGCGGCCGAGACGCGTCCCGTTCCGGTCCCACCCGACTACGGGAACGAGGGCAACCGCCGGGCGCTCCGGCGTTTCCGCGGCAGCGCTGAGCGGCTCAAGGACGCCGCCGCGCCCTCGCGCCAGCGGCTCCCCCGGCCGCCAAGGTGCGAAGCTGCCTCCCCTCGTCGTCTCTGGCAAATAGAGTGTCCGGCCGGATCGCACGACTTCGTCAAATACCGCTGCAACGGAGATTTCGTTTTCGGCGGCAATATAGGCGATGATGGAGCGTGCCTCCTGGAAAGGCCGAAACGCGCGGACGTGAGCGCACACGGCTGCGTTCGCGGCCCGAACCACGGCAGCGGACAGACCTCGGCGCTGTTCCCTCAGCTGCTGCCGGATCGTGTGCTTCTCCCCTTCCATGGTCCAGTGGCTCAGACCGCGGGGAAGGTCGGCAGGAAGATTGAAACGGGCGGTCGGTTGTTCAGGCTTGTTGCAGAGGTCCCGTACGTCGAAGTACACGGCAAGGTGCTTGCCCGTGTTTGCTCAGAAAGGCACAGTTCATGTCCACACCGACGACGGCAAATAATTGAACAGCTCGACCCCTTTGAACTCTATGACCAAACTCGACACAACCCAGTTCAGTACTGACACACACCCAGCCAACCCCTGCAGCCCACCAGGCGACGGCGCTTATCGAACCCTGCCGGCCGTTCTTCCCGTGCTACGGACTCAGGCCGGGTGCCCGCACGGGCCACGGAGCCGCCAACGCGGCATCATTGAGATCCCAGGTCACCGCCAAGCACGGGTGCGGAACAACGAACGGAAGTTTCTCAGCGCCTCGCGACGTCTTCTCCTTTCCGAACCGACCGGCTCAGCCGCCCCAGCTGTGCCGAAACACGCTGCGTCAGTCGGTTGATCGTTTCACACATCTCCTTCTGCTGCCGTTGTAGTTTCCAATATTCGCTCTCAATATTCAATGCCGCAATAAGGGCGAGAGGTAGGGACGCAGCTGACACTCCGCCGGCGGCCAATGTACGCATCCGTCGGTCGACATACCGCGCCATTTCCCTGACGTGCTCGGCATTGTCATCGCTGGTAACGACCAGCTTCTGACCCAGAATTTCAATTTCTACCGGCCGCTGCATGTTGTCCTAAGTGAGGTTCAAGCTGCCGAGCTGGTTCAAGATTCGCTCCAGCCGTGCCTTAATTTGTGAGCGTTCCTGTTCGTATTGTTTGAGCTGCACGTCAGCCTGGGCGAGACGCTTTTCTTGGGTCTCCACCCGTTGTCGGAGCTCCGCACATTCCTGGCCCACGTGTTCGTGCTGCTGCACGAATTGTTCGATCTTTGTTTCCAGAAGCTTCAGGTTTTCCAGCGCCATAGGCGTTAGGACGTCAAGGATTACTGCACGATAGAGGTGGTGCGCCACCGTGTCAAGCCGCGGACGTGCGCTGCTCAGTCTGGCGACTGGGGTCTGTGCGGGCAGGAGGCAACAACGCATTCAGGAAGGCATCGGGGTCAAAAGGCGCCAGGTCGTTCAGGCTTTCGCCGAACCCGACGTAGCGAATCGGTAACCCCGACTCGGCCCGTACCGCAAAGACCGCGCCTCCTTTCGCGGTCCCGTCGAGCTTGGTCAACACGACCCCAGTGAGGGGCAACGCGTCACGGAACACTAGGGCTTGACGGATCGCGTTCTGTCCGGTGGTCGCGTCGATCACGAGCAGGGCTTCATGGGGCGCTCCGGCCACCTGCCGGCCGATGACCCGGGCGACTTTCTTGAGTTCCTCGATCAAATTGGTCTTCACGTGTAGCCGGCCGGCTGTGTCGACGATCACAATGTCGGTCCCACGGGCAACCGCCGCCTTGAGGCCATCATAGACGACGGCCGAGGGGTCCGATCCACTCTGGTGGCGCACGCATGACGCGCCGGCCCGTTGCGCCCAGTGCTCCAACTGCTCACTGGCCGCAGCACGGAAAGTATCGGCTGCAATCAACAGAACCTTTTGCCCTCCTTGGCGGTAGCGGTAGGCCAACTTTCCGATGGTTGTCGTTTTCCCGACCCCGTTGACCCCCGCAACCAGGATCACGTGGGGGGCCGCGGCCGGCACAGCCGGTTCTCGGTCCGCCAGAACCACGCGCATTTGCTCGCGCAGCGCCTCTCGTAGTGCGTCGGGATCGGCCAATTCACGCGCACGCGACCGCAACCTGTCGAGGAGGAGTTGGGTGGCTTTGAAGCCAACGTCCGCAGTGATCAACACTTCTTCGAGTTCGGCGAAGCGAGCCTCGACGTCCTTCGCGCCACTCCAAGCATCCTGAAGGCGCGCTAGCAGCCCCTGTCGGGTTGCTGTCAGGCTCTCACGGAACACTTCGGCTGGCGTTGGGCTCGACACCGCAGCAGGCGAAGCCTGGGGCGTCGCTGAGCGCCGCCGCCGGAACAGGCAATACAACGCGACGGCCGCGGCGACACCTCCGGCGATGGCGGTCAGGTACAGAAGCGTGTCGGGGCTCCAGGGCATCGTGCCGGCCCTAGCGCATGGCGACTGAAATGACCTTGGAGACTCCCGGCTCCTCCATCGTGACGCCGTAGAGAACGTTCGCCGCTTCCATGGTCCGCTTGTTATGCGTGATCACGATAAACTGCGAGTGTTCACTCATGCCGCGCACGAGGTTCGTGAAGCGACCGATGTTGGCATCATCGAGGGGCGCGTCGACTTCATCGAGAAAGCAAAACGGGGTCGGATTGGTGAGAAACAGGGAAAAGATCAAACTCACCGCGACCAAGGCTTTTTCTCCACCCGAGAGAAGCGACACGGCTTGCAAGCGTTTTCCCGGCGGCCGCACGGCGATCTCGACACCAGTGTCCAACAGGTTGTGCTCGTCAGTGAGCAGCAGGCGGGCCTCTCCTCCTCGAAACAGCCGGGGGAGGACAGACTGGAACTTGTCGTTCACCGCAGCGAAGGCCTCAGCGAACTTCGTTCGTGACGCCCGATTGAGGCGCTGAATCGTTCGCTCGAGATCAGCCAGCGACCGTTCGAGATCACTCTTGTGCGTCCGCAGGAACTGCGCGCGTTCCTCCAGCTCGCGCAGCTCTTCGATGGCTCCGACGTTCACTTCACCGATGCGAGCGAGTTTCTCCCGGAGCCCCTCTAGGCGAGCCAACGCTTCGTCCTCGTTCTCGACTTCCTCGACCGGTGGCTGCTGGGCGAGGTCCGCACCATACTTTTCGCGCACATGCTGCATCAAGTGCTCGATGCGTAGTCTCTTTTCTGCCAGCGCGATCTCACTCTGACGGCGTTGGTCGCGGAGGATGTCCAAGTCGTCACGCATCTCTTGGGTGCACCGGTCATGTGCGGCCACCTCTGCGCTCGCCACGTCGAGCGCGGCGCGGGCCTGGGCGGTTTCACGTTCGATGGCGGCACGCCGTGCGTCCTGCGCCCGGTGTCGCGCCCCCGCCTCATCCACCGCAGCCTGCAAGCCCGCGTGCTCTCGCCCGGTCTCCGCCAGCTCAGCTGCAAGCGCGCTGGTACGAGACGCGATCTCGGCCAGTTGTGCTCTCAAGTGTTGCGACGCTGCCACTGCGGCTTCGAGCCGCTGCCGCCGCTCCGCTACTCGCACCTTGATACTTGTCACATCGTTGCCGAGACCGTCGAGATGGGCCGCCGCCGTCGTCGCGCGCTCCCGACGCACGTGGAGAGCGGTTTCCAGGGACTGGCGCTCCGTGGCTGACACCGATAACTCCCCCGCGATTCGTTGCGCATGGGTGTCGCTTTCACTCTCCTCGGTCGCGACAGCACCGGCCTCGAATCGCGCCACATCGAGTCGATCAAGCCAGCGCGGGCGTTCTCCCTCCAAGCGCTCAAGGTCCTTCTCGCCAGCGACCAGTTCAAGGGTGAGGGCGTGCACGTCCCGGTCGAACTCCTGGAGCGCAGTTTCCTGCTGCTCCAGCGCCAAGCGCAACTGGTGCGTGGCGGCGTGGGCACGGTCGAGGCGGCCCTCCGCAGCGACAAGCTGAGCCGCCAGCTCGCTGGCGTGCCGGCGCCGAGAAACGAGCTCTTGCTTGAGCGGTCGTTCGCTGCCTCCGCTGATCACGCCACTGGCGTCGATGACGTCACCCTCGGGAGTCACCATGGTGACGTGTACGCCGTTCTGGCGCCACAGTGCAAGGGCGGTCTTGAGATCCGGGACCAACATCACCTCATCCAGGAGCGCCTCAGCTATGCGGTGATATGGTTCTTCGACGTGCACCAGATCCAGTAAACTTCTGGTGTTGCCATTGAGAGCAGGACGTCCGTTTCCATCTGCCCGTACGCGCCGCGGGGAAAGCGGAATGAAACTGCCGCGCCCGGAATCGCGATGCCGCAGTGCCGTCACCGCTCCGAGTCCGTCATCTTCCTCCCGAACGATCACATACTGCAGCCGGTCACCCAGCGCCGCGGCCAGCGCGCGCTCGTGCTGCTGCGGGATACCGATGACATCGCCCACCACCGCCAACACGCCTTCTTGGGGGTGGTCCACCAGGATTGAACGCACGCCCGGTTGATACCCCTCGTAAGTCCGTTGAATCTCCTCAAGTGATTCCAGACGCGAACGAAGTTGCAGCACCAGACTGTGCGCTTCGCTGGTCTCGCGCTCCCAGCTGCGTCGTTCCTCAGCCAACCCACGCAGCCGTTCGGCCTGGGCGTGCTTTTCCCCTTGCGCGGCGCACACGCGCTCGCGGAGCTCCACGATGGCGGCACGGCGAGCCGTGACGGCCTGATCCACGGCTGCCAGACGCTCAGTTGCGTCGGCCTGGTCGGCCTCCAGCTTTTCCAGGCGCTGGCGCGCGGCCAGGCAGCGTCGCGTCTGCGTGGCGAGTGCATTGCGGCATTCGGTTTCCTTGCTCACACAGTCCACCAAGGCATTCTTGGCAGCCTCCAGGTCTCCGTTTGCGGCGACAAGGGCCGTACGTGCATCTGCGAGGGCAGCCTCTTTGTTGGACAGTGCCTTCTCATCGAACCGCAGGAGTTGCACGCACTCAGAGCGGTCGCGCTCTTGTTGCTGCAGGCTGGTTTGGATCCGTGCGTCCTGCTCTGCCAGCGTAGCGGATTCCGCCTGCAGCCGCAGCATACGGCGTTCCCGTTCGGCCACTTCATGGCTGAGCAGCTCGATCCGTTCGACGAGACCCTGCCGCTCCGATTCATTCACCGCCGCCGCCTCGCGGCAGCGGGCAAGTTCTTCGTCCGCAGCAGCGGCGTTGGCCAGTTTTTGCCCACGCTCCCGCTCCAAACGCGCCAACTCCGCAGCAATTTGTTGTTCCCGCTCATGCTCGCGGGAGGACTCTGCTTCCATTTGCGTCACGACCAGCGCCAGCCGCCGCCACTGGGCGCCAGTCAGCAGTACGTCGAGCTCGCGGATCTCGTTCTGTAGGGAGCGGTACTGCTCGGCTTTCTTCGCCATCCGATGCAGGTACTGAATTTGCCGATCGACCTCGCGGAGCACATCTTCCACGCGCAGCAAGTTGTCCCGTGTGCGCTCCATCTTGCGCTCAGCGGCAACCTTCCGGCTACGGTACAGCGTCGTACCGGCCGCCTCTTCGATGAACAGGCGGCGGTCTTCAGGCTTAGCATTAATCAGCTGTTCAACCCGCCCCTGCTCGATGATCGCATAGGCCTTTGTACCCACGCCAGTGCCGAGGAAGAGTTCGGTAATGTCCTTGAGACGGCACGGGGTGCGATTGATGAAATACTCCGACTCGCCGGACCGAAAGTACCGCCGCGTGACCATGATCTCGCTGAGCGCACGGAAGTGGGCAGGCACGGTCGACACATCGAGGTCGAGACTGCTGGGTCGGGGGCCAGCCGGGTCGTTCTCGAAGGTCAAGGAAACCTGGGCCATGCCCGTCTGCGGCACGCGCTCGTTGCCATTGAAGATCACATCTTCCATCGAGCTGCCGCGGAGATGCTTGGGACTCTGCTCGCCCAGCACCCACCGGATCGCGTCTACGACGTTTGACTTGCCACAACCGTTCGGACCGACGATCGCGGTGACACCCGGTGGAAAGTCCAGAACCGTCCGGCGGACAAACGACTTGAAGCCGATCAGTTCGAGCTGCTTGATCCGCATACCCGCACCACCACCCCGACGCAGTATTTCACACCCAGTTGGGGGGGTCAAGGAACGCCCCGCTGCACAGTCGAGCGGCTAAAGGACGGATTTCACTGCTTATTCAAGCAGTTCCGTGTTCCAGTAGGAAGCGTCAACGGTCGAGACAAACGGCGCCCATTCCTTGTAGCGTCGCAAGCTGAAGGCCTCGAGCATGAATGGCGTCCACTCCGGGCGGCGCGGCCGGCGTTTCAGCCGCATGCCCGCTTGTTCTGGAGTACGGCCGCCCTTTCGCCGATTACAGGCGTGGCAGGAACAGACGACGTTTTCCCACCGGGACAGGCCACCCTGGGACCGAGGTACGACATGATCGAGGTTCAGATCACTGCGCGAGAATTTTCCACCACAGTACTGGCATGTGTTGCGATCTCTGCTGTAAATGTTGAACCGACTGAACCGGACTTGCCGACGGGGAACCCGGTCGTAGGCGAGCAGCAGGATGACCCGCGGAACCCGCACCACTCGGTTCACCAGCCCGACTGTGTCGTCGTGAACCGAGGCAGCCAGGTCGGACCAGCTTGCAAAGTCGAAGGTTCGGTACTGTGCATCGACTGCGTGCGCAACATCCTGATATAAGAGGGAGAATGCGCGTCTTACTGACGTGATATGGACCGGGAGATACGACCGGTTTAGGACCAAGACCTTGGTGTTGAGAACCGATACTGCGGCGGCCATGCGGGAACCATATTGGAGCCGAAACGAAACTTGCACAGCACCGTACCTGGAGCGTCTGCAGAAGTCAAGAATGTAACGCTGCTCGGTGCCGGAACACCTCCGGCCCCTCGGGTCGACCCTCGCATTCTTGCCCTTTCCCCGTGCGGCCCCTATGATGCGGCGGTTCGAGGCCTGAGGTGAACGTCAGTCGCGCTGCATACGAGTCCCTTTTCGCCACGGTGGAGAAGCCGGGCCGCTACCTTGGAAACGAGTGGGGTGTGGTGCGCAAGAACCCCTCCGACGTCCGGCTCCGTTTCGCGCTCGCTTTTCCGGATGCTTACGAAATCGCCCAATCGCATCCGGGCCTGCAGATTCTCTACGATCTTCTGAACCACCGCAGTGATGTGTACGCGGAGCGCGTCTACGCTCCCTGGCTTGACCTAGAGGCGGCGCTGCGCCGAGCCCAGCTTCCGCTGGTTTCACTGGAAACCTTCACGCCGCTGAACGTCTTCGACATCGTGGGCTTCACGCTCCAGTACGAACTGACGTACACGAACCTGCTTGCGATGCTCGAACTCGGCGGCATTCCGCTCCTGGCCGCCGACCGTACGAGTGACGACCCGTTGGTGCTTGCTGGCGGGCCGTGCGCATTCAACCCGGAGCCGCTTGCTGATTTCCTTGACGCGGTACTGCTCGGAGATGGGGAAAGCGCCATTCACGAGATTTGCGATACCTACTTGGCCTGGGACAGACGCGACCGGCGAGATATGTTGGCAGCGCTGTCCAGCATCCGCGGTGTCTACGTGCCCGGTTTTTTCGCGCCGCGATACGGCCGGGACGGGCGGCTGCTCGGCATGCGTCCGCTACGAGCGGGATACGAGCGGGTGGAGAAACAGGTCGTGAGTGATCTCAACAGCATCCCCCCACAGCAGACGTACCTCGTGCCCACGATGCAGATTGTACACGACCGGCCGAGCCTTGAGGTGATGCGGGGTTGCGTCAAGGGATGCCGCTTCTGCCAGGCTGGGTACGTGTACCGTCCGCTGCGCGAGCGTGACCCCCGACGCCTCCTCGAACAGGCCCAACGCGCCCTCGACCAGACCGGTCACGATGAGGTCTCGCTCCTCAGCTTGAGCACCGGCGATTACAGCTGCGTCAACCCGCTGCTGACTGCGTTGATGGACAAGCTCGCAGCAAGAAAGGTGGCGGTGTCACTGCCTTCAACGCGCGTGGACGCATTGGCGCCGTCACTGCTGGAACAAATTCAGCGGGTGCGCAAGACAGGGTTTACGCTGGCGCCGGAGGCGGGTAGCCAGCGGATGCGGGACATTATTCAGAAGGAGTACCAGGAAGAGGAGCTGCTCGCCGCGGCCCGACAGATTTTCTCTCTCGGATGGCGCCACCTGAAGCTGTATTTCATGTTGGGGTTGCCTAGTGAAACTGAGGAAGATCTCATGGGGATCGTGGACCTGGCTGCCAAGGTCGCGGCCAGTGGGCAGTCTCGCGCCCAGGTGACGGCCAGCGTGTCTAACTTCGTGCCGAAGCCGCATACGCCGTTTCAGTGGGCAGCGCAGATTCCTATCACGGAAGTGGAAGCACGGCAGCGGCTGCTGCGGCGTGAACTCGGAAAGCGGCGCATCAACTTCCGCTGGCACGACGCACGCCTCTCATATCTCGAAGGCATCTTCTCGCGTGGCGACCGCCGGACAGGTCGGCTCCTCTTACGCGCCTTCCAACTCGGCTGTCGTTTCGACGGCTGGAATGAGGCGTGCCGCTTCGACCGCTGGGAGCAGGCCCTCGGCGATATCCGCCTGTCCGGGGACACCTATCTCCGGCGCCGCTCGCTCGACGAACCGCTACCGTGGGATCACCTCGGCAGCGGCGTCACGAAAGCGTTCCTCCAGAAGGAGCTGGCGCGCGCTTTTGCACGCACCCTGACCCCGGATTGCAGCGTGGAGCGCTGCACATCCTGCGGAGCTTGTGACTTCGTCACGATTCGCAACGTGGACTACCACCTGAGCGGAGCGAAGGGCAGCGAACATCGGGGTGGGGCCATCGACAACTGGGCGAGCGAGGTCGTTTCGGAGCCTGACACGCCTGGGGCGTGGGAACCGCGGGGATGGCATAAGCTGCGGGCGAAAGTGGTCGGCAAGGGCTCCGCGCCCACGGCGTCGCGCCGTGACGTCGTCCCGAAACCGACGTCCCACGGGCACAACACGGCCCGGACCCGTTTCACCGCGGCAGGTTTGGGGAATGCAGAAGAATGGCTGTCCGCGGAAGGCGAAGCGCTCACGCCGGTCCTCGATCCCGCCGCCGCCAAAGCGAAGGCGAGAGTCAGGCTGACGTACACGAAGCTCGGACGCGCGCGCTTCATCGGCAACCGCGAGTTGACAACACTCTTCTACCGGGCCGCCCGGCGTGCAGGTTTGCCAATCGCGCTGTCCCAAGGGTTCCATCCTTTGCCACGATTCGGATTTGGGCCCGCGTTGCCAGTGGGTGTGGAGAGCAGCGGCGAGTTCCTGGACCTCGACTTGACGCGGTCGCTTGCTGCTGGCGACGTGCGACAAGGCCTCAACGCCCAGCTACCAAAGGGTATGGTGATCGTCGCCGCGCAGACGGTGCCGCTGCGCAGCCCGAGCGTTGCCTCGCTGATCAAGGCCTTTCGCTACCGCGTGGAAGTCCGCCACCTCCTCAATGGTGATGGGGGTGCACGTATTCGCGAGCGCATTGCTGCTTTCAAGCAAGTGGCGGATTTTCCGCTTTGGAAGTACGCCAAGGGCAAGCAACGCTCCGTCAACGCACGGCCGTTTGTGACCGCGTTGTGCTTCGCCGAACCTGGCACGGTAGATACGACGATTCGGTTTGGCGCTGCAGGAACCCTGAAGGCCTCGGACCTGCTGAGGGCAGTGTTGCAGCTGGATCCGGACGTGGCACGGGCTTTGCCGGTTCTCAAGATTGCCACCATCGGCGAGACCGGCAGCTGGCTGCAGCACTGACCCGCCTCCCGTGCCACGCGAAATCATCATCAACGTAGCACCGTACGAAGTCCGCGCAGCGGTGCTCGAAAGGCAGCGATTGACCGAGATCTTCATCGAACGCGCCCGTGACAGGGGAGTGGCGGGGAATATCTACAAGGGACGTGTGACGCGCGTGCTTCCGGGCATGCAAGCGGCATTTCTCGACATTGGTCTCGGCAAGGCCGCGTTCCTACATAGCTCCGATCTCTACGCCGACCTCGCAGAGGAGTTCTTGGCGGAGGAGGGAACGATACCCATCGAGGTCGAAGTCGATACCGAAGGTCCGCACGCAACCGGCAGAGCACCCTTACGCCGCGTGCCGATCGAGGACCGGCTCAAGAAGGGTCAGGAAATCCTGGTGCAGGTGGCGAAGGAGCCAATGGGCAGCAAGGGAGCTCGGGTCACGGCAGTGATCTCCCTTCCTGGCCGGCATCTGGTGTTCATCCCGTCCTCCCAGCATGTCGGCGTTTCGCGCCGCATCGAGGATGAGGCCGAACGCGCCCGGTTGAAGGAAATCGTCCAATCGGAACGTCCCCGTGAGGGAGGAGTCATCATTCGCACCGCATGCGAGGGGTTGTCGAAACGTGAAGTTCAGGGTGACATCCGATTCTTGCTCAGGCTGTGGAAACGCATTGTCCGCAGGAGTGAAGTGGCCGGCGCCCCGGCCCTGCTCCATGCGGACCTAGATCTCGTCCTGCGGACGGTCCGCGACCTTTTCACGGCGGACACCCAACGGCTGGTCGTAGACAACTCGCGCGACTACCAGCGTATCCTGGAGTTTGTCGACGCCGTCATGCCCCGCCTGAAGGCGCGGGTCGAGCTGTACGAGGAGCCCGAACCGCTCTTCGACCGTTTCGGCATCGAGGCACAGATTGCGAAGGCGCTGGAACGCAAGGTGTGGCTGAAATCGGGCGGCTACATCGTCATCGATCACACCGAGGCACTGACGGTTATCGACGTCAACACTGGTCGCTACGTCGGCAAGAAGAGCCAGGAAGAGACCATCTTGAAAACCAACCTGGAAGCGGTCAAGACCATCGTGGAGCAGCTCCGCCTACGCAACATTGGCGGCTTGATCGTCATCGACTTCATAGACATGGAAGAGCCGGCCAACCAGCACGAGGTGTTCAGCGCGTTGAGCAGTGCCCTCAACAAAGACAAGGCGCGGTCGACGCTCTTGCCACTTTCAGACTTGGGACTCGTCGAGATGACGCGCAAACGCACGCGCGAAAGCCTAATACAGCTATTGTGTTCCCCTTGCCCCACCTGCGAAGCAAAAGGGCATGTGAAGGCAACGGCCACGATCGCGTACGAGTTGCTCCGCCGTGTCGAGCGGGAGGCGGCGTTGAATCCGAAAGCAGCCCAAATCACCGTACGCGCCCATCCAGCGGTAGCGCAGTTCTTGCGCCAGCGCGAGGGCCGCACGTTACAGACTCTGGAAGCACAGCTGAGCAAGAAAATCGTCGTGAAAGCGACCGCCGATCTCCAAGAAACCCACTACGAGATAACCGGCGTCGAGGCGGCCGCCTGATTGACGTTGAAAAGACGAACCTCGGCCGTTATATGATCACCATGTCATTCCGTGCTGGCTATGAACTCTAACCCCCGGCAACAGGGCCTTGCGTTGGCCACACACACCTTCTGAGGAGAAATGCGTCCATGGCTGTCCCCCCGAGCGAACCTGCCACCGCGACGGCGGTGAAACCCATCGAGGAAAGAGAATCCGCCGTTATCCGATTCGCCGGCGACTCCGGCGACGGCATGCAGGTTGCCGGGATGCAGTTTACCAATGAATCGGCCTTCGCCGGCAACGATCTCAGCACGCTGCCCGACTTCCCGGCCGAGATTCGCGCGCCGGCGGGGACGCTGGCGGGGGTGTCGGGTTTCCAGCTGAATTTCTCCAGTCACGCGGTCTTCACGCCTGGCGACGCCCTGGACGTGCTCGTCGCCATGAATCCCGCTGCCCTGAAGGTGAACGTCGGCAACTTGCGGCCCAACGCCATCCTCATCATCGATAAGGAAGCCTTCAACGACCAGAATCTCAAGAAGGCCGAGTACAAATCGAACCCGCTCACCGACGGCTCACTGTCCGGCTACCAGGTATTTCAGGTCGACATCACCAAACTCACGGCCGCAGCCTTGAAAGACCTGAATTTGTCCACCCGCGTCGCCAGCCGCTGTAAGAACTTTTTTGCCCTCGGCCTAACGTCGTGGATGTTCCACCGCCCCATCGAGCCGACCGAGAAGTGGATCAGGAAGCGCTTCCAGAAGACGCCGGACCTTGCCGCCGCAAACACACGGGCACTGAAGGCGGGATACAATTTCGGCGAGACCGCCGAGATCTTCACGAGCTCATACGAGGTGAAGCCCGCCCGCATCAAGCCTGGGAGATACCGTAACATCACTGGAAACGCTGCGCTTGCGATGGGCTTTGTCAGCGCGGCACATCAGGCGGGGCTCCCGCTGTTCCTGGGCAGCTATCCGATCACCCCAGCCAGCGACATCTTACACGAGTTGGCGGCTCTCAAGAATTTCGGTGTTACCACCTTTCAAGCTGAAGACGAGATCGCTGGCGTTGGTGCAGCCTTGGGCGCTGCATTTGGCGGAGCGGTGGCCATTACGACGACGAGTGGACCTGGGATGTGCCTGAAGGCGGAGACGGTCAACCTGGCAGTCAGCGTCGAACTCCCGCTTGTGATCGCCGACATTCAGCGCGGCGGTCCCAGCACCGGCTTGCCCACCAAAACCGAGCAGGGTGACCTCCTGATGGCGCTGTACGGACGCAATAGCGATTCACCGGTCCCCATCCTTGCGCCCTGTACCCCCGCGGATTGTTTCGAGACGGCATTCGAGGCCGTGCGGATCGCGGTCAAGTACATGACCCCCGTGATCCTTCTCTCTGACGGTTATCTGGCGAATGGTGCAGAGCCGTGGAGGATCCCACCCGCGGCCAACATCCCGCCCCTGCGCGTCAAGTTTCGCACTGAACCGCAGGGCTTCTACCCCTACCTGCGGGACGAAACCAGCTTATCGCGCCCGTGGGTGGTGCCGGGTACGCCTCACCTCGAGCACCGGATCGGCGGCCTCGAGAAGGAATATCTCAGCGGAAACGTCAGCTACGCGTCGATGAACCACGAACAGATGGTTCGGGTCCGAGCACGCAAAGTCGCTGGCATCGCGACCGAGATTCCACCCACCACGGTGTACGGGGCGCCTGAGGGCGAGCTACTGCTGGTGGGCTGGGGCAGCACGTACGGGTCCATTGCGGCGGCGGTGCACGAAGCGCGGCAGCAGGGCAAGTCCGTGTCGCATGTGCACCTGCGCTACCTCAACCCGTTGCCAGGCGACTTGGGAAGCATCCTGGCCCGCTTCAGCAAAATCTTGGTTCCCGAAATGAATCTCGGTCAGCTCGTCAACGTGCTACGTGCCAGGTATCTCGTGGACGCCGTCGGCCTGAACAAGATCCAGGGCCTTCCGTTCAAGGTCTCCGAACTTGCCGGCCGTATCACTCGCATGCTGGAGGCGTAACCTCATGCCGACTGCTGTCGTGACTACCCAACCCTCGCGCAAGGATTTCGTTTCGGATCAGGACGTTCGGTGGTGCCCGGGCTGTGGTGACTATGCCATCCTAGCCCAGGTGCAGAAGGTCATGCCTCAGCTTGGCGTGCCGCGCCAAAACATCGTTTTCATTTCCGGCATTGGATGCTCGAGCCGGTTTCCGTACTACATGAACACCTACGGGTTCCACAGCATCCACGGCCGTGCGCCGGCCATCGCCACTGGGTTGAAGGCGACCCGGCCCGAGCTGTCCGTGTGGGTGGTCACCGGCGATGGTGACGCGTTGTCGATCGGGGGCAACCACCTCATCCACGTTCTTCGCCGCAACGTTGACGTCAATATTCTGCTCTTCAACAACCGGATCTACGGGCTGACCAAGGGACAGTACTCTCCCACGTCCGAGCAAGGGAAAGTGACCAAGTCGACGCCCTTCGGCTCAGTCGACTATCCGTTCAACCCCATGACGGTGGCGCTGGGTTCGAACGGAACCTTCGTCGCTCGCTCTATCGATGTGGAAGCGAAACATTTGCAGGAAATTATCCGGCGCGCCCACGAGCACCGGGGCACCGCCTTCGTGGAGATCCTCCAGAACTGTAACATATTCAACGACAGGGCTTTCTCCGCGCTCACGGACAAGGACACCAAGTTCGATACACAGCTTGTCTTGGAGCATGGCAAGCCTCTCATCTTCGGAAAGAACCGGGACAGAGGCATTCGCCTGAGCGGTCATTCGCTGGAGGTCGTGGAGCTGGGAGGCAGCGTCAGCGAATCGGACCTGCTGGTTCATGACGAAAACGATGCAGCGCTCGCGTTTCTTCTCAGCCTCATGGCACCGCCCCAGTTCCCTACGCCTGTCGGGGTCTTTCGGGCCGTTGAGCGCCCCACGTACGAGTCCATCGTCTCCGCCCAGATACGGGAAGCCAAGCAACGCCAAGGGGAAGGCAACCTCGAGGCGCTCTTCAATCGTGGGGACGTCTGGACCGTGACCTGAGGCCTGAGGGAGAGTCTCCGCGCTTGGCCGACACTGCGCCGGCTTGGCGATCGCCCTGAACCTGGACACCAACATGGGTCGCTGGTCCGCCATCATCGGGGGTATGATCATAGCCGCTGCAGTGGGGTATCTGGCTGGCTACCTGCGCTGGGCCAAAGATGCATCCCAGGCCCAGCATGCGGTGCACCGCCTCACAGAAGTCACTTCCGAACTGGTAGACCTGCAACACCGCAGGGAAGAGCTCCAGCAACGACTGGAACAGCTCGGAAAGGAGCAGGAGCGGTTGGCTCAGGAGAACCAGCTCCTGCGCAAGGAGCAAGTCACACAACAACTCGTCACCGGGCAGGGCGGCGAACTCCCAGCTCGACCGCCAAAGTAGGTTTCTGCAGCCAGGCCGCCGCCCCCTGGAGACTGGCGATCGCGTACGACGCGCCGGGGTGGCGGACTGTTTTCGAGAAGCGAGACGAAAACATGTTCGTAGTGGCGTGAAGGCCGGCACCTTACCACCGACCGGCATCGCCGGCAGGTCCATCAGCCTGGAACTCTGATCACGAGCTGCGCTACATCGCTGACATGGCCAGCCACATCGCGGATGCGTACTGTC
>JBHHYR010000058.1:0-18537 GCA_046757585.1 Binatia bacterium | reverse complement strand
TTGACAGGTTCCGCTGCTGCAGCCGATAGCCACTCGCGGCCATTCCGGTGAGTTGAGGCGGCGTGGTTTGGTGGCCGCGACCGATCTGCAGCGTTCGTGGATAAGGTCCGCGGCAGTGTGGGCCGGTATCTCCACCTACGGCGTGGCAAGGCCTCGGGAGCGTCACATTGACGTGCGCGTCCTCGTCGGTCGAAGTTGTCAGAGATCTTCGTTTCGGCGTTTGCTTCTTTGCCTTTTGACTTGCAGCGGTGCCGGGCTAGGGTGATGCTGAGGGAGCGATGCCGTCACACGAGCGGACGATCCCGCGGCTGGTGCAGGTAGCAGCCCGACGTTTCGGCAACCGCAGCGCCATCGAGGACGGCGCGGTGGCGTTGACCTTCGCCGAGCTAGCTGACGCGGGTCTGAGGGCGGCGGGGGCGTTCTGTGCCGCCGGCATCGAGTCCGGCGACCGCGTCGCGATCTGGGCACCGAACATTCACGAATGGGTCGTTGCGGCAATTGGTCTGCAATCAGCCGGCGGCGTGCTTGTGCCGCTCAATACCCGGCTCAAGGGTGGCGAAGCTGGCTACATTCTCGCGCAGAGCGGCACACGCATTCTCTTGACGGTGGAGGAGTTTCTGGGAAATCGCTACGTCGAACTCCTGCATACCGCCCTGGGTGGGAGCAGTGGTGACCGGCCCGTCGCAGCGCTGCCTCACCTTGAGCGCATCGTTCTCTTGCGTCGAGGTGCAACAAGGCGTGCTGCAGGGAAGGGCATTGTGATGTGGTCCGACTTCCTCGCGTTGGGGGACGACATCCGCGTCGATGTCCCCCGGCGTCGCGCCGCGGCCGTGGTTCCCGATGATCTGTCGGACATCCTGTTCACGTCGGGTACGACCGGAAAGCCGAAGGGCGTGATGGCTACACACGCCCAGAACCTGCGGGTGTTCCAAGTGTGGTCCGAGATCGTTGGCTTGCGACCGGGCGATCGGTACTTGATTGTGAACCCGTTCTTCCATGGCTTCGGATACAAGGCGGGATGGCTCGCCTCGATTATGCGGGGGGCCACCATTCTCCCGCACGCCGTGTTCGACGTTCATGCGGTGCTGGAGCGCGTCGGGAAGGAGCGCGTCAGCGTTCTGCCAGGGCCACCGACGCTCTACCAGTCGATTCTCGCGTACCCTGACCGAGATAAGCACGACCTCGCGAGCCTGCGTCTCGCAGTGACCGGGGCCGCCACGATCCCCGTCGAGCTGATCCACCGTATGCGCCGTGAGCTCACGTTCGAGACAATTATCACCGGCTATGGTCTCACCGAGTCCACTGGGGTGGTGACCATGTGCCGCTACGACGACGATCCCGAGACGATTGCAACCACCTCCGGCCGCGCGATTCCGGAGGTCGAAGTGCGCTGTGTGGACCACGCCGGCATCGAGGTTCGCCGCGGCCAACGAGGCGAGGTGGTCGTGCGCGGTTACAATGTCATGCAGGGCTATTTCGACGATCCCGTTGCGACTGCAGCGGCGATCGATCCGGACGGCTGGTTGCACACCGGCGATGTCGGTGTGATGGACGAACGCGGGTACCTGCGAATCACTGATCGCCTGAAGGACATGTTCATCATGGGCGGGTTCAATTGCTACCCCGCCGAGATCGAGGCGCTCATGTGTGCGCACGAGGCCATCGCGCAGGTCGCCGTGATCGGCGTCCCCGATCCGCGCAAGGGCGAGGTCGCGATGGCGTACGTGGTGCCGGCACCGGGCACCACCTTGACCCCGGAGTCGGTCGTCGCCTGGTGTCGCGAGCGCATGGCGAACTACAAGGTCCCGCGATACGTCGAGGTCGTGGACGCGCTGCCCACGAACGCCTCGGGCAAGGTAACCAAATTCGTGCTGCGTGAGTGGGCGCGCAGACAGACAGCAGCGTCCTGAGCTGGTCGCACACCACAGGCCGCCAGGCCGGGATCGGCCGCCCGTAAGACGGCGGGTCCTCCCCGCACTGAGGCAGGGGTCGTCTCATCCTCACGCGCCAGCGGCTGCGCTCACTCAGGCAGCCCGTTCCCGTTCAATCTGGAAGTGCTTCATGTACGTGCCGAAGCGGTCAGCGATCATGTCCTCGGCAAGGCCGAAGTCCTCGGCGCGGTAGCGATGCGCGCCGTACTTACCGCGGGGATTCTCGCCGACCCAGGCCTGGAACCGTGCTGTGGCTGCGTGCGTCATCTCGATCCCGAAGTGGTCGTAGATGCGCTTCACGGTGCCGACCGGGTCGGCGAGAATCTCCCGGAAGTGCAGATCAAAGAAGGACCGCGAGTCACGTCCACGCCGGACCGCGAGTCCACGCTCCAACCTCGTGGCCCACAATTCGATGAGCCATCTGGCCACCGCGGCGCGGTCCACGCCCTCTTCGTAAAGCCCGCGCCAACCGGTGACCAGGCTGCAGATCGACGGAATCACCCTACAGGGATCACGGTGCGTCTGCACGATGCAGGCGTCGGGATAGGTGGCGAACAGCGCGTGCAAGTTACCCATGTGGACGGGATACTTCAGCAGCCAACGGCGTTCGGGTGAGGTCGAGCCGATGAGCTTCAGCAAATCGCGGTGGCGCCCGTAAGTGGCGAGCATGTCTTGCCGCCCGTACCAGTCCGAGTACGACGGAATGGTGGCGTTGCAGTCGAAGGTGTCATCAGTGAGATTCTGCTGGAATAGATGACGGCACTCATCCGGGCCGTCCGCGGTCATCAGGTGCATGGCCCGCAGGCTCGGATCTCTCTTGTACGTCCAGTCGAGCTCCTGTACCGCCCGTTGGTAGCGCGGATCGGCTTCCCACTGTGTTCTCGGAGGGCGTGGAGATGGTGCCGCTGCCAGCCAGTACTCGAGCACCTGCAGGTTCGGATCCTGCGACAGCAGGTGATGCAGTGCCGTCGTGCCGGTGCGCGCGAGGCCGAGGACAAAGATGGGCTGGCGGATCTCGTTGCGCAGGATGGCCGGGTTCTCCGTCCACGCCTTCTGCGTTGCCAAGCGATTCTCGAGGATACCGAGCAACTGCGTCTCGACCATCGCGCGGCCCGCCGGAGTAAGCCGCGACTCGCGGTCGTAGGCTTCGGTGAGCACGCGGAACCCCTCGAGATACGCCGGGTCACCGAAGTCGTCGCAGCTAACAGCCTTCCGTGCCGCGTCGTGCAGCCCATCCGCGGACTCAACAAAACCACGGTTTGAACCGACCAATGGTCCGCTCATGCTCACCTCGCGTGGGCTGACGCCCGCAACCCGACCCATGATCCGTGTTCCGTCATGCCGGCGGAGGTGGGCGGAGTGGATTCCCGCGTCCGCGGGAATGACGAGACTGAAATTCGCGCGCCACGCGAAGATTCTCGGAAGTAGTAGATTAGATGCCCCTCGCCTTGCCAGGGAAGTAGCGGCTGATGGTGTCCACGACGCAAGCGGGACGATCCTTGCCCTCGATCTCGACGGTCACCCGGATGGTCGCTTGGATGCCGCCCTGTACGTCCTCGACTTTGATGAGTTGCGCGTCGCCGCGAATCTTGGATCCGACCGGGACGGGGGCCGGGAAACGCACCTTGTCGACACCGTAGTTGACACCCATCCGGACGCCGCGGACATCGAGAATCTGGGGCAGGAACAGGTTCACCAGCGACAGCGTGAGATACCCGTGCGCGATGCAGGTGCCGAACGGGCCGTTCTTGGCGCGCGCAGGGTCGACGTGGATCCACTGGTGGTCGCCCGTCGCCTCGGCAAACTGATTGATTCGTTCCTGCGTGATCGTGAGCCAGTCACTGTGCCCGAGGTGCTGGCCCACCGCCCCCTTGAGATCCGCGGGCGTGTTGAACATGGCAGTCATTTGGTACGCTCCTCTTCACGTCCGGGCTGTTGGCCGTTGCTGATTGGCGCCCCGACACCGCTTGGTCCTCGATGCGCCATGAGCGAGGTCCGCGCTCATGGATGCTGGCTGCTGACCGACACGATTTCGCCGGTCATGTACGATGCGTAGTCGCTTGCCAGAAAGACGATGACATTGGCCACTTCCCACGGCGTGGCAGCACGGCCGAATGCTTCGCGCGCAGTCAGATCTTGGAGCAGGCCCGGGGGCGTCACCTTGGTGAGGAATTCATGCATGGCCAAGCTCGGGGCGACGGCGTTGACCCGTACGTTGGCCGGCGCAGCTTCGATTGCCGCACAGCGGGTAAGGGCCATGACCCCCGCCTTGGCGGCAGCGTAGTGCGCCTGCCCGGCCTGGGCGCGCCAGCCGAGCACCGAAGCGTTGTTCACAATGGACCCACTGCCCCGCGGGATCATGTGGCGCAGGGCCGCGCGGGTCATCCGGAAGGTCCCATTCAGGGTGACGTCGAGCACCGCCTGCCATTGGGCGTCGGTCATGTCGACAAGCGGGGCGAAACCGCCGAGGCCGGCATTGTTGACGAGCACATCGATGCCGCGCATCTCGGTGATTGCAGCATCGATGAGTGCTTGAACTTCCGCCTCCTGCGTGACGTTGCAGAGCCGGGACGGCGGGCGGCTGCCGCTGATCTCCGCCAGCTTGGTCGCAGCCGCTGCGAGCCGGCGTTCGTGGATGTCGCTGATCATCACGGTCGCCTTCTCCTCGACGCAGCGCTTGGCGGTAGCGAAGCCAATGCCGGTCCCAGCTGCAGCCGTAATGAGCACCGTCTTGCCCGCGAGCATGTCGTGCCCCGTCGGATAAGCAGGAACTGTCACACCCATCGGACCGCCACCTTGCCACCCAGCATGCTCGTCATTCTCACGCTCGCTTCGCGGGGGCCGGACGTGGTTCTCGCGGCAGGCCCAGGGCGCGCTCGGCAATGAGGTTACGCTGGATCTGATTCGTGCCGGCGTAAATCGTGTCGGCGCGGGTGAAAAGAAACAGCCGCTGCAAACCGGTGAGCCGGTACGGGGCCCCTGCGGCGATCTCCGACTGCGCTCCTAGGACGTCCATGGCGAGCTTCCCCAGGGTGCGGTGCCACGTCGCCCAGTAGAGCTTCGTGATCATCGCCTCCCGGCTGAGCTCGTGTACGGCAGGGTTGCTGAGCGTGCGTAGCGCGTTGAAGCGTATGATCCGTAGTCCGATCCAGGCGGCGGCCAGGCGCTGGCGCATGACGGGATCTTGGTTGAGCCCGTTGGCCTGGGCGACTTCGATCACCTGCTGCAACTCGTTGTGGAAATTGAGTTGCTGACCCAGAGTGGAGGCGCCTCGTTCGACGGCCAGGGTACCCATCGCGACACGCCACCCGTCGTTCACCGCGCCCACGACGTTCTCCGCTGCCGTGCGGGCGTTGTCGAAGAAGACTTCGCTGAACTCCGAGTCGCCGGTCATCTGTACGATCGGGCGCACCTCGACGCCCTTCTGGTGCATCGGCACGAGGATGTACGAGAGCGCCCGGTGATTCGGCGCACTCGGGTCGGTGCGGCAGAGCGCGAAGCACCAATCGGACCACTGGGCCCCGGAGGTCCAAACCTTCTGGCCGTTGATGACCCATTCGTCACGGTCACGGTGCGCTTTTGTCTGTACATTAGCGAGATCGGAACCAGCGTTGGGTTCGGAGTAGCCTTGGCACCAGAGTTCTTCTCCCGCGACAATTGGCGGCAGGAACCGACGCTTCTGTTGTTCGGTGCCAAAGGCGATGATCGTCGGGCCGAGGAGGGTCTCGCCGATGTGCCCGACGCGGCCCGGCCCGCCGGCCCGGGCGTATTCTTCAGAGAAGATGACTTGTTGAGTGAAGCTCGCGCCGCGGCCGCCGTACTTCTTGGGCCAACCAAGGCACGTCCAGCCAGCGGCGCCCAGTTTGCGTTCCCAGGCCAATCGCTCGTCGAACAGGGCATGCGCATCGCCCGGGCCGCCCCGGCCGCGCAGCCGTGCGAACTCGCCGACGAGGTTGTCAGCCAGCCACTGTGCGACTTCCCTCCGGAAGGCTTCGTCTGCTTCGCTGAAGCGCAGATCCATCACGCCCTCCTCTGGTCAGCTCTCCGCCGGCTCGATTGCGCCGGTGTCGATATACTGCTGGATTTCTTGCCGGGTCATGCCGAGCAGGGTGCGGAAAACATAGTCGTTGTCCTGCCCCACCGCTGCCCCCGCCTGGCCGGTATGACCGGGTGTTCCGGTCAACCCGACTGGAATGCCGGTGGTCATGACCTTGCCATTCTTGACATGGTCAACTTCCTCGAAGAATCGCCGTGCCGCCAACTGGCGGTCGTCACGCAACAGGTTCTCAACATTCTGCACGACGCCCGCCGCTATGCCCGCCCGCTGCAATATGGACATCACCTCGTAATCCACACGGCTCGTTGTCCATTCTTCCACCAGCCGGTCGAGCGCCTCCACGTTGTGTAGTCTGGAGGCAAGACTGGCGAAGCACGGGTCTTCTGTCCAGCCCAGCTGCCCGACCGCAACACAAAAGCGCTTCCACTCCGCGTCGCTGAACACCGCGATGGCAACCCACCGGTCCTCACCCTGGCAGCGGTAGCAGCCGTACGGGGCGGCGTGGAGAGAGCGATTGCCGCGCCGCTGCGGTTCCCGGCCACTAGCGAGACGCTCCATCATGACGTGACCAAGGGCGGCGACGGTGGCCTCGAACTGGGACAGGTTGATGTACTGGCCTCTGCCCATCCTGTGCCGAAACTCCAGCGCGCACATCACAGCAAAGAGACCATGGAGGGCGCTCACCGCGTCAGGGTAAGCGTATTGCGTGATCGTGCACTCCCGTTCGGGAAAGCCGGAGAGCGTGCTGAGACCGGACAAAGCCTCGATATTCGGACCCCAGGTCACGTAGCGCCGGTATGGTCCGCTGTCTCCGTACCCGGAGGAGCTGAACATGATGAGCTTGGGGTTTGCCTGTTGTAGTACGGCGTAACCGAGGCCGAGCTTGTCCATGACTCCCGCGCTGTAGTTCTCCACCACAACGTCGCAGGTTGCGATCAGGCGGTGCGCCAGCTCCACGCCCTGCGGTCGCGTGAGATCGAGCGCGACGAAGCGCTTGCCGGCGTTCCAATCGGTGAGCCACGGCGACAGCTGCGATTGGGCCCCCATGTCCGGTGCCCATGGTGGGACGTACTGTCGCGTGACATCCAGGTGGCGCTTCGACTCCACCTTGATCACCTCGGCACCGCAATGGGCCATGAAGCGGCCGATCCATGGGCCCGCCATGCCAGCGGTGAACTCGATGACTCTGAGTCCCGCTAGTGCCTGCGCCTTGGGCATCCGTCAAACGATGCCGCGCTCCTCGAGGTCGTGGAACGCGGCTTCGGCAAGTCGTAGCTCGCCGCAATACACCTGCCGGTTGTGCTCGCCGATCCGCGGAGCCGGGCGAATGCGCCACGGAGTGTCCGCGTGACGGTATGGCGCACCGGGGTAGCGCAGTCGGCCTGCTACCGGATGCTCGACCTCGACGAAGTAGTGCCTGGCAGCCAAGTGCGGATCGGTCGCGACCGCCGCGGCAGTATTGACCGGAGTGAAGGCCAGGTGCCGCCGCTGGCCCTCATGATACATCGCGTCGACGGTGAAGCGGGAAGTGAGGTCTGAGATGTACGCGTCGAGCAGCTCGCGATGCGGCTGCCGGTTCGAGGACGGTCCCTCGAACAGCGGATCCAGGACGGCGCTGTTTCCGGTCACCTCGGCGACCCAGTGCGCCAGGACTTTCCAGTGCGCCGGACGGTTGATCATGAGATACACCAGCCCGTCCTTGCAGCGATAGGTCCCCGACGGCACCGAGGCAAACAAACGGGTGCCCATGCGGCGAGGGATCATGTGGTCGTCCAGCCACTTGCCGACACCGCAGATGTGCGTGACGGAAACCATCACCTCTTCTACGGAAATATCGACGTGTTGGCCTTCCCCGCAGATCGTGCTGCGATACAGGGCAATCATGCTGCTGACCGCGGCGCAGGTCGCCGCCATCACATGGCTTTGCGTGCCGGCGAGGGTGACCGGCGGATCGTCGCCGTCTCCTGTCACATACATCGCACCTCCCAAGGCACTGGCTACCAGGTCGGCTGATTTGAAGCCTGCAGACGGACCGCGCTGCCCGAAGCCGGTGATCGAGGTAAAGACCAGCCGGGGGTTCGTCTCCTTCAGGGATCGATAGCCGATTGCCAGGCTGTCCAGATACCCCGGCGCGAAGGTTTCGATGACGATATCAGCCGTCTGCGCCAGCTTGGCGAAGAGCGCTTGCCCGTCGGGCCGGGTGATGTCCAGCGTCAGGCCGCGCTTGCTGGTGTTCATGTAGAGGAAGGACAGGCTGTGGTCGGGGTCGGGCGTGTCGTGCAGGAACGGGGGGATCGCTCGCATCGGATCGCCGCCGGGGGGCTCGATCTTGATGACGTCTGCGCCCATGTCGGCGAGCAGCTTGCCGCAGTAAGCCCCTTTCCCGTCAGCGAGTTCCAGCACCCGGCGTCCTGCCAGAGCGAGGGTCCCGGCAGTTCCCGCCTCCGGCGCGGTCTGTCCGGCCGACGATGGCATCACTCGCCGAAGAGGTCACGGGCCACGATATAGCCGAACGTCATCGCCGGCCCGATGGTACCTCCGGCGCCCGGGTAGGTGCGACCCATCACCGACGCCGAGCAGTTGCCAATGGCGTAGAGACCGGGGATCGGCTCGCCCGAGGTGTTGAGCACGCGCGCACCGACGTCGGTCCGCAGGCCGCCTTTGGTGCCGAGGTCGCCGGCGTAGACAACGATCCCATAGTACGGTGGTTGCTCGATCGGGGCGAGGCAGGGGTTCGGTTGGACCTTTTCGTCGCCGTAGTACTGGTCGAAGAGGCTTTCGCCACGATGGAACTCCGGATCCTTTCCGGCGCGCGCGTACTCGTTCATCTTTGCTATTGATGCCTTGAGGCCGTCGGCGTCGATGCCGAGCTGTGCGGCAAGACCATCGAGCGTGTCGGCCTTTTTGAGGTAGCCGCTCCGTTTGAGTTTCTTCGGAAGTGCCCAGTCGGGCTGTTGTGCGGCCGGCAGGAGAGGACCGCACGGGTACTTCTTGCGGAAGGTCGCATCGAAGATCATGTAACAGGGTACGCAGGGTGAGGCAGGCGTGTGATGCTCGTACATCCGCTTGCAGATGTCGTTGTAGGGGGCGGCCTCGTTGAGAAACCTCTGCCCGCGCTTGTTGACGAAGACGCAACCCGGCAGGCCTTTCTCGACCACCAGCATGCGCGCGCGCTCCTCACCCGGCACGACCGTGGTCGGTCCCCACCATGCGTCGTCCATCAAGTCAACCGCGGCGCCCAGTGCCATGCCCATTCGGATGATATCACCGGTGTTTCCGGGGTTGGCGGTCGTCCATTCGGCCGCGGTTGGATTAGGTAGGTACCGCTTGCGCATCTCGTCGCTGCTTTCGAACCCTCCGCCTGCCAGAACCACCCCTCTGCTGGCAGCGATGCGGAATAGCTGCCCCCCTTTGTCGACCACGGCACCCGCTACGCGTCCGTTGTCCATGATCAGCTCGCGCGCGGGGGCCTGCAGCCAGAGCGGGATGTTGCGATCCATGAGCGCGCGCCGCAACATGCCGATCAGTGCATTGCCGAGCGACAGGCACCGGTCGCGCTTACCCTTGAGCCGCCCGCCGAGGTCCAGCCAGTATCGGAGCATGATCTGCGCCGTGAGCTTGCCCCAGCCGGGATGCCGCGCGAGGACGTGGTGCGCCTCGGTTGCCGTCATCGACATGCGCCCGAGGACAAGTTCCTGAACCGCCGGCGCGCGCTGGCGGTCGAACTCGTCGCCGAGCCGGCGGGCGTCGAAGTGTTCCGGTTCGACGGAACGCCCGCCCGGCTTCCCACCGGGAGCTTCCGGATAATAGTCCGTGTAGGTGAGCATCGACTGCATGCGCAGGCCCGCGCGGTCGCTCATGTACTTGAGCATCACCGGGGCAGTTTCCACGTAGGCGCGTAGCTTTTCCTCGGGCACCGCCCCGCCTGTGATTGCGTGCAGATAAGCCAGGGCGTCTTCCGGGCAATCCGTCATACCCGCCGCCGCCATCAGATGGTTGTTCGGGATCCACAGCGAGCCGCCCGACATCGCCGAGGAACCGCCGTAGAGGTGGGTCTTCTCGATCAGGAGCACCTTGCCGCCCCGGTCGTGCGCCACGATAGCCGTCGCCATGGCACCAGCGCCGGAGCCGATGATCAGCAACTCAACCGTCTGGTCCCATTCTGTCGTGTGCATTCGCAGCATCTCCGCTTCGTGTTTGTGTACGAGTGAGCGTGGTGTCGGCGCATGTCAAACGTTCTTGTTGCCGCTATCCCGGCTGGGCAGGGCCAGCGACGCGCTGCACGGGGTCACGGGACCGTCCTGGGTTGCGATCACGATGTCGAGATCGACCCGATGCTCGCCGCCCTCCACGTGCTTCTTCGTGACCTTCCCGCTGATGATCATGTCATCGCCCGCGCAGATGTTTCCGCGCATCGCCAGATTCATGCGGCGCACGGTGCTTCTGGGACCACCCCAGTCGGTCATGAAACGGCTGATCATGCCCATGTTGAAGGGCGTGTTGACGAAGATGTCCTTGGTCCTCGATCGCTGCTGCGCGTAGTCGCGATTGGAATGCTGCGGGGAAAAGTCACGCGTGGCCGAAGCCAGGTAGATGCAGCGCGTGACGGTGATCGGCATACGCAGCTCGGGCAGCTTTTCGCCCTCCCGTACATCCTCCCAGAAGCGGTCCCGGAAGACGGGGGGCTTGTAGCCCGTCTTGTCTCCCTGGATCATCTCTTCGACCGCCGGGCTCCACCCACCGCCGGGCCTGGCGTCGTCCTGCTTCGTCCCACCGTCCTCCCGTCCGTAGCCGAACGCCGTCATGCGTTCCCGCACGACCAGGTCGCCGCGCTGATTGCGGTACAGCCGATCCATCGTCCAAAAATGCCCTTCCCCGAGGCGGGTCTTCTTCCAAGGTGAGATCGACACCAACCGCTGGCTGACGCTGACGCGATCTCCGATCAGAAGCGGTGTGTGGTTCTCCACGTCGATGGCCGTGATGATCCCAACCGGCAGGTTCAACAGATCTTTGATGTAGTAGTGGATGTGCCGAACAGGTTCACGGTCTCCCGGAGGCCACGGCCAGCGGAAGGGCATGGCGAACGTGGTCATGATCGACCCGACCGGCGCAACCACACTACGCAGCCCCTGCGCCGTCGCGTACCGGTCGTCCAGGTAGAGCGGGTTGCCGTCCTCCAGCGTCTCGCACCAGTGGCGAATCAGGTACTCGTTCACGACCAGCGGCGCGGGCGCGGCCGCCGATTCTCTTGCCCAACCGCGCAGCAGCCGCTTAACGTCGTCGGACAGGTACTCGGGGATATAATCCAGTGTGCTGTCATCAGGCATCGTCCGCGTTCCTTGCTCCTATCGGCCCCGTCTCTCTTCGTAGCCCCGGCACCCGCTGATGTGCGGCCCCGGGGCCGAGAGGGGAGGCCTCTATTCTCTCGTCACGCCCCACCGAGTGCGTTCAGGTTGGGCTGGCCGTGGTCCAGAACATCACTGGCGATCAGCTCTTCAAGATAGCGGGAATCCCACCACGACAGCTGCAGCTGCTTCGCACGGCGGAAGTAAAGCTGGACATCGTACTCGACGCTGAAGCCCATACCGCCGTGAATCTGCTGCGCCATGGCCGTAACGTCCCGGAAGGTCTGGCAAGCGAACAGCTTGGCCATCGGCGCCAAACGGGCGATCGGCTTCCCTTGCGCGCAAGCCCACGCCGCCTCATAGACGAGCGTCCTTGCACCATCGACGGCGGTGGCCGCATCGGCCATGTAGTGCGCCAGCGCCTGGAAGGCGCCGAGCGGCTTGCCGAACTGATGCCGCTCCTTCGAGTACTGCACCGTCATGTCCAGTGCCCGCTCGGACCCTCCGCTTGCCTGCGCCGCCAGCAGAATAATCGCCTCGAGCATGACGTCGTGCCAGGTGGACCAACCCGACCGCGGTGCGCCGATTCGGTCCACGCTCGGCACCCGGACGTCATGGAAGGCGACCTTGTATTGCGTATCGGAGGCCAGGCTGTACTGTTGGGTGAGCTCGACTCCCGGCGATGCCGGGTCGACCAGGAGCAGGTCAATGTCCTGTTCGCCACCACCCGTGCGAACCGGGACGAGCAGTCGAGTCGCCGCCCGCGCGAACGCGACGTGCCGCTTGGTGCCCGCCAGGCAATAGGAGTTGCCATCCCAGGAGGTTTGCAGCTGCACGCCTCTGGGACCATAGCCGTTGTTCGGTTCCAACCATGCTGGCGTCAAGATTGCCTCACCGGAAACGATTTTCGGCAGCCACGCCTTCTTCTGCTCGTCGCTCGCGGCGCGCAGCAGCGCGCCAGCGCCGAGCACTGTGCTGACGAAGTGGGGGGAGGGTACCAATGCGCGGCCCAACTCCTCGTACAGGATCGCGGCCTCGATCATCGACTGACCCGAGCCGCCATGCTGCTCCGGCAGGATGAGGCCAAGGAGGCCGAGCTCCGCCATCTGCTTCCAAAGGTCTTGGTGATACCCGATGGGATCGTCCTCCAACGCTCGTACACGCTCGATGCGGGCGTAACGTTCACAGACGCTTCGTACGGTTTGCCGCAGCATCGCCTGTTCTTCGGTGAAATCCAGGTCCATATCGGGTCCCCTGAGGTCTGAACGCGCTCTTTCCTCACGCCACGATGCCCTTGCGGCGCATCTCTGCGATCTCTTGCTTGCTCACTCCGGCCCTGCGCAGGATCTCATCCGTATCGGTGACCGTGCTGTCGCGCACCCTGTAGGCGGATTGCGTTCGGGCCGCTCCCGCGAGCACCGGCCCGAGCTGCCGGAAACGCCCGCGTGTTTCGTGCAGCGCGTCGCTGAAAACCTTGCGGCTGGCGAACTGCGGGTCTTCGATCAGCTCGGGTATCGAGTACACGGGGGCCACGCACGTGTTGGCGGGCGCCAGGTGCGCCACCCATTCATCACGATTGCGGGCGGCGAAGGCCGTACGGAACGCGGCTCGGATCTCTTCCTGACGACTGTCGTCGGTCTGGTAGGGAATCCAGGCCTCCAGTCCGAGCGCCTTGCACAGATTGGCATAGAAGGCCGGTTCGATAGCCCCCACGGCCAGCCACTTGCCGTCGCGTGCCGGATACACGTCGTAGCACGCGTAACGACCCGTCAAGATGTCGTGTCCGGGTCCAGGTGTCTGTCCAGTCGCCAGATATTGATCGATGTACAACGACGTGAAGAACAGGACGCCTTCGGCCACGGAGACGTCGAGGTATGCCCCCTGTGCGGTCACGCTGCGCTTGACCAACGCGGCCAGTATGGCGATCGCGGCGTGCATGCCGCCGCCGGCACTATCCGCCACGGTTGCCCCGGGCAGACAGGGACCCCCATCCTGGCGGCGGTCCATGCAGTGGAGAAAACCGCCAACCGCAAGATAGTTCAGGTCGTGCCCGGCCCGCTGCGCGTACGGTCCATTCTGGCCGTATCCGCTGGTCGAGCAGTAGACAATTCGTTCGTTGACCCGCTTCACGTCCTCGTACCCGATGCCCAGCCGCTCGACCACGCCCGGCCGAAAGCTCTCGATGATGACATCTGCGCCAGCAGCGAGACGCTGGAACACCGCCTTGCCCGCCGGAGCCTTGAGGTCGATTTGCGTGCGCTGCATGCCGCGACCCGCGCTGTAGCTAAAGTACGGCGGCTGGATCTGGAGCGAGCTCTTGTGTGGCGGCGGTCCCACTTTTATGACCGTCGCACCGTAGTCCGCCAGGATGCGGGAGCAACGCGCCGCCGGGCCTACGCTGGAAAGGTCGAGGACCGTGCAGCCGTCGAGAAAGTGGGTAGAAGACATCGGGACCGCAGTTTACAACTGAACGAACGGATTACGCGAATTCGGAATCGGTTCGATCCGCCTGCTCCACAGCACGCCGTCGAGTCTCCGTCTGGCCCACAGCCCGGGTCAGAAATTTTTCGGGAGTCCGAGCTTGCGCCGGGCAATGATGTTTTTCTGAATCTCCGAGGTTCCGCCACCAATCGTGTCGAGCACCGTGTAGCGGTAGGTCGACTCGGCCCGGCCCTTCATCGGCGCATCTGGCGTGTGAACACGCAACTGTGAGCCCGGTCCCGCGATGTCCATTGATGCATTCGCGAGTCGCTTCGACAGCTCGGTGGCGTAGAGTTTATACGTCGAGGCCTCGCGGGTCGGAGGAGCGCCGCCCTTCGTCGAGGCGGCCACGAAGTTGAGGCCGAGCACGCGCGCCACTTCGGCCTGGGTGACGAGTTGCGCGATCTGCTGCCGAATGATCGGATCCTCGCGCAGCCGCCGGCCGTCCCGCTCTTCGGTGACGACGTATTCACACAGCAGCTCGAGGCGCTGCTCGATCGGCGAGAAGGTGAACATGGTGAAGCGCTCGAGGTCGAGCGCCTCGGAGATGTACTGGAAGCCCCGGTTGAGCTCGCCAACGACGTAGTCATCGCTCACCCAGACGTTGTCGAAGTACACCGAGTTTGTTCGCTCGTTCCCGATCGTGTCGATGGCCTGGATGGTCAATCCCGGATGGTTCATGGGGATAAGGAACAGCGTGATGCCATGGTGTTTCGGGGCGTGCGGATCGGTCCGCGCGCCGACCCGATACCACTCCGCAAAGTGGGCCGACGTTGTCCAGATCTTCTGGCCGTTCAGCCGCCAGCCCTGCCCGTCCCGCGTTGCCTTGAGCTGCATCGCGGCAGCGTCCGAACCCGCCTGGGGCTCACTGTAGCCAACCGCAAACTCGACCTCGTTTCTGAGGATCTTCGGCAGGAATTCCCGCTTCAGCTTCTCACTACCGTGCCGGATCAGCGTCTTGCCGATGATGCCGACACCCTTGCCGATCTGCGACGCACCGCGGCGCGCGAGGCGCTCGTTCAGCAGGTACTCGTAGACCCCCGCTTGCTCGCTCCCACCGTACGCCTTCGGCCAGGTCATCCCGAGCCAGCCACGCTCGCCCAGTGCTCGCATGAAGGCGCGGCGCGCCGGGGTGTCCACGATCTGCGCCATGTTCTCGCGGGTCACGTCCATCACGTCTGGCGTATCGTGCGCATCCAGGAACGCCTCGACCTCTTCCACGAAGGCACGCTCCTCCTCGGCGAACTCGAAATTCACGGCTGCTCCTCCTTGACGCGACGAGCAGGGTACCAGGAACTCATGCCGTAAACAAACGTTTGTTCGTCCGTACGTGTGCCCGCAAATCCGGGCACGAGTGCACCCGCCAGGCAGGCCGGTCAGGGTTCCGCGGCCGGCTGCAGCGGTGCACTTGCGGCACCTCCTTGGACTGAGCGCCGTGCTCAGAGACCGCACGCCAGTTTGACATCGGTGAGGTTCTCGGTGGACAAGCGGACGTAAGTGCGGGCTGCCTCAGTGCGGATGAAGATCGGATCGTGCACGCGGCGGGGATCGTAGCCCTCCCGCTGGAGAGCGACCTTGCGAAGCTTGAAGGTCGCGGTGATATCGGCCTCCCGCACCAATCGCACGAACAGCGGCGCCGCGTAGGGCGGCAGCAGCTGCTGCGTGAACTCGTAGAAGGCACGCCCGTCAAAGGCTGCGGGGTCTCGGAGCACTAACGCCGCCATTCCCGCTCGGCCCTCCGTGTCGGGCACGTGCACGCCGTAGACGTTCGCAATGGCGAGCCCCGGGAACCCGCCGAGGACCTCGGCCACCTCCTGCGTGGAAACGTTCTCGCTCTTCCAGCGATACGTATCGCCGATGCGGTCCACGAAATAATAGTAGTCGTCCTCGTCGTGGTACAGGAGATCGCCGGAGCGATACCATTGGTCATCGGTCTGAAAGACGGCGCGGAGAATTTTCTGCTCCGTTTCGCGCGCTGACGTGTAACCCTCGAATCGTCCCGCCCCCGAGTCTGGAAGGTTCGGGATCATACCGATGAACTCCCCCACCTCACCCGGCCCGCACTCGATGCAGAAGCCCTGCGCGTTGCGGGGATGCGTTCCGGTCTCGACGTCGTAACGGATGAGCCGGCCGTTGTGCCGTTCCTTGAATGGGATTCGGCCGCACGACCCGGTACGGTTGTCCAGGTTGATCAAACTCGTGTTCGCCTCGGTGGCGCTCCAGCCTTCGATGACGCGCTCGATCCCGAAGCGCTGCTGAAATGCTTTCCACGTGCTGGTTCCCAGGCCGGCACCCATCATCACCTTGACCGCGTGGTCGCGATCGTTGCGCGCCGGTGGCTGGTTCACCAGATACCGGCAGATCTCACCGACGTACTGAAACGCCGTGACACCGTAACGGCGCGCGTCGTCCCAGAAGCGGCTGGCACTGAATTTTCGGCGCAGGAAGACGGTGGCTCCTTGGGCGAGCGCGCAGGAAATGACGACCATGCCGCCAGCCCCGTGGTAGAGCGGCAGGACACAGGCAATCACGTCTTCGGGTCCGTACCCCGCGATGGCGGACATGCCATCGCCCACGCCGAGGTAGCGCATGTGGCTGAGCCGGGCGGCCTTGGGAAGCCCGGTGGTCCCCGACGTGAACATGTAAAATAGGTCATCTCCCGCGGCGAGCGTTTGGCGGACCGCAGCATCGGGGTTCCCGGTGGGCATGCCTGCCAGGACACCGTCCAGGTCCACTGTTGCCATCGGAAGCTCCACGCCGGGCCGTGTGGCGGCCGGATCGGCGCAGACGTAGGTCGTGCGGACCCGGGCGGTGTCTGCACCCAAGCTGGCCAGGTTTTCCACACACTCGCTGCCGACGATCAGATGCGTTGCGTGCGTGGCCTCCAGGGCATGGCGCAGTGGCCGGCTGCGCACGTTGGTGTTGAGCAGTGCCACCGTGACACCGAGCTTCGCCAGACTGGCCCAGCTGATAATGAACTCCGGGCGGTTCTCCATCATGAGGGCCACGACGTCGCCGGTGCCGAGCCCGGCGCGCATCGCGGCGTGGGCTAGTCGGTTGGCCGCCGCATTCACCTCGCCGTAGCTGAGCTGACGGTCTTCGTAGACAAGGAACGGCCGTGCCGGATGCGCCACCGCCTTCTCTTCGAGACGATCACCCACCGTATACCTCTGCGTGGGCGTATGTCGGAGCACTGCGGCGGCGAGCCTGGCGAGCCGCTGCTGGCTCACCTCACGCGAGGGCACCATCGGCGGTCACTTACCACAGCGTAGGCGGGCACAGGAAGCAGGCCGGCGTCTGACACGCGCGGGCCACGCGGGGGCGCGCCACGGCCAGGGCTAGAGACGCTCGATGATGGCGGCAGTTCCGAGCGAGGAGCCGCAGCACATGCTGATGAACGCGGTGCCCTTGCCCTGGCGTTCGAGCTCGTGCAGCGCCGTGACGATGAGCCGGCATCCCGTAGCCCCCACGGGATGCCCGAGTGCGATGGCGCCGCCGTTGACGTTGAGTTTGTCGATGTCGGCGTCGAACACCTTCAGCCACGATAAAACCACCGCCGCGAAGGCCTCGTTCACCTCGTACAGGTCAATGTCCGGCAGCGTCATGCCGGACTTCTTGAGCATCCGATTGGTGGCATCGATCGGGCCGTCCAGCAGATAGTACGGGTCGGTGCCCACCACTGCGGCGTAGCGCAAGCGTGCGCGCGGCTTGAGGCCGAGTGCGCGCGCCTTGTCAGCCGCCATCCACAGAATCGCGGCGGCGCCATCGGAGATCTGCGACGAGTTGCCCGCGGTGTGCACCCCACCCTCGATGACTGGTTTCAGAGATGCCAGTCCCTCGGGCGTGCTCGGGCGGATGCCTTCGTCCGCAGTGACCACCCGTGTGTGCCCAGTGGGCTTGTTGTTCTCGCCAAGAACCGGCACGTTGATCGGCAGAATCTCCCTCTTGAAGTGGCCCGCGTCGCGGGCCCGAACCGCGTTGTTTTGCGAGCGCAACGCCAGCGCGTCGCATTCTTCTCGCGTGATGCCTCGCCGTTTGACGATACGCTCCACCATGGCGAACTGGTCGGGGCCCGAATCCCACGGCCAGTCAGGGGTCTGGAAGAATCCCGGCCCGTTGAGCACGTTGGCACCAAGTCCCACATGACTCATGACCTCGACGCCGCACGCGATGCCGATCTCTATGCTCCCGGCTTTGATCAAGGCCGAAATCAGGTGGTTGGCTTGCTGGCCGGAACCGCATTGCGCATCCACCGTGGTGCCGGCTACCTGGTAGGCCGTGCCGCGACTCAGCCACGCGTTGCGCACGACGTTGTTCGATTGCTCACCAGCCTGCGTCACGCACCCGCCGATGATCTGCTCGACCTCGCCCGGCTCGATGCCGGCCCTCTCGACCACGGCTCCCTGCACCTTCGCCAGCAGGTGTGCCGGGTGCAACGCGCTGAGCGCGCCGGTGGTCGGCTTGCCTCGCCCGATGGGCGTACGTAGCGCTTCGACGATGACTGCCTCTCGCATGTGATTGCTCCTTGGTGTTGTCCTCAGCCCAGGGCACCCTGCCGAGGATCATGGCGCTGGTGGGAACTCCCACTCCGCCGGTGACCAGGACGTGGTCGCTCCTTTCGGGCTGGTTGGTGGATGTCCCACGGATGAGGCGGACGCCCTCGTTCACGCCGTTCATGCCGTGAATGTACGCCTCACTGAGTTGCCCGCCGTGGGTGTTGGTT
>JBHHYR010000057.1:0-19399 GCA_046757585.1 Binatia bacterium | reverse complement strand
GTCTCCGGTTGGACGGCACCAATTCGATCACTTCGTGCCGGCTTGTCTCGAGCGGCTATCTGGGGCGCGTGCACGTCGCACTCCCCCGATACCCACCCTTTTAGAGAGCGAATTCGAGAAACACCGTCACGCGCTGCTCATCGCCTTCCCCATGCAACTGTTGGGCGAACTCGACTGACGCCTTGGCGTTCTCGAACACGTAGTACGTGAGATTGACCGCCAGATCGGTCCGCTTCTGCTTCGACCCTGGTTCGGTGAAGTAGTCTGTCCGTACGAGCGGGACAAACTTGAAGAACCAATCCGGCAGATCGGGAAAGAGCTCGTGATCCAACACGAGATACGTTTCACTACTGAACGCAAAGTTGTTGTCATCCTTCCCACGTTCACCGCTCGGGTCGTTCGCAAGCAGGTCGTCGTTCGCCTCTATGTACACGGTCTCGACGTTGAGCGGTCCGTACTGCAGCTGGGCATCGCCACCGACGCGCCAGAAATCCTGATTCGTCCGCGGACTTCGCCGTTCACGCCCGGCTATACCGAACGCGCCGATTGTGAACTGCTTCGTGACGTCGAAGGCTAAGCGGCCAGTGAAGTCTTCATCCCCCTCTCCCTCGACGTCCCCACCGCGGTCGGCTGAAAAGGAAAACAGGTAGAAGCCCTTGTTCAGGAACGGCTCACGGCCGTACGCGGACACAAACTGCGAATTCGCGCGCAGACTCACCCCGCTTTCGAACCCAGCATTAATCGCGATTGGTGTGGAGCGGGTCAGCCGCCGGTCCACGAGGGTGTTGTACGGATCGGCCGCGAATACCGGCGCGTATCCACCGATCACGTTGAACGCCTGATGCGGGTGAAACCCACCCCACGCGTGTGCGAGCTTCGGGTCGAAATTGTCCTCATCCTCCATCTCGATCTCGCCGAAGATCGAGCCGTACTTGAAGACCGAAGCTCCGGTGAGCAGCGACAGCTCGTGCAGCGCCCGCAGCTTCCGCCGGCCCCGCTTCTTGCGATCGAACGGCCGACTGTTGAAGACAACCGCGAACGGTGGGATCTCGGGAATGGACAGCCGGTCGCCAACCTCCAGCTGGTGTTCCGGGTTGCCCCGCTCGACAACAAAGCCATTCTCCTTGAACGCCCTGCCGAACCTATTGAGTTTCGGCCATGCGGTGTGACACGACGAACAGGCCAGGCCGGTGGCTCGTGCAAACGCTGGAATGCCGAAGGTCTCGCGTGGTGCCAGGACAAGGCTCAAGGCCAGAAGGCCCGTCGCGGCAAGCGTCAAGCGCCGCCCGCAATGACAACTCCCCAGTACAGTCCCTTCCACCTGTTCCATAGCGCCCCCTCTTGTCTGTTGTGTGGTGTCGCGCATATAAGACGACCGCACCGTTTGCAAATGTTGGCCCAACGAACAGGCAAAGAAATTCTTGGCACCATTCTTCCGATCACAGCTGATCACAGCCGGGCCGGATCTCAAACTTGGGAATTTTTGGGGTTTTTGCGAATCGCGTAGCTCCCATTCCTAGGAAAGCAGCACTTTCTAAATGTTTTTCGCAGACATGCTGCTGGATAGAGGTCGCGCGCGACAACGACCGATGTGCGGGCACCGTTTTCGCACCACGATTTTTCCACCTTTTGCGACTCGGCGTGGGAAGTTTCCTCCGCTAGACAACGAGCTTGCAGCTAATGCGCCGAATAAGGGAGGACTGATGGACGGCGAAGTAGGCGCCAAGAGGTGGCGACCCAGATCATCCTGTTCGGTTGTGGCGGCGGCGTTCCTGCTCGCAGGCAGCACGATGGGCTGCAGCGCGACGGCGCCCGCGGGGAGCAAGCCGGTTCCTGTTGCCACGTCGTGCTCGGACCGGATCGACGCCGTGGTGAATGGTCTCATCGATGCGGGCTACCGCATCACCAGCCGCTATGATCCCAATGAACGACGACCGGGGGCGATCAGCGCGAAGTCGTTGACCGCCGGCATGGCGGACCTCAGCCTCGTGCTCACATGCGAGCCGGAGCTCCACTATCGCATCGCCGGCGCCGGTGTCCTGGGTTTGGCCGGTGGGGGGCGGACACGCGCCAATGAAGCCATCCAGGCCCGGCTCAGCGGTAAGGTGCCCGCGTTCGCCGAAGGGACTACGCCGCCGTCAGACGTCGTGGCCCGCACGCAACCAGGCCGCGAACTTGATTTTCTGATCAAGGCGGGTGTTACGGCCTTCGAGGTTGAGATCCATAACCGTACCCGGCAGCCACTCCTGGTTCATCCCGGCGCCGTCACCCTGCTCACCACAGAGGGAACCGTTCTCGGGTCAGTCGACCCGGCTCAGATCGCCAACCGCCTGGCAATCGAATCCGACCGCCTCGACCCCGAAACGCTGCGCTTCATCTCGCGCCGGCAGCTTCGACCAGTTCGCCTTAAGCCAGGCGAATTCACGCGTGGAGTGGTATACTTCGCCCGCTCGTCCGGCGGCCGTGTCCTCGTACGCGCGCTGACGGACCGTCTCGAGGAAGTGCTGCTGTACGGATCTGTTCGGCCCGGTCACCCCACCGAGCACGGCCAATAGCCCGGGGTCGCACCGCCCTCGGGAGGAGCTCGTCCTAACGCTGGGTTTGACAAACATCAGGAAGGGAGATGACCTGGGTTCTGGCGTAATGCGCGCGGCGGTGAGAGATGAGGCCGTAGGCGGGTCGCAGTCCGCTGAACTCGGCAAAAGGTGAGCTCATGCGGCAATCAGGCTACGGAGGACGACTTCGAGCCGCTGTGCGCTGGGCGGTGGCCCTGTCACTCTGTGCAAGCCCCGGCATGGCCTCCACCCAGGAAATCCCCTTGGCGTGGGGACATCCAGTCCGCGGCCGCGACCTGCTTGTCGAAAGGGGCTGCCTCTCCTGTCACGCCGTGCGAGGTTCAGGAGGAAAGGTCGGGCCGGATCTCGCAGCGGCGCTGGTGAGGAAGGGAACCACAGGCATCGCAGCTACGATGCTCACTCATTACCCCAAGATGAGTGCAGCCGTCCGTGAAGGCAAGGTTGCGCTACCGCGCCTCAGCCCCGCGGAGATGGACGACATGGTGGCGTACCTGCTCTTCATCAATTTTGCTCATGAACCAGGCTCTGCCGCGCGGGGCCGCACCCTTTTCAGCAAGAAGGGCTGCATCAAATGCCACGGATTTACCCCCGGGGGGGTTGCCATCGCCCCCCCTCTGGGTCGCGCCTCACTCGCGACAACGCCGATTTCAATCGCCCAGGAGATGTGGAACCACGGCGCCCAGATGAACGCGATTATGCGCCAAGTGGACGTGCAGCGGCCCGTGTTCAAGGGTCACGAGATGGCGGACCTGCTGGCCTTTCTGGGTGGCGAAATCAAACCATTCGCCGGACATGAGACGGCGCTCCCCGGTGACCCGGTGGCCGGGCGCACACTGTATCAGGAAAAAGGCTGTGCGCGCTGCCACCTCGAAGGGATCGGCCCCGACCTTTCCAAAGGCGGCTGGTACATGACGGCCACCGAGATCGCCGGAGAAATGTGGAACCACGGACCCCCGATGTGGGCACGCATGGAGCGACTCGGGATCACGGTCCCGCGGTTCAAAGACAATGAGATGGCCGACGTGATCGCGTATTTGTACCTGCTACGCAGCACTAATCAACCGGGAGATCCCGTCCGCGGCCGTCACGTGTTCGATGAAAAGCACTGCGGGCACTGTCACCAACCGGGCGGGGCGGGCCCGGATCTAACGACTGTGCCTCAGCTGGACACACCCATCCACTTCGCAGCGACTATGTGGAATCATGCTCCGCGGATGCAGAAGTTCTTGCGCGACGCCGGCATTCCGTGGCCAACGTTTACGGCGTCCGACGTCAACGACCTCGTTGCTTTCGTGGGCCAAGAGCGGGGCGCGGCCGCCAAGTAGATACCTCCATGTGGCCCGGCAGCCACGACCGGGGAGAGCTGCCCGTACGCTCAGGAAGCCTGCTTCAAATCTTCCAGCAGACGCTCGTTGTGGGCTACCGCTTCCTCGATCCGGTCGGTGGCGGCCTCCGCTTCCGCATGTATTTCTTCGACCGCGCGCTCGATGCCCCGCGTGAGCTCCGCCAGATGAACATCCTTGCCGGGCATCAGGGCGCGGGCTTCCTTCGCGTCATCCATGGCCGCCGCCAGCTCGTTTTTCGCGCCGACGAAGTCTCCCTCGCCAGCCAGTCGCCGCGCAGCGGCCAAGAAGCTCTTCGCCTCGATGAGTCGCAAGTGAGCAGCCAGTCGCTCGTGAGCGTTACGCCAGCCGGAAACGACCGCCTCCAATTCCTGGCGCACACCGCGGTTGAGCGTTTCGGAGGCAGCATGCACGTCGCGCCTCGCCTGCTCCAGTCTTTCCTCGAAGGCGGAGAGATCCTTTTTCGCTTCATCGCAGCAACGCTGCTTCACGCGCTGCGCATCCTTGTGGACACCTTCGACTTCGTCGCAGCATCTTCGCACGTCATCTTCGAGGGACATGGCACCTCCCCGTGTGTCGTTGACTATAGCCACCCAACCGATCCGTCGCAAGTAAAGCACATGGCTTCCCTTGCCCGCCGGCACTCTGCTAATTTTAGCCTGATGTCCACCTTGACGCTCATCTGGTACGGCACAAGACAGCGGGCACTTGGAACAATGCGGGCTAGTGTATGAACCACAGCGATGCAGGTTCGGCTACCCGATCGAGCGGTACTGAACGGACTGCCAGGGATCCCGTGTGCGGCATGCAGGTGCACCCGGAATCGCCAAAGGGTGGGACGTACGACCATAACGGGCGGACGTACTACTTCTGCGGCCGCCATTGCCGGGAGAAGTTTCGGAGCGAGCCGTTGAAGTACCTGGGTCCAGTCGCCGAGCCCTCTTCCGCCGGTGCAGCCAGCCGGGCAGCCGCCGGACCCATCCTCCACACCTGCCCGATGCATCCGGCCGTGCAGAATCCCGGGCCGGGCTCCTGCCCGCAGTGCGGTATGGCACTAGAGCGATCCGCCGTTGCCGCCAGCACGACGGAGTATGTGTGCCCGATGCACCCGGAGGTCGTACGGCCCGCTCCGGGAACCTGCCCGGTCTGCGGCATGGCCTTGGAGGCGCGCGGGCCGGCTCTAGCGGAGGAGGCGAATCCCGAGCTACTGGACATGACTCGCCGGTTTTGGTTCAGCCTGGCGCTCGGCGCGCCCGTCCTGTTCTTGTCCATGTCCGACGTGCTCCCCGGGCAGCCCGTGCAGCACGCCCTCGGCCCGCGGCTCGCGACCTGGATCCAGTTCGCCTTGGCCACGCCAGTCGTCCTGTGGGGGGGGTGGCCGTTCTTTACGCGCGGCTGGACGTCCATCGTCAACCGCCGGCTGAACATGTTCACCCTCGTCGCCACCGGCACCGGAGTCGCGTACTTCTACAGTGTTGTGGCGACGCTGGTGCCAGGCGTCTTCCCAAGTTCGTTCCGCGGGCAAGGTGGGCAGGTGGCGGTCTATTTCGAGGCGGCCGCGGTGATCACCGCCCTCGTCCTCTTGGGCCAGGTCCTCGAACTGCGGGCCCGCAGCCGCACCAGCAGTGCCATCAAGGCGCTCCTAGGGCTCGCCCCCAAGACCGCGCGGCGGCTGCACGATGACGGCACGGAAGAGGAGGTGCTGCTGGAAGACGTGGTGCCCGGCGACAGACTGCGCGTGCGGCCAGGCGAGAAGGTTCCAGTGGACGGCGTGGTGCTCGAAGGGACGAGTTCCGTGGACGAGTCGATGATGACCGGGGAACCGATCCCAGTCGAAAAGGGGCCGGGCAGCCGCGTCGTGGCTGCTACGGTCAATGGCAACGCCGGGTTCGTCATGCGTGCCGAACGCGTAGGGAACGACACACTCCTGGCACAAATCGTCAGGATGGTCAGCGAAGCGCAACGCAGCCGCGCGCCGATCCAACGGCTCGCCGACGTGGTCTCCTCCTATTTCGTCCCAGCAGTGGTCGCTGTGGCAGTAATCACGTTCCTCGTCTGGAGCTTCATCGGCCCCGACCCGCGGCTCGCATACGCGCTGGTGAATGCCGTTGCGGTGCTCATCGTCGCCTGCCCGTGCGCCCTGGGTCTGGCGACGCCGATGTTCATCATGGTTGGCACCGGCCGCGGCGCAACGGCCGGCGTGCTGATCAAGAACGCGGAGGCGCTGGAAGTTCTGGAAAAGGTGGATACGATCGTTGTGGACAAGACAGGCACCCTCACGGCGGGTGCGCCACGGCTCGCGGCAGTTGTCGCCGTGGGCGGTTGGAGCGAGGCACAGCTGCTCCGTTTCGCGGCGAGCCTCGAACGGGCCAGCGAGCACCCCCTTGCCGCAGCCATCGTCGCCGGTGCGCAGGCCAAGGGAATCGAGCTGTCTGCCGTGAGGGACTTTCGCTCTATAACGGGCAAGGGCGCGATCGGGACGGTCGACGACCACACCGTTGCCGTCGGCAACCGAGCGCTGCTGCAAGAGTTCGGGGTCGCGGAGGGCGAACTCCAAGCACCGTCCGAAGACCTCCGGCAGGCAGGTCAAAGTGTGATGTTCGTCGTGGTCGACGGCCGCCCGGTGGGCCTGCTCGGAGCGAACGACCCCATCAAGGCCTCCACGCCCGAGGCGATCCAGTCCTTGCACCGCGAGGGGGTACGCCTCGTGATGCTCACCGGTGACAGCCGCACGACGGGCGAGACCGTCGCACGCAGCCTGCACATCGACGAGGTCGTGGCCGAAGTACTCCCCGCCGAGAAAGCGGAAATCGTCCGGCGCCTGCAAGCCCAGGGCCGGATGGTGGCAATGGCCGGGGACGGCATCAATGATGCCCCGGCGCTGGCACAGGCGGATGTTGGGATCGCGATGGGAACGGGAACCGACGTCGCGATGGAAAGCGCCGGGGTCACTCTGGTGAAGGGCGACCTGCGTGGGATCGCCAAAGCCCGCCGGCTCAGCCGGTGCACGATGCGCAACATCCGCCAGAACCTTTTCTTCGCATTCATCTACAACGCCCTGGGGATTCCAATCGCAGCCGGGGTCCTGTATCCGGTCTTCGGCATACTGCTGAGCCCGATGATTGCCAGCGCCGCAATGAGCTTCAGCTCCGTATCCGTGATCAGCAACGCGCTGCGTTTGCGCACGCTGGCCCTGTGACGTGGTCGGGAAGGACGTTTTGGAACCAACCTCCTCGATGATTTCAGGACGACCGCAGACATTCGATACATTCGCGCAGGGGATCCGACCATGCTGAGCCGGTCGAAGCATCAGCGCGGGATTTCTTCAGCCACCCCCTGAGAGCATGGGCCGCACGCACAGCCGTACCCCGCCCGATACGCTGCTAGCCACGATGCCTGGGTTGCAAGCAGAGTTTGCTGCCAAGGCGCTGACCCTGGAAGGAATGACGTGCCTATTGGAATGCGATGGTCTCAAGCAACTCCGGCACCCGCACCAGGAGCCTTCCGACCCACTCGCAGTCACCTGGCCGGTGTCGATCTACGTCGCCGGCCCACAGCTGGGGGAGGCCCGGCAGATTCTTGCTTCGATCCAACGGGCTGACGTGATCGGCGACCAGTGGACGACTGCGGATGCAGCGTCCGCCCGCAGGTCGCGGACCCCATACTACATGCCCACGCCCCGGGAGCGTCCGACTTCTGGCGATCTCGCGCCGCGCCCCGAAGGCACCGGCCTGCGGTTCCTGATACTCCTTGCCCTTGCCGGCGTGTTTCTACTGCTGGTACGCAAGCTTTGACGCGGGACGAGCCACAAGCTGATTGACACGCTCTCAGCGCGGGTAGCCGCCGCCAACCCAAACTGGAAATGCCAAAGTCCGACGTCAACGGCAGACATCGCTGCGTGGCGACAAGAAATCAGTCGGCACCCCAGCCGTCATTCCCGCAATCTTCGAGCGGGAATCCACCCCGGTTTGGGTGCCCGCCCCACGCTACTTAGAAGACTTAGACGCCGACCCGACCCAGGCGGTGCACGTTTGGCCGGGTCCGCTTGACGTGCGGCCGGATCGGCGTCCGCTGGCGCTCCACCCGCCGCAGCGCGGAGCGCACCGCATCGGGTTCCAGTCCCAACACTTCACACACCACGGTAAACGAAAACGGGGAGCGAGCCTGCCGGTTGGCAACCCAGCGCTCCGCTTCGGCACGAATCCGTGCTCTGGAGCTGAAGTAACTTTGAAAGCCGTTTTCCAGGACAGCAAGCATCAGAGCTTTGGTTCCGGTGTACTCTGCGCCCCGTGGTTCCCCGCCAGCCAAGGGCGTTAGGCCGATCCCCTTTAGCTCGAAATCAATCCTCTCGTCAGCTTTCACGGCCGAGCGCCCTCGAAGTATAAACGCGTACTTTTCGACGCTATTATTGCGAGAAGGCGAAAGTTTGTCAACACAAATTCCGCCCGCCTGGCCTGCGAATATCGCCGCGTTTATGACCCGAATGGGCGTTGTCTTGCCGTGGCAAGTGCCGCCCTCCCGCCAGTTGCGGGCGGCGCCCGGCCCGTTCAGCAACCTGCCGCTAGCTGAGGCGGGACGGATTGATGGGTTGGCCGTACGAGAACTCAACGGAGTTCCCGTCGGGGTCCCGGAGTATGCAGTAGTAGCCGACAATCGGGCCGGCATCGCGCGGCCCCTGCTCCAGGACGCCTTCTGCCTTGGCACACGCCGCCACCGCATCAACCGCGGCGCGCGACGGCAACTCGTAGCCAAGGTGGGCCATCTGTGGGGGAAACGCTGATCGTCCCGGTGCCATCGTGATGGCGACGATCACGAACTCGGGATCTTGCTGCTTCTCACTCAGCCACACGACACGTACGCCGTCGTCGACGCGATCGTGTACCACGTGCAACCCGACGAAGCGCTGGTAGAAGTCGATCGTCCGCGCCGTGTCTCCGACGAACAGCGCGACATGTGTCAGGTGGGCAGCCATCTTCGTCTTTTGCAGGCGTGCAGCCTACGCGGCCCGGACCGACGGGTCAGCGGGCGAAGCCGCTGACGTACGGCAAGCCCGAGGCGGTCTGCCGCACTTGCGCCTCGGCCTGCAAGAGAATCCGCGTGGCGTCCCATGTACCCTCCAACAGTTGTGTGCGCGCCGCCGCAGGCAGAGTCACTGGATACACCTTGTCACGGTAGGTCGCCGTGAGGCCCAGGATATCCACGACAAGCTCGTGTGCCGGGTCCGCTTCGACCGCCGACAGGAGTCCGAGCACATCAGCGGTACGGGCACACACACACGGCATACCCAACGCGATGCAGTTGCCCATGAAGATGTCCGCGAAAGATTCGCCAACGATCCCCTTGACGCCCCAGCGCAGTAACGCCTGCGCGGCATGTTCACGTGATGACCCACAGCCGAAATTCTTGTTCACAATGGCGACGCGCGGCCCCTTCGCCTCGTAGCGCGGATCGTCCAGCACATGGCCGGTCGAGCGCCCCGCGGCATCGAAGCGCACATCGTAGAACAGGTACTTCCCCAAACCGTCGAAGGTCACGGCTTTCATGAAGCGTGCAGGAATAATACGGTCGGTATCGATATCGTTCCCGCGCAGCGGGACTGGGCGTCCGGCAACGCGGGTGATGCGCACGAGCTCACCCATGCGACCGATCCTGGGGGAGCATTGCTCGCACGTCAACCACGGCGCCCTCGAGCGCCGCCGCTGCAACCATCGCGGGGCTCATCAGGAGGGTCCGTCCCGCCGGACTTCCTTGCCGGCCTTTGAAGTTCCGGTTGCTGGACGAGGCACAGACTTGCCGGCCCACCAGCTTGTCGGGGTTCATCGCCAGACACATCGAACAGCCTGGGAGTCGCCACTCGAACCCCGCTTGACGGAAGATCTCGTCGAGTCCTTCCGCCTCGGCCGCACGTGCCACTGCCTGCGAGCCGGCCACCACGAGGGCCTTGACGTGGGGTGCGACGTGCCCCCGACACGCGACTCGTGCCGCTTCGCGCAGATCGGAGAGCCGGCCGTTGGTGCACGAGCCAATGAATGCGACATCGATGCGAGTCCCACGGATTGCAGCGCCAGGCGTGAGGTTCATGTACGCGTATGCATCTTCCGCGACAGCGCATTCGTCCTCAGAGAACGCCTCCGGCGGCGGAATCTTCTCATCGATGCCAATGGCTTGACCGGGATTGATTCCCCACGTGACGGTTGGTCCGATGCCGGCTCCATCGAAGCGTACCACATCATGATACGACGCGTCCGGGTCTGACGCCATGGATTGCCACCAGCCACGTGCGCGATCGAAGTTGTCGCCCACCGGTGCAAACGCCCGGCCGCGCAGGTATGCGACGGTGGTCGCGTCCGGACTGACGTATCCCAGGCGCGCCCCTCCCTCGATGCTCATGTTGCAGACCGTCATGCGTTCTTCCACGCTCATGCGCGCCAACACCGCGCCGCCGTACTCGTACGCGTAGCCAACGCCAGCCTTCACACCAAGCCGGCGGATGATGTGGAGAATCACATCCTTGGCGTAGACGCCCGGCTGCAAGGCACCATCGACCGTGATCCGCCGCAGCTTCGGCTTTTCGATTGCCAGGCACTGCGTCGCCAGGACGTCCCGTACCTGACTGGTGCCGATCCCGAAGGCAACGGTGCCGAGGGCTCCGTGGGTACTCGTATGACTGTCACCGCAGGCGACTGTCATCCCCGGTTGCGTCAGACCCAGCTCCGGGCCGAGGACGTGCACGATACCTTGATGGCCACTACCAGCGTCGAAGAGGCGAATTCCGAACTCGCGGCAATTGCGCTCGATAGCGCACATCATGCCTTCGGCCTGCAGGTCGGCGTACGGGCGCTGCCGTGTATCCGTGGGGATGATATGGTCAACGGTCGCAAAGGTGCGCTCGGGAAAGGGTACTCGGAGCCCCTGCTCGCGAAGCATCTGGAAGGCCTGCGGACTGGTCACTTCGTGAACCAGGTGGAGGCCGATGAAAAGCTGCGTCTGTCCCGATGGCAACTCGCGGACCGCGTGCGCTTCCCACACCTTATCAAGCAGGCTTTTCCCCATTCTCCAACTCGTGCGTTGCCCACACAGATAGCGTATTTAGTAAATGGGTGCGACTCTCCCCCTCGAAGACCCCGGGCGCGCTACGCCTTCACGAACCCGCAGCAGGCGACAGGATACTGGCCTCGCGGCTCTGGCCAAGGCCCTTGGTCCAGTCGGTGTAGCGGACCCGACTTGGCGTGACGCGCACGATGAGAATGCGCGAATCGTTCCATACGTCGATCAGGTCCGGAAATCGTCTGGTTAGCAGCTCTTGGCCACGCCGCCGTTCGGCGCCGGTGACCACATCGGCACTGCCGATGATCTCCACCCCGCGCATTGGAATCGCGAACCCATCGTCAATGACCAACGACACCTGCCGGTTCTCCAGCAGTCCCCGATGCTTGACGCTGTTCTGAAACACGAGGAAGTAAATGGTCATGTGCTCGCCTGGTGCAAAACACGTGGTGGAGGCTCGCACTTCACCGTTCACGTGTGTCGCTAACACCATGGACTGCCGCTTCCCGACGTATTCTTCCACCGAGTCAATCATTCCTTGTTCCCCGCGGTGCAAGCGTTCACCACATATTGTGCCACGATATGGCCAGGATGGCGATATGCCGCCCCGTTCTTGCGTTGGAGTTCACACTCTCCTGTGACGTTGGCCCTCAAGCTTACCATGTCGCCGGTGCGAGCTTTCGGACGGTAGCGCGCTATGGCACTATGCTGCAGAAGTGTAGGTCGTCTCATGACTGCGCCGCCCCTAGAGATTGCCCTGAAACGGGCGCTGGGACTGTATCGCCCCCGCTACCGACTGCGCACCACAGCCTGCGGCAGCGTTTGAGATGCCCCAGGGGGTTCCACAGTTGGGCCAGGAAGCCATTAGGGTCGACCGGCTCCGGCACGTCTACGGGACGCGCGTCGCGCTCGACGAGGTCAGCTTCACGGTGAAGCGTGGGGAGATCTTCGGGCTCCTGGGACCCAACGGTAGTGGCAAGACAACACTCTTCCAGATCTTGTCGACCCTCATGACACCCAGTGCGGGCGCGGCGTTCATCTTCGGTGACGCGCTGTGCGGCGCACCAGAGGCTGTGCGCCGGCATCTCGGCGTAGTGTTTCAGCGTCCCAGCCTCGACGGAAAGCTCACTGTGATGGAGAATCTCCTCTGCCACGGCCATCTCTACGGGCTGCGTGGCGCTCCGCTGCGCCAGCGCGCCCATCTGGTGCTGCGCCGGCTTGGTCTGACCGAGCGCGCCGAGGATCGCGTCGAAACCCTGTCGGGAGGTCTGCAACGCCGTGTAGAGCTGGCCAAGGCGTTGCTCCACGCCCCCCGCCTGCTGTTGTTTGACGAACCGAGCACCGGCCTCGACCCTGGCGCGCGGCGCGACCTCGTACACTACCTGCAGGAGTTACGCGAACAGGAGGGTGTGACTGCCGTACTCACAACGCACTACATGGAAGAAGCCGAGCGCTGCGATCGGGTCGCGATCTTGCACTGCGGTAAGCTGGTGCGTGTCGGATCGCCGGGAGGGCTCAAGGACAGCGTAGGGGGCGACGTCGTCGTGGTCCACACGCAGGATCCTGCTGCCTTGCGGCTGAAGATCCGCGAGCGTTTCGGCGGCGAGGTAACGGTCGTGGACGGCACGTTGCGGATCGAGCGGTCGCGCGGGCACGAATTCGTGCGCGACCTGGTGGAAGCCTTTCCGGCGGACGTGATCCTGGTATCCTACGGCAAGCCGACGCTCGAGGACGCATTCATTCATTTCACAGGTCACCGCTTCTGGGCAGATGGGACGCCGGAGCAGATGCAGGCATGAGCCGATCGTTGTTGCCAGTCTATGCGTTGTGGCACCGGGAAGTCGTCCGGTTCATCCGCCAGCGCAGCCGCGTCACGGGCGCCTTCGCCCAGCCGTTGGTCTTCTGGCTGTTACTGGGTGGCGGCCTCAACGCCTCCTTTCGGCCCGCCGGTACGGAGACGAGCTACGTCGAGTACTTTTACCCTGGAGTGATCACGCTCGTGCTCCTATTCACCGCGATATTCGCGACCATCTCCACCGTGGAGGACCGGCGCGAAGGATTCCTCCAGGGTGTCCTGGCTGCGCCGGTGCCTCGCTGGGCCATTGTGCTCGGACAGGCGTGCGGTGGAACGTCGCTTGCCGTCCTCCAAGGCGCGCTGTTCCTGCTCATGGCGCCTCTCCTCGGTATCGCGTTGTCGGTGGCCTCGGTCGCAGCGACGATCGGGGTCATGGTCATTGTATCGCTGAGTCTCACCAGCCTTGGCCTCATGATTGCCTGGCACATGGAATCGACGCAGGGCTTCCACGCCATCATGAACCTCATCCTGATTCCGATCTGGCTGCTCTCCGGAGCGTTCTTCCCAGCTCGTGGCCTGCCAGCACCACTGAGCTGGCTCATGACTGCAAACCCGCTTACCTACGGCGTGGCGGCTCTGCGCCGCTGCCTGTACCTCGAGCGTCCGCCCGCTGCGGGATTGGTTCCGCCGCTTGCCCCCTCGGTTGCCATCAGCATCGCGTTCTGCGCCGTGACGTTCCTACTCGCCACACGCAGCGCACGGCGCAGCCAAGCCCGGGTATGATCAACCTTGCTGGTCCGGAGAATCACGGCCGCCGATGCAGCGCCGCTCGCGTAAGTCCCAGTTCGTCTTACCCACGCAGGCCTTGTTCTTCCGAAATCCCGACCTGATGGACGGATTGCGCACTCAACGACGTTTACAGAAACGTGGCGAACACGCTGTCCGCAACCAGGAACCCCCGCGTCGTGAGCCGCCACCGCTCATCGGCGTCCCGCAGCAATCCTTGTGCGCAGAGGTCGTAGACGTGAGGAAACGCGGCTGGAAACGCGGCACCGAAGCGCTGACGAAATTCCGTTGCCGCGAAGCCTTCGCGGCAGCGCAGGCCGAGGAAGACGAACTCCCCGCGCGCTTGCCTCTCGTCGAGTGTCTCTTCAGTGCTCCGGCCCTGGCCGTTCTCGCGGACGGCACGCAGATATCGATCGGGGAGTCTCTCGTTGCTCCAGCGCCATCCCCAAACAGCCTCGCTGTGCCCGATCCGGCGGCCGCACGGAGCCGCGGTGTACGAGTGCGCCCCCGCACCGACACCGAGGTAATCACCACTACGCCAGTAGTTGAGATTGTGGCGGCAGGCGAATCCCGGTCGAGCATAGTTTGAAATCTCATACTGCTGATAGCCAGCCGCGGCGAGCAGCGCGCGCGTACGCAGGAACATTGCTACCTCGATCTCTTCGGGTAGCTCCCGTAACGCTCCCCGCGCCCGCAGCGTGTGGAACGGGGTACCCGGTTCGTAGGTCAGATTATAGGCGGAGATGTGATCTGGACGTAGTGCGCATCCTTGCCGCAGGTCGCCTTCCCATTCCGCCAGCGTCTGCTGCGGGAGGGCGAAGATGAGGTCGATGCTGACGTCGGCAAACCCCGCGGCACGCGCTAGCTGCACGGCTGCCACGGCGTCCTCCCCGCTGTGAATACGACCCAAGGTGCGCAAGTGGCGCGGCGTGAACGACTGGATTCCGAAGCTCACGCGGTTGACGCCGGCCGCCCGCAGAGCGCTCAGCTTCCCGAGCGACACCGTTCCCGGGTTGGCCTCCAGCGTGGTTTCGGCTAGCGGCGAAAGCTCCCAGAGCTCTGACACACGCGTGAGAATCCGCCTGATCGAGCGAGCTGAAAACAACGACGGCGTCCCGCCGCCGAAGAAGACCGTGCTCACCCTGCCACCCCTCCATTTCGCGAGCGCGGCATAATGAGAAAGCTCGTCACACAGCGCCGCGACGTACGCCTGCTCGGGCCATCGCTGCGCCGCGTAGGAATTGAAGTCGCAATAGGGGCATTTCGCACGGCAATACGGAATGTGAATGTAGAGTCCAAATGTACCCATCGCTCAGCGCCCTACGCTGGGGCGGGGGTCACAGTGCCCCGTGCGATCAAAACCGCCGCGCGTCCCGGCGCTCGGTTGCAACCGTAGTTGCAGCGCCCGGCTTTTGCGGATCGTAGTCCCTGTCCCCTCTCCCGTTGCTCGTGCAACTGCGGCTAATACTTGCGCATCACCGCGACCACCGCGCCGCGGATGGTCACGTCTCGCTCATTCACCAGAATCGGTGCAATCGACTCATTGGCTGGCATGAGCCGTACCTTCCCGCCCCTTTCGCGATAGAACTTCTTGACCGTCGCGTCACCGTTGACCAGCGCGACCACGGTCTCCCCGTTGTCAGCCGACTGCCGTTCCTCGACAACGATGTAGTCGCCGTCCCAGATGCCGTCGTCAACCATCGAATTCCCCTTCACACGCAGAACGAAGGTGTTCTGGCGGCGGATGAACTCTTCAGGAACGGTGAAGGTGTCGCTGGTCTCCAAGGCTTCGATGGGCTGCCCCGCAGCCACCTGACCAAGCAGCGGTACCTCGACGGCCCCCGACTTCCTCTGCCGTGGCACCAACTCGATCGCGCGGCTGAAGTTCCACTTGCGAACGATGAGCCCCTTGTGCTCCAAGTTGGAGAGGTGCTTGTGTACAGTCGCTAACGACGAAAGGTGAAAGTGCTCTCCGATCTCTTCGAGGGTCGGCGCGTACCCGTGACGCGCGATGTAGTCGTCCAGGTAGTTGTACAGCTGTCGCTGACGCTTTGTCAGGATCATGTGACCCTCCGCTACCCGTATAGCGAAAATCAGGCGAAGGTTCAATCGATGGAGGTCCGCAGGCACGACAGCTGCGGCGGTTTCGGCTCCCGCCAGGGCCAGAGGCAGTGGACCTAATGATAATGCTCAAAGCCATCGTGCTAGGAATCGTCGAAGGGATCACCGAATTTCTCCCCATTTCCTCGACCGGACACCTCATCGTCGCTTCGGCGGTCCTCAAGTATCCTGGAACAGCACGTCAGACGTTCGAGATCTTCATCCAGCTGGGCGCCATCTGGGCTGTCATCTGGCATTATTCTGGTCCCCTGTCGGACTTGCTGCGGCGTGCACGCACCGACGCAGGGGCCCGATCACTGATCGGTAAGGTGTTCGTGGCCTTCGTGCCGGCGGCTGTCGCGGGGTTGTTGTGTCACCGACTCATTGAAGAACATTTGTTCAGTCCAATCGTGGTGGCCGTCAGTTTGATGGTCGGGGGCTTGCTGATCATCCTGGTGGAACGGCAGGAGTGGCGCTTTCACGTCCATACCATCGAGGCGGCGGGGTGGAGGCATGCGGCTTGGGTTGGCGCCGCACAGGTGCTGTCGCTGGTTCCCGGCGTCTCACGCGCCGCCGCCACGATCATCGGGGGCATGGTCGTTGGGATGGACCGGCCAGCATCGACGCAGTTTTCCTTCTACCTCTCCATCCCAACGATGTTCGCCGCCAGCCTCTACAGCCTGTTCAAGGCGCGTCACCTGCTTGCCGCGAGCAACATCCTGTCGCTTGGGATCGGTTTCATGACGGCGTTCCTATCCGCCTTGATCGTCGTGCGCGCGTTGATCGTATTTGTGCAGCGGCACACCTTCACGGGTTTCGGTTACTATCGGCTCGCGGCCGGCGCGGCGATTCTGCTACTGCTCGGGTGATGTCAGGGCCCGGGGCCCCGTCAGGTCAGGTGGCCCGCCTGCCGTGGCGAGTGCGATATCACTCCAGGTCCTCTCGGGTTTCGATATCGAGCGGCGCATGGAGATGGTCTTCGGCCCCTGGCGTTTTGAGCACGCGATAGAAGCAAAACGCATTCAACATCACGACGAACCCGACCGAGGCAAGCATTAGGCACCACCCAACGAACGTCATCGGTCTTCCCCGTCGGAAGAAGAGGGCAACAGAACACTGCGTCCGATCCCGTCGGACCGGAGGCGGGCACGGGCCACACGCTCGAAGCGTCCCTCGCGCTCCCAGCGCCGCACTGCCAAGCGAACCAGCAACAAGAGGAAGACGAAAACGAGACCGATGAAACTCACCGTCAACAGCGCTGCGGGCCGCTGTGCAACGGCGCGCGCCTGCGCCGGGAAGTTGCGGTAGGCAAAGCCTCCGAGAATGGCCAGCAGATACGTGGGACAGACGTAGCGAATAATGAACCCGAACACGCGCGGGATCCGGATATCGCTGCCGCGGTTTGCCTCGTCGAGGCCGCGGTCCACCCCGAGGACCCATCCGAACAGGACGACCTCGAACAACGCCAGCACAATCAACAGCGCGCTGCCAACCCAGAAGTCCATCACATCCAGCGCAACCGTGTTCTTGGTGAAGTACACGACGAGCAGCGCGCCCGTGGCGGTGATCAAGCCAAGCGCAGCCATGGCACTGCGGCGCCCCATCCCGAAGCCCTCTTCCAAGAAAGCGATCGCCGGCTGCAGCATCGAGATCGAGCTGGTCACCGCAGCCAGAAAGAGCAAGCCAAACCAGAGGAAGCCAAAGAAACGTCCGAACGGGAGGTACTCGAACACGACCGGGACCGCATGAAACCCCAGGCCTATGCTGGAGCCCGCCACCTGGGACAGCGGTGCCGCCCCCAGGAAGATGAAGGCGGCCGGGATGGTAATCAGTCCGCCGAGGCAGACTTCGCAAAACTCGTTCGTCGCCGAGGCAGTCAGCCCGGACAGCACCACGTCATCATGCGGTCTCAGGTAGCTGGCGTACGTGAGAATGATGCCGAATCCGACAGAGAGCGAGAAGAAAATCTGCCCGGCCGCCTCGAGCCACACCTGGGGGTCAGCCAGGGCTGAGAACGTGCTCCCACTGCCGACCGGCTTCGGGTTCCACATGAACCCGAGCCCATTGAGCACGTTCTGATCGGGATGGGCGGGATTCGGTGTCCCGAGTGTGAGCACCCGGGCGAGAACGATGAGCGCCGCCACGATCAGCGCGGGCATGGCCCACTTGCAGAACGTTTCGATGCCCTTGGCCACACCGCGGTAGATGAGCGTGAAGTTGATCACGAAGCAGATGCTCAGAAAGACGAGGCCGCCGGAGAGCCCTTCGAACAGCGCACCGTCCCGGTGCGCGCCGATGGACCGGTTGAACCGGGTGGAAAAGTAGGATGAGAACTGATTCGGGTCCGGCCCCGGCTGTATGTTCCCGATCAGGTAGTCCCAAGCATATCGCAGGCACCAGGATTCGATGAAAACGTAATACATGTAGATGACGAGGGGAATGAGTACCGCCAGCGCTCCGAAAAATTGTGCCGATCTGGTACGCGTCACAACGCTGAACAGGCCTGGGGCAGAGTTGAATCCGTAGCGGCCACCCTGCCGCCCCAGCGTCCATTCCAGCCAGCAAATCGGGATTCCCAATATCACGAGTGAAATGAAATATGGGATCATGAATGCGCCGCCGCCGTAGAGGGCCGCACGGCCGGGAAAGCGCACAAAATTCCCCAACCCGACGGCCGACCCGGAAACGGCAAGAATGACTCCGATGCGAGTACTCCACCCGTCGCGTGGTCCGCTAGCCTGCATTGCTCACCCAACCTCGTCGCGCGATTGCCAGGCGTGCATCAGACCGGGCCGCGCCCCGCGGGCTGAGCCGCGCAGGCGTTCGCAGGATGAACGCCCCATTTCACTGAACCCGTGGGCGCGATCCGGTCATGCGCAGCTTGTCGAAACATCGCCGTGTGGGGTTTCCGAGCCAGCTGGTAAAAGTGGGGTGACCCTGCCAACTGCGTTCGCGGAAGTCAACGCGCTCGGCTCCGCAGCCCCCCGGTGCCTGCCGCAGGAAAACCCCGTTCCGCACGTCCCATTGCCCTCCAACTTGACATCTGCGCCACTTACATGGACACCTGGCGTATGCCCCAGGACGTCTTTGGCCGGACCATCGATTACCTGCGCATCTCCCTCATCGACCACTGCAACCTGCGTTGCGTGTACTGCATGCCCCTCAGCGGCCTGCAGTTCTCGCGTGCGGCCGATTTGCTGTCCCCCGCCGAGATCGAACGGGTGGCACGCGCGGCGCTCGAGGTGGGGTTCCGCAAGATCCGCCTGACCGGCGGCGAGCCGACCCTGCGACCGGACTTGCTCGATATCGTGGCACGCCTCGGCCGTCTTCCCGGTCTGCGGGACCTGGCCATGACCACCAACGCGATCTTGCTGCCCAGGCTGGCGGAACGTCTCGCGCAGGCGGGGCTACGGCGCGTCAACGTGCACATCGACACCCTACACCCCGGCCGTTTGCAGCGGATTATGCGGTTCGGAACCGTCGAGGAAATTTGGGCAGGCCTCGAAGCTGCGGAGGCCGCGGGCCTGCGGCCCATCAAGCTCAATGTGGTTGTCACCCGAGGGTACAACGACGAAGACGTCGTCGACCTGGCGCACCTCACATTCGAGCGTGACTGGCATGTCCGTTTCATTGAACTGATGCCACTCGGGGGTGGGGAATGCGCGCGGTTGGCCGTATCGCATTTTGTATCCAACCGGGACACCCGCAACCGTATCGAGCAAGCGCTGGGACCGTTTACGCTGCTTCCGGAT
>JBHHYR010000056.1:0-19431 GCA_046757585.1 Binatia bacterium | reverse complement strand
CAGGCAGCGTCTGAGTTTGACTTGTCTCACTCGCTCCTACGTCCCCGTTGCCGCCGACACCGACGACGGCGCCTCGTGGCAACCGTGGGGATTGAACTCGCCCGCCCCCCGCGTGGTGATGAAGATCACGTCCTCGCCGGTAGCAGCCGGCACCTTCTTCATGGCCACCACGGACGGGCTGTACCGTCTCCTGCCGGGCGGGACGTGGACGCGGATGGCGTCACCACCTATTGGCTACACCGCTAGCGACGTCGAGGTAGACCCTTCTTGCCCGCATCGCGTCTACATAGCTGAGGGGTTCGTGGGCCCGCTCGGCGTTCATCGCGGCGGAATCGATGTAAGCACCGACAACGGGACAACGTGGTCATCCATCACGTCGGGCCTGACGATCCACCAAGCGCCGATTGCCGACGTGCAGCTCGACCGATCCGATCCGCGCTACCTGTACGCGGCGGTGTACGGGCAGGGCGCGTGGAAATATGACCCCGGTCACAATTTGGACTGCCCTCCGCTGAGCGATACGCCGACGCTCACGGCTACGCCGACACGTACAGCAACCTATACTCCGGTACCGGCGGCCACCGCGACGGTAACGGCAACGTCGACGGCAAGCAGGACGCCGAGGCCGACTCCAACCAAGTCTCCAACCAGCACGGCCACCGTGCCTTTCACCGCGATACCGAGTGCAACGCACACGAACACGCCAACTTCCACGTCTCCAGCCACCCGCACGGCAACTCTACGACCGACCCCTGCGGTCACGGCAACTCCCAGCGCGACTGAAAGGCCAGCAGCGACGTTCACGGGCGGCGTGACCGCGACAGAGACCGCCTCGGCAACGCCGACCGACACCCCGACTCGGACTGGGGCAGCAACGCCATGGCCCTCGGCGACGGAGAGCCGGACCCCCACATCAACGGGTTGCGTCGGCGACTGCAACGGCGACGGGCATGTCACGGTCGACGAGCTCGTGACGGGCGTAAACATCGCCCTCGGGAATAGACCGCTCAGTGCTTGCGGGGCGTTCGACCGGAACGGTGACGGCGAGGTCGCCGTGGACGAGCTGGTTGCTGCCGTCAACGGCGCGCTTGGCAGCTGCGAATCCGGTGCTACCTCAATTTCCGCCAGTGCCCGCCGTCAGCTTTCACTCCGGAGCCAGTAGCTGCGCAGATCCGGCCCGTGGGTGGTCGAATGAGCCTGACCACGATCCTGGGCACGCTTCGCTGCTCACGGACGTTGGGCAATGTGGGGCCGGAGGGTACGCGTCGGTTGACGGAATCAAGCACTGGCCTCGATATCGTCGGCATACAGGTCAACGACTCCGAGAGCGCTGCCAATTTGATCAACCGAATCAGGAAACGTTGCAGGTCCTTGAGAAACGTCGAGGTTGATTACCGCTCCACCACTTTCATCATCGTCGGCTTTCCGAAGTTAACAGCCCGTTGAAAAACAGGGCCCCTACTGCGGGTGGCTATTTTCCGCCAGCTCTGCGTTGCCGAATCCTCAACAAAATCACCCGATTTGCCTCCGGTTCGGCGCCTTGATCTGACGCAAAATCGCTTACCCTCGCTACGGTGCCTGTTTTTCAACGGACTGTTAATCGTTTCCGCTGACTGCAAGTGAGTGGTCAGTCAGCGCCGGCGGCTTAGCTCCGGCGGTCGGAATTGCGGTGACATATCGATTCCGCCTCTTTGCCAAGCAGGGGGCAAGCTGATGGTGGGCAGCACGATGCGCGCTGGCCCGGATATTCTGGTGGCACGCTCGACGGATAATGGGGCGACGTGGACGGCACCGGCAGTGCTGAACGCGAACGCCGATGGACGCAACCTCAACCCCCAGGTCACAACCGACCGGATGGGCCACTGGGTGGCTATGTGGGGCTCCGACGACAGCCTGGGCGGCACAATCGGCGAGGACTATGACATCCTGGTGGAGCGCGGTTTGCCTCCTGAAAACAACAACGAGCAGAAGTGTATCAACGAGCTGAACGGGCGCGGTGCGCAGGTCGCAGCGGTACGGGGCAAGGAGAACCGCCTGTGCGTCAAGAACGCCGGAAAGGCGAAGCTGCCGGGCACGGCTACGGCGTGCCTCGTTGCCGGCCGTCAAATCAGGGTCGCTCGAGCGATGAAGAGGACAATTGACAGCGAAATCGACGAGTGCACAGGTGTCGCGCCCCGCTTCGCCAAAACCGACGCCGCCACCGTCAACCAGGCGGCAGTCGGAGAAGAGGTCAACCTCACCCGTGACATCTTCGGGGCCGATCTGGATGCCGCCATCATTCCCTGCAACGCTGATCGGCGGGCCTGCATGTGCCAGTACGTGGTGGCCCGGGATGCCGATAAGATTGCCCGCACTATGCTCAAGGTGTTCAACACCTGTGCGGAGGATGCCCTCAAGAGTGGGGCAGTCGAGGCTGCCGCAATCGCAGCCTGCCCGGGAACGGACCCGAACGAGAAGATCCCGAAAGCCGTTGCAAGGCTGAGCCGGGATGTCGGCAAGCGGTGCAACGGCGTCCTATCGAACACAGCCTTCCCCGGTACGTGCCGCGGGGCGAGGTACTTTTCCGGCTGCGTAGCTGAACGGGTAGCCTGTCGTACCTGTCTCATGGTGACCGCGATGGATGCCCTCGAAACCGATTGCGACCAGGCCGACGATGGCGTGACCAACAGTAGTTGTCCGCCCTGACCTACTACTTCCGAGAATCTTCGCGTGGCGCGCGAATTTCAGTCTCGTCATTCCCGCGCCACGTTCGCGGATCTCCGTTCACCGTCTCGGCCGGAGCTAAGCCGCCGGCGCTGACTGACCGCTCATTTGCAGCCAGCGGAAACGATCAACTTCAAAAGGCCAACGGAGAAAGGTGCCGCCCCTGCCCCTTGCGCGCGGCGCTGGGTTTAGTACACAGGTGCAATGTCGTCTCTTCCGCTCTGCGGAGTTCGCATCCTCGCACTGACGCAGCTCGGCGCGGGACCCTACGCCATGACGGTACTCGGCGACTTGGGCGCGGACATCATCAAGATCGAGGACCCCACGATTGGTGGCGACGAGGCCCGCAACGTGCCGCCGCACGCCGCCGACGGGGATAGCCCGTACTTCCAATCGCTCAACCGCAACGCGAAGTCGCTGACCCTGAATCTGCGCATCCCGCAGGGGCAGGATGTGTTTCGCCGTCTCGTCACGGTGGCCGATGCGGTGTACGCCAATCCGCGGGGTGACTTGCCGGCCAAGCTGGGCCTCGATTTCGCGAGCTTGAAAGGGATCAATCCGCGCATCGTGTGCTGCTGTCTGTCCGGCTTCGGCAAGACCGGTCCGCGCGCCGCCGATCCGGGATACGACTTTCTGGTGCAGGCGCTGGCCGGTTTCATGAGCATGACCGGTGAGCCGGGGACGGCACCGACCCGCTGCGGAGTATCGATCATCGACTTCTCTGCCGGTGCGATGTCCGCGCTCGGCTTGTTGATCGGCCTGCTGCGCGCACGGGACACGGGGGTGGGCTGCGACGTCGACGTCAGTCTGCTGGATACTGCCGTCTCCATGCTGAACTATCTCGCAGTCTGGATCCTCAACGCGGGCTACAAGTTAGCGCGGCTGCCGGATTCGGCGCATCAGACGCTGGTGCCGTCGCAGAACTTTCCGACGCAGGATGGCAACATCGTGATCATGTGCATGAAAGAGAAGTTCTGGCAGCGCTTGGCCGAACGCGTAGGGCTCGGCCATCTCGCCGGCGATCCCCGCTTTCGCACCTTTCAGGATCGCCTCGCGCATCGCGACGAGCTCATCCCCTTGCTCAAAACCGTGCTGCGCACCAAGACGACGGCCGAGTGGCTCGATGTGCTGCGCGGGCAGGTTCCATGCGCGCCGGTGTACACGGTGGAGCGCGCGCTGCAAGATGAGCAGGTACGCGCCCGCGACATGGTGATCGAAGTCGAGCACGCGCAGTTTGGCCGGCTGCACGAAGTGGGTTGCCCCATCAAGATCGATGACGTGCGGCCTCGTTACCAGCCGGCCTCACGTCTCGGTGCTGACACGGCGGACCTCCTACGCACCTTGCTCGGATTGTCCGTGGGCGAGATTGCCGCGTTGCGGCAGTGCGGAGCCATTTAGATGGATCTCTCCTTCTCTCCCCGCGAGGAAGCCTTTCGGACCGAGTTGCGCGCGTGGCTCGCCGAGAACCTCCCGCGCGCGACGCCCGAGCCGGCGACGCTGGCTGACGAAGTGGCCTTCCTGATTGCCTGGCAGCGCAGACTGTCTGCCGGGCGCTGGGTCGGTGTCCACTGGCCCGAAGAGTACGGGGGGCGTGGGGCGAGCGTAGTCGAGAATTATCTCTTGCAAGAGGAGCTCGCGCGGGCGCGGGCGCCGGAGATCATCGGGCGCATCGGGGTGAACCTGGTCGGGCCGACCCTGATCCGTCATGGCACCCCGGCCCAGAAGGAACGCTACCTGGCCAAGATCCTGGCGGCCGATGAAATCTGGTGCCAGTTGTTTTCCGAACCCAACGCCGGCTCCGATCTCACCGGGCTGCGCTGCAAGGCGGAGCCGCACGGGGACGACTTCCTCGTCAACGGCCAGAAGGTCTGGACGAGCTACGCGCAGTTTGCACGCTGGGGGATCCTCCTGGCTCGCACCGATCCGGGCGCGCCGAAGTCGAAGGGCATCAGCTTCTTCATCGTCGACATGCAAAGCCCTGGCATCGCCATCCGGCCGCTGAAGCAGATGACCGGCAGCGAAGAGTTCAATGAAGTGTTCCTGGAGAATGTCCGTATTCCCGCCGGCAACCTCGTCGGTGAGCTGAACCACGGCTGGGAAATCGCCCAGACGACACTCGCCCACGAACGCGGCACCTCGGCGCGCCAGCTGGTGGTGCATCGCATGCTGCTGGACGAGCTGATCACACTAGCGCGTAGCCGCAGTGTGAACGGCTCCCGGGCGGCGGCGCATCGCCTCGTCCGCCAGCACCTCGCCCAGGCGGTCATCGAGGTCGAGCTGCTCAAGCTGCACAATTGGCGAACGTTGACGCAGCTGTTGCGGCACGGCAAGCCGGGCCCTGAAAGCTCGCTGGTGAAGCTGTTCTGGAGCGAAATGAGTCAACGCTTGCACGACGCGGCGATGGAAATCCTCGGAGTCGACGGGCAGCTGGTGAACGGCGATCCGCGTGCCGTCGCTCACGGCCGCTGGCCCCGGTCGTATCTGTACTATCGCGCCGGCACCATCTTCGCCGGCACCTCCGAGATTCAGCGCAACATCATTGCGCAGCGCGTACTCGGTTTGCCGCGGGCCCGCTAGAAAGAGCCGGGGAGCCGTCGTACAACCAGGCAATGCCGCTGGCACGGCCGCTCCCATGCCCATCATCGAGTTTCCTGATCCGCGCAGCGCCAATGCCGAGGGCGTCGTGGGCATCGGCGGCGACTTGCACCCGCACTCGCTGCTGCTGGCGTACCGGCAAGGTATCTTCCCGTGGCCGGTGGAAGGCTTGCCACTGCTGTGGTTCTGTCCGGCGGAACGCGGCATCCTGGAGTTTACTGAACTGCACGTCCCGCGCAGCCTCGCACGCGCGCGCCGGCGCACGGCGCTGCGGTTCACGATCGATGCGGCGTTTCCCGCCGTCATCCGGGCATGCGCCGCCACACGCCGGCCTGGCCAGGAGGGAACGTGGATCACCCCGCAGATCATCACCGCCTACACACGGCTGCACCGGATGGGCGTGGCGCATAGCGCCGAAGCCTGGAACGGCCGGCGCCTAGCCGGCGGGCTCTACGGCGTCGACGTCGACGGAGCGTTCGCCGCCGAAAGCATGTTCTACCGCGAGCCGAACGCGTCGAAGCTCGCTCTGCTGCATCTGGTCGACCATCTGAGCGCGCGCGGCCTGGACTGGATCGATATCCAGGTGCTGACGCCGCACCTGGCCCGCCTGGGGGCAAAGGCGATCAGTCGCGACGCGTTCTTGGAGATGCTGCAGCGCACCCGCGCGCGGGGCCTGCGGCTGTTCGCGTGACCGAGGAATGGACGAGGGGACGGGTGAGCGTGGCGCTTGTACAGCGGCGCAGCCGCGGCGTTGACGGTCGAGTGTACACGTGAAAGAAGGGGCGCCGTCAACGCGCGAACGCGGTGGCGCCGCCGGGGCGACACGGAATCAGGAGAGGGGATCACCAATGAGCACACATCCGATACGGTTTGGGATCCAGACGGGACAGCAGAGTGTCGAGTGGTCGGCCATGCTCGATCTGTGGCAGAAGGCGGACGCGTGGGGCTACGACTCGCTCTGGAACTTTGATCACTTCTACCCGATCTTCGTCGATCCGGAAGGGCCGTGCTTCGAAGGGTGGACGACCCTGAGCGCACTGGCACAGGCGACCACGCGTGCACGCATTGGCCACATGGTGAACGGCAATACGTATCGGCATCCGTGCATCGTGGCGAAGATGGCCGCGACGCTCGACCACATCAGCGGCGGCCGGTTGAACCTCGGCCTCGGGGCCGGCTGGTTCGAGCTCGAGCATCGCAGCTTCGGTATCGACTTCAAGACCGTGCGCGGGCGCCTCGAGGCCCTCGACGAAGCCTGCCAGATCATTCGGGGCATGTTTACGCAGCCGAAGACGACGGTGCACGGCAAGCATTACACCGTCACCGATGCCATGTGCCTTCCGCGCCCCGTCCAGCAGCCACACCCGCCGCTCATGATCGGTGGCACTGGCCCGAAGGTGCTGCTCAAGATCGTCGCCAAGCACGCGGACATGTGGAACGCCAGCGGCAGCGCCGAGAAGATGCAGGAGCTGATCGAGGTGATCAAGCGCCACGGCGAGACGCTGGGGCGCGAGACGGATCAGATTGAAAAGACCGTCATGCTCCCACTGTGCTACAAGGCAGCGCCGGCGCGGGAGGAGTTCATCTGCAACTTGATTGCGCACGTGAACCAGACGACGCCGGACGAGGCCCGCCGCCAGTGCATGATCGGTGACCGGCAGCAATGCCTCGACACCATCGAGCGCTACCGCCGGGCGGGCGTGACGCACTTCATCTTCATGACCTTTGCGCCGTACTTTGTCGAGGAGCTGCAGGGCTTCGCCGAAGACGTCATCCCAGCCGCCAAGCAGGGATGACAGTCGAGAAGAGTGGAAATGTGCCCCGACAGTGGGCACGCAGGCGCATTCGGTGGCAGGAAGACAGCACTAGGGCCTTGAAGGCGTGGCCCGCTCGCGCGCCGTGCCGCATCCATCGAGGGCGTTGTTCACGCCCTGGATCAAGTCTGTAATCCGCACCTCCCCGTCACGATCCACGTCCCAGGCGACGGCGCAGTCCTCCGTCCCTGGCACCCCCAGGGCGAGATTGACCCCCGCGAGCAACTCGTCCACGGTGACCTGGTTGTCGAAGGTGCAGTCGCCCAGGCAGGTAACCACCGCAATCTCACCGTCCACGCACCGTGCCGGCAATTGATCGAAGGTGCGTTCATCGAAAGCTAGGGGCTCCTCGCAGGCCACCGGGTAGCGGCCGGGCGGGGCGTCCTCCGAGACGATCACGGTGCACGTATAGGCCGTGCCGTTGAGAACCATTCTATCATCGACGTTGGACACCAGGGCACGGATTCCGGTCCACGCCGCACCTCCACCGCAGCCCGCTGGGAGAAAACCAAAGATGGAGATCGCTTCCAGTAGGCTGCGTTTCCCCCGGCAGTCTGGGCGTGGCGGGACGCCACGTACCGCAACCGTCATCCGCGGATCAAAGAAGAGGTCATTTTGGAAATCGCTCGCCGCAAATGTGGTAGGATCGACTTCCACGGAGAGCGTGAGGCGCTTGCCGGGCTTCCCCGTTAGGGAGCCGACGATGATCTCCGTATCGACAGCCTCTGCTCGCCACGGAAGAGCGAGCACGGCAACTCCCAGCAGGAAGGCAACGACCTGCCGAAGCTTGCGTGTACCTACTGCGGGCATGCATCATCTCAGACGCTCTCGGAGGTGGCGCCCCCCGCGACGGTGGCAACGAACAGGCCCGCCCACAATACCCACGTGGTGATGCGGCGGCACGCCCCAGACCGCTGACTGGCTGGCACGTGCATCGAGACTACCTCCCTGCGCCCACACGCGCGAGAGCTTCACGCGCTGGCGCGCGTCTCACGTGTAGCCTCCCCGAAGAGACGATCGGCCCGCCGGGCACCTGCACTGCCAGACACGCAAGGACCGATCCGGCTTCTCTTTACACGGACATTACACTTCTTACGCCCCGGTCCTGCGTCTAGTCAATACGGGTTGTGAAACATGAACACATTTCAGGATACCCCTGCTGCGGATCGGATAGTCTTATGACGTCGTCGGCAGGGCAGCAAGCGCTCCTGCTGGGCTAGCAGTCCGTTGAAAAACAGGCACCGTAGCGAGGGTAAGCGATTTTGCGTCAGATCAAGGCGCCGAACCGGAGGCAAATCGGGTGATTTTGTTGAGGATTCGGCAACGCAGAGCTGGCGGAAAATAGCCACCCGCAGTAGGGGCCCTGTTTTTCAACGGGCTGCTAGCACCTCGTTGCGGTCGGGACGCCCGTCGAGCAAGAGGCGCGCTAGCTGCGCGACCTCTCCGAAGCAGCACACGCGCTCCTCCGGAGACATTGCCGCGTAGCGTGCAGCATCGTCCACCTCTTCGGTGTGGCCGAGCCAGGGCTGGGCGCGCCGTCTCAATGGGCCGTCTCTGTGGATCAGAGGCTCCCCGCCCGCTGCGCGCAACTGGAGCGATCGGGAACCGCTGTCTGCGAACTATGCGGGGCTTACCAGACCGACCCCTGCCGGGGGGTTGGCAAAAGCACGCTGCTCGGTATAAGACTCCGCAGACGGGCGATGTGAGTGTGCTCGTTTCCACAGCGTGCTGTCTCCGGGATGCGAGTCACCTTCCACTGATTTGGAGAACGACCGAATGACCCCGGGGACCGGAGCGTGGGCCAAGACTTTGGATAGCAGGGGGAAATGCAGACATGAGTGCAGCAAACGTCACGACGACTGGTGAAGCTGAGTCACGCCAGGTTGCGGAGGAGTCTCGCGAAACGGAATGGGCCGGCCGGACCTTCCTGCGGGAGCTCTTTCTCGGCAATTTCCTGCTCGAACTCATTCACCCCTTTCCCGTCGAACGCGAAGACCGCCCCGAGTTTACGCAATTCTACAATGCCCTGCGCCAGTTTCTGCGGGAGCAGGTGGACCCCGTCGCCATTGACCGGACTGGTGAGTACCCGGAGCAGGTGGTCGAGGGTCTACGGAAGCTGGGTGCGTTCGGAATGAAGATTCCGAAGGAGTACGGCGGGCTCGGCTTTACCGTCTCAGAGTACACCAAGGTGATGCAGATGGTCGGGTCCTACGACGGCAACATCACGGCGTTGCTGTCCGCGCACCAGTCGATCGGTGTGCCGCAGCCGCTCAAGCTGTTCGGCACACCCGAGCAGAAGAAAAAGTATCTCCCGCGTTGCGCCGCGGGTGCCATCTCCGCGTTCGCGCTCACCGAGCCGCACGTCGGTTCCGATCCTGCCAGCTTGGCCACTACCGCGGAGCGGGATGGAGATTTCTTCATCCTGAACGGGGAAAAGCTGTGGTGCACGAACGGTACGATTGCCGAGCTGCTCGTGGTCATGGCGCGCGATCCGCAAACGAAGAAGATCAGCGCGTTCATCGTGGAAACCGGTTGGCCGGGCGTCAAAGTCGAGTACCGCTGCCGCTTCATGGGACTCAAGGCGCTAGCCAACGGCGTGGTCAGCTTCCGCGACGTACGCGTGCCGAGCGAGAACTTGATTGGCGCGGAGGGGAAGGGACTCAAGATCGCCCTGGTCACGCTCAACACCGGGCGACTCACCTTGCCGGCCGCCTGCGCCGGTATTGCCAAGCTGTGCCTCGATGTCTGCCGGGGCTGGGCCAACGCGCGCATGCAATGGGGCGTACCGATCTGGAAGCATGAAGCGATCGCACACCGCATTGCTGACATGGCGGCCACCACCTTCGCGATGGACTCCGTGTCGAAGTTGGCCAGTCAGATGGCGGACCGTGGCGGCTACGACATCCGCATCGAGGCGGCAGCGGCGAAGGAGTGGAACACCGTGCGGGCCTGGGAAATCACCGACCAGACCCTGCAAATCCGAGGCGGGCGTGGCTACGAGACCGAGGACTCGCTCGCGGGGCGCGGGGAGACGCCGATTCCTGTCGAGCGGGTCCTGCGCGATTGCCGCATCAACCTCATCTTCGAAGGGTCGAGCGAGATCATGCACCTCTTCATGGCGCGCGAGGCCGTTGACAAGCATTTGCAGGTAGCGGGGGCGATGATCGATCCCAAGAAGAGCGCCGCCGAGAAGTTTGCCGCGCTGCGCAAGGTTCTCTCCTATTATGCAACCTGGTACCCGCCGCTGTGGTTCCGCGGCTTGCGAAGCGGGTTCGCGTACAGCGAGTGGGGAACCCTCGCGCCGCATCTCCGCTTCGTCGAACGCAGCTGCCGCAAGCTCGCCCGGGAAAGCTTTCACGGGATGCTGGTCTACCAGGCCAAGATGGAGCGCAAGCAGGGATTCCTCTTCCGTTGCGTGGACGTGGTGATGGAGCTCTTTGCGATGGCGGCCACGATCTGCCGTGCGCGCCAGATGCTCGACGCGCATGACCCCGAGGCGGAACGGGCGCTGGAACTCGCCGATCTGTTCTGCCGTGGTGCCCGCCGCCGGGTGCGGCGGTCGTTCTGGGGGCTATGGAGCAACGACGACGCGCGCAAGAATCAGGTGGCAGCCCGCGTGATGAAGGGTGAGCAGGCCTGGTTGGAGCAGGGTGCGATGGACCTCGGTCTCACCGCAGCTGCCTTTCAGACACGCGCCTTCACCGAGAGCCGCCAGGGCGCAGGGGCGGAAAAGCCCCAAGTCGCCGCAACGGGCTCCTAACCCCGCTCCGCAGAGAACAGCGGCCCTGTATCGCCGCCCCTTTGACAGAGGGGGACCGAGGGGGATTTTGCGACGCGCCATCAAGCCCTCCCGACCCCTCCTTTCGAGGGAGGTAGAAGTGCGCCGGTCGCGACCTCCCCCTTGCTCCCTCCTTGGTAAGGAGGGGGGAATTCATACGTCATCCGTACTTGTGAAAAGCAGTACCAACCGCATCATCCGGGGCGTTCAACGCGCGCCCGCAGTGCGCTCTCGATGGCCGGCGTCAGGTCCGCCGTTGGTGCCGTGGTGTCCAGGACGAGCTGGTCGTTGCGTTCGTCGGGACCGAGGGCCTCGTAGTGGCGGCACTGCTCCAGGTACACGGCCCAATCGGCGTCCGAAGGGCCTCCACCATCGCGCACCCGGCGGTTGAGCCGCTCGCGTACCGTCTGCGCATCGCAGCGGCATTCGACGATCACGAAGGGCGCGCCATGCTCCCGCGCCACCGCTCGCGCGGCGTCGCGGTCGGCGCGGCGCTGAAATGTGGCGTCCAGGATCACGCCCCGGCCGGCCGCGAGCTGTTCACTGGCTGCCACCAACATGCTCCGGTACGTACGTGCGCTGTGCTCTGGAGCGTAGAGACCAGTAGCGTAAGGCACGGCAGAGCGCGCGCCAGCCGGCAGCTGCGCCAGCTGCTTGCGGACGACGTCGGAGTTGATGTGCGCGAAGCCCGTGCGGATGTGCAGCGCGGCCGCAAGTGCGGACTTGCCGGTACCGCTCAACCCGCCAATCGCCACCAGGCACGGGCTGTAGGACCACGTGTAGCGGTAGGCCAATGCGAAGTAACGCCATGCACGGCGCCGCGCGGCGTCGCGCTCGGCCGGCGGGACCTCCTCTTCCGCACTCGTCAAACTCTCGACCTTGCCCCGGACATAGGCACGGTAGCATTGGTAGAAGGGTACCAGCTGGCCGAGGTCGGCGTCGTTCGCGTAGGACGCGTAGCGCGCCACCAACTGCGCCGCCAGCTCTGAACGGCCGTGGTAGTCCAAGTCCATCGCCAGAAACGCGATCTCCGAGGCCACGTCGCAGTAGCGGAAGGCCGGGCTGAACTCGATACAGTCGAATATCTGTAGCACGTCGCCGAAACAGATGTGCTCGCTGTGGAGGTCGCCGTGGCAGTCGCGGATGCGCTGCTGCTGCTGCCGTCGGCGAAACAGCGCGTCGCGCCGCTCGAGGAACTCCCGTGCGAAGCGCTGGATCGCGTCGTCGTCGCCCGGAGGAATCGTGACACCTCGAAACCGCTGCATGGAGCTGTAGTTCTCCCCCAGCACCCCAGCGACGGCCGACGGATCGCCCTTAGCAGTCACTGCCGCACCCGCGGCGGCACGGGCATGAAAAGCGGCGAGTCGGGCGGCGATCTGCTCGATCATCTCTGGCGTGACCTGACCGCGGTCGAGCAGCTGGTCGAGCATGCGGTCTGCGGGCAGGCGGCGCATGTGAACCGCATACTCGATGGCCTCGGGATCGCCCTCCGCGCCGAGCCGGTACCCCTCGCCCGCCGGGCAGATGCTGCGCACCCCGTGGTAGACGCCGGTCGTGAGGCGCCGGTTCAGCCGCACCTCTTCGTGGCAGAAGTGGCGGCGGCGTGCGAGCGTGGAGAAGTCGAGGAACGGAAATCGAATGGGCTTTTTCACTTTGTACACCTCCTCGCCGGCGAGGAGGACATAGGAAATGTGCGTCTGGACCAAAGTGACCGCCGCCGGACGGTGCGGGTAGAACTCCGGCCGCAGCATGACCGCGACGTGGGGGGGTACACCCACAGGGCTCACCGAGCACCCGCGGCCGGTGCGCGGAGCGGCCGCGGACCGCGATGCCGTGGTTCAGCTCTGCCGCGCGGGCGACGGCGCCACCAATGCGCTGACATCGAATCCGGCTGCCTCGAGCTTGGTGACAATGTCATCGACGCGACGGGCCTTGACGCGAAGGTGTAGCTTCGCAGCGTCACGGCTGTCAGGGTGCAACCATTTCAGCTCCCCTCGCCCGGCTGCGACGATCTGCCGCACTTCCGCCGCAGCCTGCTTCCCCTTCGCCCCGGCAATGACAATCCGATACGACGGTTCGCGGACGCCAGAAAGCTCGACGAACGCGTTGAGGATATCCGCCGAAGCAATGATGCCGACCAGCCGATTACCTTGGAGCACCGGCAGGGCCCCAATCTTGTACGTGGTGAGCAGGCGTGCCGCCTCATCGACGGACACGTTCGGTCCCACGACCTTTGGCTTTGGCGTCATCAGCTCAGCAACGGTCTTCGCCTGCGGGCCCCCACCGCGCAGGTCGCGGTCAGTGATGATACCCACCAGCCGTTGATTCCGCATGACCGGCAGCTGGCGGATGTGGTGCCGGTGCAGGAGCGCACGCGCGTCCTCAAGGGAGTCCTGGGGTGCCACAGTGACAACCTTCTGCGACATACGGTTCCGAACGAACATTGGACTCTCCTGCCTGTGTTCATTAGTCCATTGAGGCAGCGAGTCAATGACCTATGGCAGGATTGCCGCAAAACGGCGGGACGTGCCGACGCTGAGCCCGTGCCTCATTGCGGCAGCACCAGGTACAGTTCCCCCCCGTTGTGCATGTCTCCGGCGAGCGCTTCTGCCGTCCGGCCAGTGCCCCAGAACACGTCAAGGCGATTCGCACCGGTGATGGCTACCCCGGCGTCTTGCATGAAGGTGAAGCGCGAGACGGCCAGCGAACCGGTGCTTCCCTGCAGCCCAGGGCCAGCATGGATTCTGAGAAAGCCCAGGGTGCCGGGCGGGTAGACCGCGGCGTCAGCCGCGAGGGAGCGGCCAGCGGTGAGTGGCACGCCGAGGCTGCCAATCGGACCCGCAACCACGGTGCGAAAAAAGATGTACCGTTGGTTCGTGGCCATCAGCGCTGCCCCCTCGCCGGGATGCGCATGCAGGTAGTCACGCAATGCTTGCAACGAAACCTGGCCAGGCGCCATCTTGCCTTGCGCGATCAGCAGGCGGCCGATGCTTGTGTACGGCCGGCCGTTCGAGCGGCTGTAGCTGACCTGCATGTGCACGCCGTCACCGAACCGCAGCAGCGCAGAACCCTGTATGTGCACGAAGAAGGCCTCGATCGGATCATCGAGCCACGCGATTTCGTATCCGCGCCCCGCCAGTGCGCCGGCTTCGATCTGCGCGCGTGCGTAGTACGGGACCAGGCTGCCGTCCTCGACGCGACCCTCGGTCACACGGCTGTCGCACGCCGGGCAAAACTGCCGCAGGTCTATATGCACCAGATCGTCGGGGGCTCGATACAGCGGATAACGGAAGCGCTCGGTGCGCGCACGGCTAGCCGGTAGCTCGGGTTCGTAGTAGCCGGTGACGAGCAGTGGCGCTCCCCCTGCGACGCGGTACACGCGAAACCGCTCGCAGATGCGTGCCGGCCACTCAGCAACCGGTCCGCTGAGCGTGTTCAACATCGCGGCCAGCTCGCCGGCCTTCACGCGGTGGTCAACGGCTGCGAACGTACGCTCCGGCGGCAGCCTCTGCAGGTAATCGATGCTCCGCGCAGCTGCGTGTTGGAGTGATGCTGCAGACCCGTCGTCGGCGAGCAACGCACGGCACGCTATGGCGCTGAGTGCGACGAGGCGTGGTCGTGGTGGTGAAACCACAGATGGCGGCCGGCCCGGCAGATAGACGCAGGAAGCTGCTGCGAGAGAAAGTAGCGCGCCGCCCCACCGTCCCCAGCGCCGGCCGGGCGGTCCGTGCGTAGCACGCCTCGCGGGTGTGGTGATGTGGCGTGCATGCTCTTGCGGTGCGCGCGGCTTCACAAGCCGGCGCGGACCGGACCGGGTACGTGATCCGGATCCCAGGCTCACGATTGCCCAGCGTATACGCGCTCGGCCGCCGCCACGGCGGCCCCGGCAGGTGCCGCGTGGCCGAGGCGGGCCAATACGCGTTCGAGGGCACTCAACACGAACAGCACATTGGCCGCCGTACTCGACTCGCCCATCAGCCCGATGCGCCAGGTCTTGCCCTTCAACGGACCCAGACCCCCACCGATTTCGATGTTGAACTCCTCCAGCAAGGTACGCCGCACGTGGGCATCGTCGACACCGTCGGGAATGCGCACGCTGTTGAGCGTCCAGAGTTGATGATCAGCCTGCGAGGCGATCGTCAGGCCGATGGCGTCTAGGCCCGCCTTCAAGGCTTGATGATTGTTCTGGTGGCGGGCCCAGCGTGCTTCGAGGCCTTCCTCTTGAATCAGGCGTAACGCTTCGTACAAGGCGTAGTTCAAGGTGATAGGCGCGGTGTGGTGATACACGCGTTCCGCCCCCCAGTACTTCCGGATCATGCTGAGGTCGAGATACCAGCTGCGAACTTTGGTCTTGCGCTGCTGCAGCGCCGCCGTGGCGCGCTGGCCGAAGGTGAGCGGCGCCAAGCCTGGCGGACAGCTGAGACACTTTTGTGTGCCGCTGTAACACGCATCGATGCCCCAATCGTCGACGCGCACGGGACAGCCACCGAGCGACGTGACGGTATCGACGACAAACAAGGCGTCCGCGGCACGGACCAATGCGCCGATCTCTTCCAGCGGCTGCCACACCCCCGTCGACGTTTCGGCGTGCACGATCGCCAGCAGCTTCGGATGTGTGCACCGTTTCAACGCAGCGGTGACGGCGGCCGGCTCGATGATCCGCCCCCACGGGGCGTCGACCGTGACCAGCGTGGCACCGCAGCGCTCGACGATGTCGGCCATGCGTGCCCCGAACACGCCGTTGATGCACACCACGGCCTCGTCGCCGGGCTCGAGCAGGTTGACCAGACACGCCTCCATGCCGGCACTGCCAGTGCCGGAGACCGGGAAGGTGAGATCGTTGCGCGTCTGGAAGACGAACTGCAGGAGCCGCTTCGTCTCGTCCATGATGCGCAGGAAGGCCGGATCCAGGTGCCCGATGAGTGGAATGCTCATGGCCTGCAAGACGTGTGGATGCACGTTGCTCGGTCCCGGACCGAGAAGCACGCGCGAGGGGGGCTGTAATGGTACGGTGGTCGTCATGATGGTTTGTGCTATTAGCCAGCCGTGGGGTAGCCTGTCAAAGATGCTGGATGAAGACATCGTGGACGCCCTACGCGGCATCGCCGGAGCCGATGCCGTCGTCGCCCGGCCCAGCGAGCTGCGCGCGTACGAGTGTGACGGCTACACGCTCGAGAAAAGCGCACCCGAGGTGGTCGTACTGCCGCGTTCCACAGAGCAGGTGGCGCGCATTCTGCGCCTGCTGCAGCGCGAGCACGTCGCGTTCGTCCCACGCGGGGCGGGCACCGGACTGAGTGGCGGCTGCCTGCCGCTCGACGCGCCGGTGATGATCGGCACGAGCCGGATGAACCGCATCTGCGAGGTCGATCTGGTGAACCGCCGCGCCGTGGTGGAAGCGGGCGTCGTCAACCTGTGGGTTACCAACGCCGTCAAGCAAGAAGGGCTGTGCTACGCTCCCGACCCGTCGAGCCAGATGGCGTGTACCATCGGCGGGAACGTCGCCGAGAACTCCGGCGGCCCGCACACGCTGAAGTACGGCGTCACGACCAACCACGTCCTCGGCGTCGAGCTGGTCTTGGCGAACGGCGACGTCGTGCAGCTCGGCGGCGCCGTCGAGGACATCCCTGGCTATGACTTGACTGGCCTGGTGGTGGGCGCGGAAGGCACCTTCGGCATCGTGACGAAGGTGACACTGCGTCTGATTCGCCAGCCCGAGGCCTGGAAGACGCTGCTCGGCATCTTCGAGTCCGTCGATGACGCCACCGCGACGGTGTCGGGTATCATCGGCGCCGGCATCGTCCCGGCGGCGCTCGAGATGATGGACCGGTTGATCGTTGGCGCCGTGGAGGCCGCGTTTCATTTCGGGTTTCCCACTGATGCCGGAGCCGTCCTGATCGTCGAGCTGGATGGCCTCGCGGCCGGCTTGGATCAGCAGGTCCAGCAGGTCGCGGCAATCTGCCGGGCGCATCATGCCCGGGCGGTGCGCATCGCAGCGGACGAAGTCGAGCGGGCGGCGTTGTGGAAGAGCCGCAAACGCGCCTTCGGCGCCGTCGGCCGCCTGGCGCCCAGCTACTGCACGCAGGACGGGGTCGTCCCACGGACGAAGGTACCGGACATCCTGCACCGTATCACGGCGATCGGGCAGCGCCATCGCTTGCGTATCGGGAACGTCTTTCACGCCGGAGACGGCAACATTCATCCCATTCTGCTGTTCGACGAACGTGACCGCGACGAGGTCCGCCGTGTGCTCACCGCCGGGCGCGAGATCCTCGAAGCCTGCGTCGAGCTCGGTGGCAGTGTGACCGGTGAACACGGCATCGGCGTAGAGAAAATTGCGCAGATGCCCCTGTTGTTTTCTCCGCAGGATCTGTTGGTGATGAGTCAGCTGCGCCACGTTTTCGATCCCGAGCGGCGCTGCAATCCGGGCAAGATCTTTCCGACCCCAGGATCGTGCGTGGAAACGACTGCCCCGCACCGGCAGGCAGCGATGTGAGCGAATGGGATGAGTCAGTACGGCGGTGTCGCCGCACGGTTCCGTGACCTGATTGGCGCCGGCGCCGTTGCCACCGGTGAGGCGGTGCACCCCTACGCAGTTAATGGCCTGGTGCCGGGCTGCGTGCTTTTTCCTGCGACGGTCGATGACCTGAGTCGCTGCGCCGCGGTGGCATCCCAAGCAGGCTTGGCGATGATTCCAGCCGGCAACGGCACGCAGCTCAGCACCGGGCGCCAGCCACGCACCTACGATGTTGCTGTGTCAACGCGCCGGCTGCGGGGTATCCTAGCGCACGAGGCCGCGGACATGACGGTGACAGTCGAGGCTGGCCTCACCCTGGCTGAGCTCAATACTGTGCTGGCGTCGTCCTCCCAACGGCTGCCACTCGATCCGCCGCATCCCGAGCGCACTACGATCGGCGCACTGATCGCTACCGACACCTCGGGGCCGTTGCGGCTGTCGCAAGGCAAGGTGCGTGATCTCTTGATCGGCATCACCGTCGTCCTCGCCGACGGGACGGTGATCAAGGGCGGCGGCCGCGTGGTGAAGAACGTTGCCGGTTACGATCTCATGAAACTGTTCACCGGTTCATTCGGCACCCTCGGGATCATCGCACGAGCCTCGTTCAAGGTCCGCCCGCTGCCCGCAGGTGAAATGGTGTGTGTGGTGCCCGCCGCGAACATCGACGAGGCGGTGACCTGCGCTCTCGATATACTCGCAGCCCCCCTGGCGCCGCTGTACGTCGAAGCGCTCAACCACGGTGCGGTGCGGTCGGTTGGGATGCGGAGCGACGCGGCGGCAGTCGTCGTAAACTGCGGCGGCGGGCACGAAGAGATCGAGGCGCAGCAGCATCGCTTGCAGGAACGTGTCGGTGACCAACCGGTGCGGCGCCTGCCCGAAGCGGAAGGCGCGCAGCTGAGCGCTGCGCTGCGAGACTTTCCGGCGGACGGCCTGATGGCTGCGGCTTCAGTCCCCGTCTTTGAAGCAGGGGGCAGAGGGGAAATTGACGCCGCGACTGAGCGCACATGCGGCTGCAAGGTGAGCCTGCTGCCTTCGCAGTCAGCGACCGTACTCCGCCAGATCGACGCGGAAGCAGCTCGCCGGGGCTTGGACGCTGCGGTGCTCGCACACGCCGGGAGCGGGGTCGCATCAATCCGCATCGGAGGGAGCAGCGCCACGGCGGGCGCCCTCGGTCCGTTTGCAGAGTGGCTGCGAACGGCCGTGCGGGCCGCTGGCGGATGGGTGGTGTTCGGTGTCTTACCGGTATCACTGAAGGACCGCGTTGACCCGTGGGGTTCCGACATCCCCGCGCTGGCACTGATGCGCGGCATCAAGGACGCGCTTGATCCGCAGTGCCGGCTGAGCCCCGGGCGATTCGTGGGAGGGATCTAGCCGGTGCCGGATCTCATGTGGCCTGTGCGCAGAAGGATAAGGATCCTCAGGGTAGCGGATGGCTGAGGTCGCTGCGCTGTCCGTTTCGGCGCCGGCGCCAGCGCGGGCGCCGCGCCGGTTCGTCGAGTACGACAAGCTTCTCGACTGTGTGCACTGTGGGCTCTGCTTGCCTGCGTGTCCGACCTACCTCGAGCTGGGGATGGAGATGGACTCGCCCCGCGGGCGGGTGTATCTGTTGAAGGGACTCGAGGAGGGTTCGCTGCCGCTGACAGCGGACGTCGCGCGTCATCTGGATCTGTGCCTCGGGTGCCGTGCCTGCGAGACGGCCTGTCCCTCCGGGGTTCGTTACGGTGATTTGATCGAGTCGGCACGATCGTACGTCGAGGAGCATCATCGGCGTCCGCGCGTTGACCGCTGGCGGCGGCGCGCGATCACCTTGGTGTTTCCGCACCCCCAGCGGTTGCGAGCCCTGCTGCTTCCCTTGCGCCTCTTGGAGGTCCTCGGCCCGCTCGCCGTTGCGCGACGGATGAGCAGCCTGGCAGCGATGCTCCCAAGACTCCAATGGTGGGAGCCCGTGCCGCAAGTCGTATGGGCGCGTGGTCCCGAACGGCACCGGGTCGGTTTCCTCGCCGGGTGTGTGGCGCAGGTGCTGTTTG